>JANBVM010000007.1:14043-30938 GCA_024239015.1 Patescibacteria group bacterium | reverse complement strand
ACAGCTTCTAGTCTAACAGCAGCAACTTTGGGTTTGTTCACTTTTGGTATTTTTGCAGCAGCTTTAATCCCTTTAATATTCAGAGGATTTTTCTCGCTTAAAGATACCAAAACCCCAACCTTAATTGCTATTGTTTCAATGATTTTGAATATTATTCTAAGTTTTTATCTGGTAAACATCTTAAGTTTTCCTGGTGAATCTTGGTTAGGTAATTGGCTCCATAATACATTTACGCAAGTCTTTTCCCTTCAAGGAATCAATGATATTTCTATTCTTGGTTTGCCCCTGGCAGTTTCCATCAGTACCATTTTTCAATTTCTTATCTCTGTATTTGTTTTAAACAGAAAAATAGTTACAGCAAAATGAATATGAATTCTATAAGAAATTTTGTAATTTTCGCTCATATTGATCATGGAAAATCAACTTTAGCTGATAGATTTTTGGAATTAACAAAAACTATTCCTGAAGCCAAAATGCGCTCTCAATTTTTAGACATGATGGAATTGGAAAGAGAAAAAGGAATCACAATTAAGATGCAGCCTGTAAGAATGGAATTTGGAAACTACATTTTAAATTTAATAGATACTCCAGGCCATGTAGACTTTACTTATGAAGTTTCCAGGAGCTTAGCTGCAGTAGAAGGCGGCATTTTATTAGTAGATGCTACCAAGGGAATTCAGGCTCAAACTTTAGCTAATTTAGAATTAGCTAAAGAACAGAACCTGGTTATTATCCCAGCAGTGAATAAAATTGATTCGTCTCATGCTAGAACCAAGGAGACAAAAAGAGATATTGCAAAGATATTAGATGTTCCAGAAAAAGATATTTTTGAAATATCAGCTAAATTAGGAACAAATGTTGAGGAGCTTTTAAAAGCTGTAATTGAAAAAATACCAGAGCCAAAGATTAATGTTGAAAAACCTTTGAAAGCTTTAGTTTTTGATTCAAAATACGATTCTTATAAAGGAGTAATAACTTACGTAAGAATATTTGATGGCAAGATTAGTTCTGCTGAAAAAATTTATTTAATTCAGGCTGGGATAGAAACTCAGATAAAAGAAGTAGGATATTTCTCCCCTGAGCTAAAATCTTGCAAAGAACTGGAGTCAGGCCAAATGGGATATTTAGCTACTGGCATTAAAGACCCAGCAATGGTTAGAGTGGGTGAGACAATAGCAAGTGCAGATGAAAAGGAGATTGAGCCTTTGGCAGGATATAAAACGCCTAAGCCAATGGTTTTTGCTTCAATCTATCCAAAAAATCCAGATGATTTCGAAGCCTTAAAAGACGCTCTAAATAAGTTAAAACTGAGTGACGCTTCTTTAGCTTTTGAAAGAGAAAGAAAAGAACTTTTAGGACGGGGTTTTCGATGCGGTTTTTTAGGTTCTTTGCATGCCGAAATAATTTCTGAAAGAATTAAGAGAGAATTTGGTTTAGATTTGATAATTTCAACGCCCTCTGTAGTTTATAAAGTTATTGATAAAAAGGATAAAGAAAAATTCATCTTTTCAGCTGGTGATTGGCTAGATCCATCGCAAATTAAAGAAATACAGGAACCCTGGGTAAAATTAGAAGTAATTACCCCAAACAATTACTTGGGAGCTGTTTTGGAGATTTTACAAAATTCAGGAGCAAAACATGTAAATACTAAATATCTAAGTCCAGAAAGGTTGTTTTTGACTTATGAAGCTCCTTTGCGAAAAATAATCGTTGGGTTTTTTGATCAGTTAAAAGGAGTTACCCAGGGCTTTGCCTCAATGAATTATGAAGTTTTAGAAAATAGATCAGCTGATTTAGTTAAGTTAGACGTTTTGATTGCCGGTCGCAAGGAAGAAGCCTTTTCGAAAATTGTTGAAAAAGAAGAAGCCTATAAAGAAGGAAAAAGAATCGTTTCAAAACTAAAAGATATTTTACCGCCACAACTTTTTACTGTAGCTGTTCAGGCAGTGATTTCTGGCAAGATTATAGCCAGGGAAACAATTAGAGCTAAAAGAAGAGATGTAACAGCCCCTCTCTATGGGGGAGACGTTACTAGAAAGAAAAAGTTGTTAGAAAGGCAGAAAAAGGGCAAAAAGAAACTAAAAGAAAAAGGAATAGTCAATATTCCTTCTAAGGTTTTTTTGGAAATGTTTAAGGGTTGAATGCTAGCTAAAACTCTACTAGGATTAAAAAAGAGGAAGCACTGTAAATAGAACCATGCTCAAAATTACCAAACTTATTAAAGTAATCCAAACGAATCTAAATAATCTTTGACCTGTTATTTTTTTCACAAAAATTATTCTTAATAATCTAATATCCTTATGATAGCAAAGTCAAAAACACAAAGAAAGAAGAGAGAAGAAGTTGTTTTCCAAGTTATATTTTTTGGATTAATCTTATTCTTCGTTGGTTTATTATTGATCTCTAACTACAGAATGACTAAGAAAAGGGCAGAACTAAGAGAAAAAGTTGAGTCGCTTAGGCAAGAAATCCAAATACTACAACAAGAAGGTCAAAACTTAGAAGCTGGAATTTCTCAGACTCAAAAAGATATTTATTGGGAAGAAAAAGTTAGAGAACAAGGATATGTAAAAGAAGGAGAAAATCAAGTTGTAGTTATAGGTTCGGAAGAAGAAGGAAATGAAGAGATAAAAACCCAATCTTTTAAGGGATTTTTAGAAAAGATTAAAAATTTCTTTGGGAGGATAATTAAAAAATAGAATATTTCATCCTCTTAATGCGAGTGTAGTATAGTGGTAGTACGTGACCTTCCCAAGGTTAAAGTGAGGGTTCGATTCCCTTCACTCGCTCCAGGTTTCTGCCGGAGTAACTCAGTGGTAGAGTAGCTGTTTCGTAAATAGCAAGTCGCGAGTTCAAATCTCGCCTCCGGCTCAATTACAGTATTTATCCGAGGTTCTACGCGGTTTTTATTTGACAATTCATACTAAAATTGTATAATATTGATCAGCACCAAAATAATTTGGTGAGTGAACGGAATGATAACTTTAGAGTTTGCCCTTGAGGCGGCGATTGAGGTCATTAAAATAGCAGGAAGTGACGGTGATTCTCCTATTGCTGTCGGTATTGCCGGAGCTAATAGGCAATTAATCGTTTATCTTGCTATGGATGGCATCAAGCTGCAGATTTTTCAGAACTCTATCCTCAAAAAAATTGCCACTGTCATGAAAATGGAAGAAGACAGATTTATGACCTTTCATGGAGCTTTTGTAATAAGAGATAGAGACAGGAGAATAATGGGAGCCATTGGAGTCAGCGGTAGACATTCTAACAAGAATAAAATACGGCCGACTCCCCAAAATCACGAACTAGCTCAGAAAGGTTACGAATACCTTAATGTTTTAATTACCGGGGAGAAAAGACCCAGTTTTAATAAAGAAATGAAACATGAGGACCTCGATAGATTTTTCTGAGACACCAAATCAGAGGAAGGGAAATGACATCTTCCTCTTTTATTTTTTAGCAATTTATTGTAGAGTGTAGATGAAATGAAAGATTTTTCTGAGAAAATAAAGGATTTAGAAAATAATCTCCTCGCTCTTGAGGAGCGTCTTTGACCTTGAAAAAGAGAAACAAAAACTTAAAGACTTAGAGAAGGAAATACAAACCCCTGATTTTTGGAAAAACAAAGAAAAAGCAATAGAAATTTCTCAAGAGATTAACCAGCTAAAGGAAAAAGTAACTAGCTTCGATCAATTAGAGGAGGAAATAGCAGGGATAGATAGCCAAGAAAAGTTTAATCAACTCGAACAGAAATTAAAAGAAAAAGAAATTCAGGTTTTCCTTTCTGGGGAATATGATCTGGGACCTGCTCTTTTGTCAATTTATTCTGGGGCAGGAGGCCAGGATGCTCAAGATTGGGTGACAATTCTCTTTAAAATGTATGAAAGGTATTGTCAGAGAAAGGGGTTTAAAATCAAAGTCTTACATCAATCTTTTGGCGAAGGAGGGGGCCCTGAAGGAAGGATTGGAAAAAAATCTGTTGTTTCAGAAATTAAAGGAAAATTTGCCTTTGGTTTTTTAAAGGGAGAAAATGGAGTTCACAGATTAGTTAGAATTTCTCCTTTTTCCACTAAAAAACTTCGTCATACATCTTTTGCTTTAGTTGAAGTAATACCTAAAATACCAGAAATAGCCAAAGAAGGCATAGATATTGAACCAGATGATTTAAAAATTGATTTTTATGGAGCCTCAGGCCCTGGTGGGCAATATGTTAATAAGAGGGAGACGGCTGTCAGGATTACTCATTTGCCGACAAAAACCATTGTAGCTTGTCAGTCAGAAAGATCTCAGGCTCAAAATAGGAAGAAAGCAATGGAGTTACTTTATTCAAGATTAAACTTGTTTTATAAGAAAAAACGTCAAAAAGAAATATCTAAAATCAAAGGAGATAAGGTTTCAGTCGGTTGGGGGAGCCAAATTAGAAACTACGTTTTACATCCTTACACTTTAGTCAAAGACCTGAGGACAGGTATAGAAACAGCTAGTGTCGAAAAAGTATTAGATGGTCAAATCGATAAGTTTATTGAAGCTGAAGTTAAGTTGAAAGGTGATTAAATTTCAAAACATTACAAAAATATATGACTCTCATTTGGCTGGAGCAGAGCCCACAGTTGCTTTAGAAGATGTTTCTTTTGAGATTCAGGCAAAAGAGTTTGCTTCAATTGTTGGTAAATCAGGTGCTGGTAAAACCACCTTATTAAAACTTCTTTTGGCTGAAGAAAAGCCCACCCAAGGCAGAGTTTTTTTTAAAGGAAGGAACGTTCATAGAATAGAACAAGAAATATTACCTGAGTTTCGCAGGAAAATAGGGGTTGTTTTTCAGGACTATAAGCTTCTTCCCACCAGGAATTCTTACAAAAATATTGCCTATGTTATGGAGGTAATTGGAGTTTCTGAAAAGGAAATTGAAAGAGATGTGCCAGAAGTTTTGGAGGTAGTAGGATTGGAGAATAAGGCTAATAATTTTCCAGCTGAACTTTCAGGAGGAGAAAAGCAAAGATTGGCTATTGCTCGAGCTCTGGTTCATAGGCCAGAAGTTATTCTGGCAGACGAACCAACTGGGAATCTGGATCCTTATAACACCTTAGATATAATTAAACTTTTGTTTAAAATTAATAAAATGGGTACCACCGTTATTTTATCTACCCATGACAAAGAAGTGATTAATAGATTAGGAAAAAGAGTTATAACTTTAGAAGGAGGAAAAATAATAAAAGATCAAAAAAGAGGAAGATTTATATTATAAATGTTTATTTTAATTAAAAGAATATTTCGTTCAGGATGGCAAAACTTTCTGAGGGACAAGGAAGTTGCCATAGCCACGGTCTTCATTTTATTCCTAGCTATTAGCTTGGTAACCTCTATTTTTCTTTTTAAAGATATAAGTCAGTTTTTGACTTTAACCATTCAGGAAAAGGTTGATATTTCTGTTTATTTGAAAGAAGGCATTGTTGAGAAAGATATTTTAGAAATAAAAAAAGAGATTTCTAAGATTCCTGAGGTAAAAGAGATAGAATATATTTCTCAAGAACAGGCCTTGAAAGACTTCGTTGAAAGGCATAAAAGAAACCCTGTTTTAATAGAATCAGTTCAAGAAGTTGGAATAAATCCTCTTTTAGCTTCTTTGAACATCAAGGCTTGGGAAGTAAATCAGTACGTAAAGGTTTCTGATTTTTTGGAGAGTTCTAATTTCGGCGATCTTATTGAAAAGGTTGATTATTATGAAAGAAAGTCACTAATTGATAAGATTTCTTCTTTCACTTCTTCTGTCACCAGTTTTGGTATTTTTCTTTCTGTAATCTTAATAATGGTGGCGGTTTTAATTACATTTAACACTATAAGACTGTCAATTTATAATTTAAAAGAAGAGATTAAAGTTCAAAGACTTGTCGGTGCTTCTAACTGGTATATTCGGGGACCATTTTTAGTTCAAGGAGCAATTTCTGGAGTTTTTGCAAGCTTAATTTCCTTTTTCCTTCTAGCCCTGACTTCTTGGTTTTTGAGCCCTAAGATAGCTGTCTTTTTCCCTGAACTGAACTTCTTTGGTTTATTTATAGGTAACTTTTGGGCTTTATTCTTACTCCAACTTATTACTGGAATTGGTCTAGGAGCTATTTCTAGCACTATTGCTATTAGAAAATATTTGAAAGTTTAATTTTTTTGGAGGGTCGTCTAACCGGTAGGACAGATGTTTCTGGAGCATCTAATCTAGGTTCGAGTCCTAGCCCTCCAGCCAGTTTGGACTAACAGGCACTAATTCGCCTGTTTTTCCTCTTATAACAACGCTTTTCTTGAGTTCGTAATCGTGATTTAGCTTTGGTATCCAGTTTGCTAGATATTCCGCCGCTAGGGTGTATTTTCCCGTTAGTTTAAGTCTATCTTGAGTAAGGTTCGTAAAAATTTCAGAAAGCTCTAAACGTCTTTCGTCAGTAGTAGCTTTTTCCCATATTGCGTTTGATTTGTAAGCCAGTTCGTGAATAACCACACGCAGTTGTTGATATTCATCACTTTTATCACTCGCTTTAACCAGAGTATCCTCAAGCGCTGTTTCTTCCTTTGAATACTCCGCAAATTTTCTTTCGTATAAATCAATATCAATTTTTCCATCAATTTTATCATCATACATTTTATCTTTCCTTCTCCGAATTTGTGCAAGTGAGGAGGTTAGCCCTCCTATTTTTTTCTCTCGTTCCTGAATCTGTTGTGCGTTTTCTGCTTTAACTATTTCCTCAATCCAACCAAGAACCTCTTTGTTTTTAGGCGTTATTTCGTCAAAGAAAGGGGAAAGCTGAGCCTCAATCCTATCTTCTCGAATACAGGTCTTCTGGGGGCATTTACGATACTCTCCGTGATTATTACAGTGTCCGTACCAGCGCCCTTTCTTGATATACCAAGTAACTAACCCTCCACAATGTTCGCAGTTAATCTTACCCTTAAAGAGCGGATTGTGAGTTGTGTATTGTGGGGCTTGGATTTTTCTCTTTAACAATTTCTGCACTTTATCAAAAAGGTCTTTGCTTATAATTGGTTTGTGTTCTGCATTGGGATAGAGTTCTCCCTTCCAGCGAATTGTTCCGTGATAGAATGGCTCTGAAAGCAATCTATGAATCCAACTCATACCGACTTTCTTTCCGCTTCTTGAGCGTAGACCGTCTTGGTAAAGTTCACTCTCAAGACGAGCTATTGAATAGTTACCAGTGGCGTACCATTCAAACATCTGACGAATATACGGGGCTACCTTTTCATCAATTTGATGGATTTTTGTTTCACTTTTTTCTACAAGAGTATTATAGCCAAGCGGAGGTTTTGTAGGCAATTGACCTTGTGATAATTTCTCTTTTTGACCTTTCTTTACTTCTTCCGAAAGATTGTTGGTATAGAACTTTGCAATAGCAACTTTCATATCCCAAACAAGATTTTCGTGCGCCTTTGTGTTTTGATTCACAATAAAGTTTTCTTTCACAAAGTGAACCTCTCTCTTTTCATTCTCTGCAATCCAATCGCTAATCATAACTGCATCTTTCATATTTCTAGTAAGCCTATCTATTTTTTCACAAAGTATAACTGGGATCTTATTTTTTATCGTGTATCGCATCATTTCGTTGAAAGTTTTTCTGATTTGTTTTCCGCTTGCTGATTCGGTAATTCTATAGGTTTTTTCAATCTTAAAGTTATTTTTTTGTGCGTATTCTTTGAGTAGCTTTTCTTGAGAGTCCAATGAGTACCCAGACTCTTGCTCTTTGGAAGATACTCTTGGTTGTGCAACCGCTTTAATTTTAATTGGTGAATTCATAGTTTTGTTTGCTTGTTATTTTTGGTTTGTTTAATTGAGTTTTTTCGGAAAAACACTATTTCTGAATTTTCCTCTGCTGTTTTCTCTTCTTTATCAATCTTACTTTCTTTTGGCGAACGCAGTATTTCTATTTCCTCTTCTTTTTCGTCTAATGCGTGGAATAAAACTGCAAATGCCAGAAAGACAAAAAATACTGTCCAACCAAAGTGAGTGCCCTCGTAGGTAATTAAGAACATATACACGATTGAGAAGCCAGATATTGCGGCGCAGATTTTCGCAAGTGTTTTGTAAGTCATAGTTTTATTCGTTAGTGTTAACTGGCTTTCTTATCCACTCAATCTAATCAGGACATAAAACAATATAACAGTACCTATGAGATACCAAGGCGCGTGCTTCTCAAAAATTGCTGAAAAAGCGAGATATATCGCGCCTAATATTATTGCTCCATAAAAGTGTTCTGGTAACATAGTGGTGTTTTTTGTGTAGCTCATGTCCATTTCTATCGTGGGTCTCCCAAAACAAAAAGGGACAGCCATAGCCTACGACCCACAAGATTGAATTGCACGAAGGCAACCAATTGTGGAGGATAGCTGCCCCTTTCAGCTCGCAATTGGAGCCGTAGAAGGCAATTACCCCCGTGCTTATATTCAAACTTGTAGGTCGTACAGTAAGTATAGCATTTTGACAGAACCTGACAAGAAACATATCCACCTTTAGCAACATTAGTAATCCTTATAAAGTTTTCAAAGAACTGGAATTTACCCCACCACCCAGCTCACTATTGTTTGCTTCCTCGTCAAGCTCGTTATTTTCTGCAATTGCTGGGAATACCCAAGTCTTACGTTTATCTTTTGGGTGCTGTTCTTCCCGTATCAATCCAGCACTTTTTAACATTGGCATAATCCATTGCCGAAGTTTCCAGTCGTCTAAGAATTGCCCGTATATCTTTAGGTGATAATTCATAATTTCTTGCCTTTCCAAACCAAGCTGTCCTGTAACTTCTTCAAAATCTTCACCCCTGCCATCGTTTTTTGCTTTCCAAGCAGACACAATAATATCGTTGTAGAGATTATAGACATATGGGGGGATGTTAAATTCTTGGCTTTCAGAAATTATCTCCCAAACCCTTAATGTCTCTGCTATGTCTTCATCGGTAGTTTCAATAACAGAACCCTCTCGTTTTCTAAACCACAGATTCAAAAGAGCGAATGCTTTAATCAAGGAAATGAAGCGTGCTATATCTCGTTGGTGTCTGGGTTTCAGTAAAGATTTGCCTTTGAAAAATTCTTCCTCAATTTTTTCTGACGAATGCAATCTAACCTCTTTAATATCTTCCTGTTTAATAGCACGTATACGTTCTTTCAAAAGTTTTCTTTGTGGATTTTCCTTTAGTAAATTCTTATAGAGTTCGGGGTTAGTTTCTTTTTTTATCCTCTCTTGTATTCCTTCTCGTATCTTCTCTTGGCTGCTTTCTGGGCTTAATAGAATAAAACGTGTCGCTTCCTGCTCATCAATCTTGAGATGTGCTGTGCAAAAAATAACAGAGGGGAATCCCTTAATAAAGACATTTTTTGTTCGCATTCCTTTTTTCTCTGACCTGTCAGCCATTTTCATTTGTATCTCCTTTTTATCGTGAGATAAGAGAGGGCGTAGATGTTGTAAGAGTAGAGGATGTGGTTGCTCAAGAAAAATAATAATTTTACGTTCCAAATCCACATTATACCCCTTCTTTTCTTTTATAAATTCTCCCGTATCGTAGAAAAATGCTTTAGGAGTTGCGTACCCTATCTCAATGACATCCTCGGCTGGGAATAGGCGCGCAATCTCCAGAGGGATATATGATTTACCAGTTGAAGATGGAGCGTTGAAACTGATATTAAATTGAGATTCTTCCGTATAAGCTGATAAGGCACAAAGAAAAGTTACGAGCTTGTTTTCTTCATCTCGCTTTATAGTTAATTCAAGCGTCTCGCCCAACTCTTTTGATGAAAGGGGCTTGAATTGAGCAGTATCAATTTTCTCTTGCGGTTCGGGAAGTTCATTCTCAACCTCGCTTATTTTTTCTTCAATTTTCTCTTGCTTGTATGTATCCATATTTATTTATTGTTTAACAACTTCACTGTCTCAATAAAATTAAGTTCGTGAAGAAGTTTGATTAAGTTAATAACATTACCCCCGACTCCGCACCCGTAACAGTAAAAGCTGTTATTTTTTAGATAAACGAAAAATGAGGGTGTTTTTTCATTATGCAGTGGACACAAACCGACTAATTTGCTGCCCGATTTTTTTAGTCGTATATTAAAATTTTCTATGGGCACAGTTAACGCATAGTCAATTTGTTCTTGCGTAACCCCTCGGCTCTCTTTAGGGGTATGCCCTTGCCTTGTAAATAGCAAACGCCTTAACCTCCCAATGTTTCTATCAATTTCTAACAATTTTTCTCCTTCATTAACTTTTACCCATTCTCTCCAAAACCATTTGGAAAGTTCGGTTTGAGCTTTGCCTCGTATAATGAGCAATTTCTTTTTAATAATAGATACAGCTTCATCTCGTTTTCTTTGCCATTCGGAAACCTTTTCATTAAGCGTTTGTTTGGTTGGTTGAAAAACTGCTAATAATTCTTTATCAGTCCTCGGATACTCCTCTCTCAATACTTGCTTCCACTCATCTTCCAATCGCCGAGCGTAATCCAAAAAATCCCAATCTGGCTCAACCCAAGCTTCGTTTTTAATCATTATTGTTGTCATCTTCCTTTTGTTCATTTTCAATTCGTTGATAGGTTTTGAAGCGGTTTAAAAATAGATTTGCCACACCCTGTGCTATCTCTCGTATCTGGTCATCTGTATAGCCTTCAAATCCACCATATTTGTCGTGGATTTCCTTGAACTTTTTTACTTGTTTGTCGGTAAGCTGCATCTATTTGAAGGCATACAAGCGATTTTTGAGCAGCTTTTGGTTATTGAAAAGACTCTGCGCTGACACAGAGATTTCAACACCAGCCCAGTAGTCGCTGATGACTTTTTCAATTCCTTCTGTTTGCGAAAATAAAAAATTAATGCGTTTTTTATTCACACGCTCCAGGCCGACCAGATTAAACTGGAATGTTAGAAGAAGGCTTGCGAGACCCAAATCTGAAATAGGCACTTGATTTTCGTTTCCATTTTCCATACGCTCATTCTGGCACAACGACCTATTTCAAAAGGGGGTGCAAAACTTTGCACCCCTGTTTTTTACTAAAAACAAAAGCACCGCCTCATGTTAAGGGGTGCTAATTTTGAATCGTCTTTGGCACTACTTTATTTCTATTACTATCTGAATCCCGCCAGACTTCCGTATTGTTATTGGCAACTTTTTTAGTCGAAGTGTAGTTTTTACGTTTTTGATAAGCAGCGCCACCTTTTTCTTTAGTTGCTGGTTTCTATCAAAATCTTGCTTACTTTCCACCAGCTCCATTCTTGCTGCAACTGTTCCTGGCGGTAGCGGTAAACCTTTCGTCTTTTCCTTACCACCCTTGATGACCTTTCTATCATTCCAGAGCGCTTTGAATAGGCGTACCCTTAACTTTTCTTTATTGTTCTCTTGAAAAGAATGACTTATCTTCCCGAAGGAGATTGTGCCGTTAAGTGGTTCAAACTTGACGTCTTCCTTTGTAAAGTATTGTTTTCCACCACTCAATTTAGTTGCATCAATCTCGATATAATATGTTGGTTGCAGCTTCTTTTTTACCTTTTTTCCTTTTCCGTCTTCGTAGGTAATGGCTGGTATCTTGCCGTCATCGCCAATTTTTTTGAAAACTTCTGGCTTGTGTTCAGCATCAAAAAGCCCCGCATATCCAAGATATGCCTTCCTAACCAATCCCTCGCGTTCAAACTTTTTAAGTATTTCCCAGAAGTGTCCTGCAATGTTGGTAGGGATTTCGCTGACGGGGATATAAAAATCCCTCCTATTCCATAGCGAATACTGACCAGAAAGCAAATCCTTTACCCATTCAATTTTTTGATTTATCGTCATTTCCATATCCATATACTAACCACAATATCACCCTTTGACAGAAGTTGCCAGGCAGGAATAAAAGATTTATACTACAACTATGAGCAAGAAGAAAGAATATCTTACATTAGAGGAAGCTGCTGGTTTGCTTCGGCTTACTGTTCGTTCAATATATCGTTATATTAAAGACGGTAAAATTAAAGCCACGAAGGTTGGGCATTGGCGCATTCAAAGGAAAGACCTTGATGAATTTATACGACAGAATTCCAACACTCATAAAGGTAAATAAACTATTATTGCACAATGAAATATAAAAAATTTATTATTAAAAATTATAAGGGAATTAAGGAACTGGTTTTGGATTTGTCATTATATCCCGACCACAACATTTTCACTTTCGTTGGTTTAAATGAAAGCGGTAAAACTACTATTCTAGAAGCTATTAATTTTTTTCAAAAAGATATTCCCGAAGACAAAAGACATATACTCATACCCAAAAGCAGAAAACTCAACTTTAATGATAGTGTTTCTGTAAGGGCAACTTTTACATTGAATAAAGAAGACGAAGAGATGATAAAAGAGTATGCTACAGAAAACAATTTTATTATCACAGAAGACATTAAAGAACTTTCGGTAACAAAGGCGTATTCTTATGAAGATTCGGAATACCGCAGTATTGAATCATTATGGACTATTCCTATAATTGGCAGAAAGAAAAGAGCACGTTTGGTTAAAAGATTGAGCAACAAAAATCCAGAGTGGCACATGATTACTACCTATATCAAGGAAGAGCTCTTCCCCTCAATAATTTACTATCCGAATTTTCTTTTTGATTTTCCAGAAAAGATTTATTTAGAGGAGTTCGAAGGGGAAAAAGAAGAACAGGATTTTTATCGCAGAGTTTTGCAAGATGTTCTTGATTCATTCAAAAAAGGTTTAAGCCTTAACAAGCACGTATTAAGCCGAATGAAAAGTGACAGTGAGGAAAATAAAGAATCTCTTAATTCTGTACTCCATAAAATGAGCGGTGTTATTACTACTAAGGTATTCAAAACCTGGGAAGAGCTTTTTAAATCTAAGAGGAGAGAGATTATTATAAAAGCCAATACAGAAGATAAAAACGGAACTGAGGCAAGGTATTATCTTGAGATTAAATTAAAAGAAGGAGCGGAAGAATATCAAATATCAGAGAGGAGCTTAGGATTTAAATGGTTCTTTGCCTTTTTGTTGTTTACTGAATTTAGAAAAAATAGATTGATTGATAAAGGCGAAATACTTTTTTTGTTAGATGAGCCAGCTTCAAATTTACACTCTACTGCCCAAATGAAGTTAATATCTACATTTCAGCAAATCGTTAGTAAGAGTAAGCTCATATATACTACCCACAGTCACCACCTAATAAACCCCGATTGGCTTGCTGGAGCTTTTATTGTTAAAAATAAAGCTCTAGATTACGAAAATGATTTCGGCTACGATTCCTCAAAAACAGACATTGCTGCAATTCCCTATAGACAGTTCGTTGCACAACATCCTAATCAACAAACATATTTCCAACCAATACTAGATAGTCTCGAATATAAGCCTAGTAAGCTTGAACTTGTGCCAAATATAGTAATCGTAGAGGGGAGGAATGATTTTTATACTTTTAAATATATCAATGAAATTATTTTGGAGGGTCAGTTCAGTTCTTTAAATTTTTACCCTGGGGGCGGAGCAGGGAAAAATGACCGCGTAATTCGTTTATATATATCATGGGGCAAAAGCTTTATTGTTTTAATGGATTCAGATGATGGCGGGAAGAATGGGAAAAAGAAATACTCGCAAGAGCTCGGTGATATAGTGGATGGAAAAATTTTTACCCTCGACGATATAGAAAAAGGATGGAAAAGTATTGCAACGGAAAATTTATTTACAGAAACAGAACGAATTAGAATAATTAAAACTCTTTATCCATCAGCCAAACAGGATAGTAAAACAAAATTTAACAGGGCTATCGAGCACCTATTATTTTTTAAAAACCAAATCACTATTAACGAAACTACAAAGAAAAAGTTTATCAAGATTTTTGAATTTCTAACCAAAAATTTATATGAATCAAATTAACATAAAAGACAAAAAGAATATAAATTATACTGTCGAAATACTAGAAGACAGTTTTAAAAAGGAAATAAGAAATAACCGTCCCAAATGGTCGGTTGAGTATCGTGTTAGAAACAAAAACGGTGAAATGCTTGGTCACGGCGGATTTTATTTAAACTGTTCTTCAGAGCACCAGCACTTAGAAGACGACAAAGTACTTAATATCTTGGCTATTTTTGGAGCTAATAAGGTAAAAGCTGATCTAGATAGCGATGAAACCATTGAGAGTAAGGGTTATAATATGAATGTCATAGACTGTCTTCAATTAGTAGGTTAGATGGTGGTATAACTTTACTCGAAAAATTGGGTGAGCAGTCATGGTTGTTCAAAACATTAAAGCAACCTAAGCTAAACATCTCTGAAATTTGGAGACAAACATCAATCTAGCTGTGAGTATTCTAGATGTAGCAAATTCGAACAAATGAATAATAATCTTTGAGATATGCAATCAAAAATTTTGCTTATTAACTTCACAGAGAACGAGGCAGAAAAATTAAAGGACTTGCCTCTAATTGTAGATAGGGGTTATTTAAGTGATGTGAGGGGTAAAATAAAATCTCGTGAAGAAATTGGAAGTACAATAAAGTGTTTTTTTCCACTCTCAATTCATGAATACAAAGCTGTTTTTATTAACTTTCAAAACAATTCTGCAATAGATAAAGAATTTGAGAAAAAAGCAGAACCATTTATATTTAGAAAGATAAATGAGTTCATAGATTACTGGCTTACCAAGGGGAATCCAGTCATTGTCTTTTTAGGAGATTATAGTTCTAGGGCAATGCTCAGTGTTGGAATCCGAGGAATTAATCTTGAAAATGTGACTAATAGGGATGTAACAGTAAATTGTGTTTCAGACGATTTCAGTAAATTTTTTGATAAAGTGAAGAAGGAAGTGGTGATGCCAACACAAAAATATATCGAAGTTGGAACAGAGGAAGATGACTTCTATGTTGAGCACAAAGATTCAGACTTTCAAGTAAGAGGTATATATTGCAATAAGGCTGGTGACCTGCTTGGTTGTTACCACAGCAACAGTCGATATAGTTATGAGTGCAAACCTTCCCTGTTTTTGCTGCCTCAATTTCGTAACAATTCAATTATTATAAAGGGGATACTCAAGGAATTATCCAAAATATATAAAAAGCATCTCTCGGAGCTATACGAGCCAGACTGGAGAGATTCAGATAGATACTATCCCAAAGAGATTCAAGTGTATGATGAAAAGATTGATAGCTTGATAGAATCTGCTGAATTAAAAATTAAAGAATTAAAGAGAGCAAAAGAAAAAGCAAAAGAGAAATACATCGCTTTGGTAAAATTACTTACAGCAAAAGATGAGGAGTTGAAGGAAGCGGTAATTAGCGTTTTGCGCAACATCTTTCAATTAAAAATAATAGATGTGGATAGACAAAAAGGCTCAACGATAGCGCATGAAGATATTATTATTGAACTTCCAGACAAATCAATTTTAGGAGAAGTTAAGGGAGACGGCTCTAAGTATCCATCAACAAGGCATATAGCACAACTCTGGAAACATTTAAAACACAATAATGAAATTGAAACAGGAGCTTTAATATTAAATTATGATATTAATGCAGCCCCCGAAGACAGAGGTCTTGCCTATAAAGGGGAAGAGGAGCAAGACTTGGAGCAAATTATTTTTATTGATACGAGAGTTTTGCACGATGTAGCAATGGCTGTAATTGACCACGAGATGCCAATTAGTGAAGCAATAGATATTCTTTTTCAAGAAGGACGTTCACAATTCGCTTTGACAGAATATTTAAAATACAAGGAAGAACAAGCTCAATTAAGTAATAATAAAGAGGAGACAAGTTCACAGCAGAAATAGTGAGCTGGGTGGTGGGGTAAATTTTAATAAAATCTTTATAAACTTATGTCTTCTACTTCAAACTATCAAAAAATTATAGAGACGTGGATAAAAAAAGGAGACCTTGAGAATGATAGCTTTTCAAGGTTTATTTGTTACTGGATAGCTTTTAACTGCTGGCTTTATACGAAAACGAATGAAGTGCATGATAGGGTAGCTTTGAGTAAGCTATATCAACAAGAGTATCTTTTCAAAGATTTTCAGAAATTGGTCACTAAAAACGAAAATTTGTTTGCAGAATTAGTCAAAGTTTGTCCAATTGAAAATAATAGAATAGGAAATATAAATAAGCCCATTAATGATGTAGAAAAGTTCAATGAGGTCGTTGATGTGTTGTACGAGATTAGATGCAATCTATTTCATGGTAGCAAGACGGACACCAATAAAAGAGATATAGAAGTTGCGAAAGCCGCAACCCCAGTTTTAGAGGTAATTGTAAAGAATATTTGCCTTAAATCAATTTGAGTATAGTGGGTAGTGGGGTGTGGTAAATAAATAATGAGAGCAGTGAAAGTAAACTTGACTCCATTCAAGTTCAAGAGAGATGGGGAGTACCCCTTTTTGTTGTCATTCCTATAACCCTGTTATCCAGAAGCTAAACACATACCTAAACTTGTGCATACATTTCATAGCATTAAGGGTAAGGAATGTTATAGGGATGTTATGGGAATGTATAAGAATACTATGTGGCGAATCCAGATGGTTTTTATGCAGAATATACTAATTAGGTTGGGGTGTCCCCGCCGTGAGCAAAAGGCTGAAAAAGAAATATACCCACCACCAGATTTTACTTTTTCATCTTTAGGGCTTAATAAATAGCGGTATGGTCTTGGCGGGGGTGGTTTAGGGACTGGAAACGAAAAAAATGATACAATTCTATTGAACAACAGCTAGTAATTGGTTAATCTGTTGTAAAGATACGCTTGGATAGGGGAATAGTTCCTCCCATTTAGTAGTTCGTAGGCTATCCCTCCAAGCCAGCTATCTTGAGCTCGGTTCGAGAGACCGAGACGTTAAAAATCGCCTGATAGGCGGTTTTTTGATAGAATGAAAATATAAACTCCCTATTTATTATTTATATTT
>JANBVM010000007.1:0-14033 GCA_024239015.1 Patescibacteria group bacterium | reverse complement strand
AAATTAAAGCCTATTATGTTGGTTAAAAATATTTATGTTATACTAATATATAAAAAGTCGTATAAATTAGGTAATAATAAATTTAATATTAAGTAAGCTATGTTTAAGAATATGTCAAAGCAAAAATTATTTACCAAAATAGCCATTTTGATCTTAATTGTGGCAGGGATATATATATATTCTTCTCGTTCATATAAACCTAGTTCAACAGATCCTGTAGTTATAGCATTACCCACACTAGGTTTTCCTCCTAGAAACCTACTTGTAGAGGGTTTCAAACAGGGTATGGAAGAGCTTGGGTATAGAGAGGGGATTGAGGTGATATATAGAGATCATGAATTAATAAGGCCTAATCCAGCTGGTCTCGAAGAAGCAAGGAATCTTATAAAGTCCTATATAGATGAAAACGTAGATCTCATTTTTGTGTCAACAAATACTGGCGCAAAAATAGCGCTTGAGGAGACGGAAGCAGCCAATAAAGCCATTCCTATTATAGCCTTGGACTTATTAGACCCTGTTGAGAGTGGTCTGGTGCAAAGCTACAAGTCTTCAGGCAATAATTTAATAGGTATTGCTGAAGAACGTATTGATAGTATAGGGAAACTGCTTAATACTCTTGTAAGAATAGCGCCAGAAGCTCAAACTCTTGGAGTATTAACAGACGGATTTATTATTCCTTCTGATGTTGCTCCTGCAAAAGAATTTCTTAGAGTTTTAAAGGAGCAAGTGGGTGTATTTGGGCTTGAGTTAATAGAGTACAAAACTACTGTTCCACCTGGGCCTGAGTTAGAAGGAGAGCTGGCAAGGGTGTTAGATGGAATACAGGAGAAAGAAGTAGATGCATGGATCCATATCCCTGGCCATTTCATTCCAACGCAGCAAGTTCTTGCGAATGAAATGACTCAGAGGGCAAACATTCCTTTCGCTTTGCCTGCTGCCATAGAAATAAATCCAGAAACAGGAGAGTTGGCAGGACTGTTCTCTTATGGTGCCGGTTTCCGTAAAAAGGGAAGGCAGGGAGCAGTTTTAGCCGATAAAATTTTTAGAGGCTCTCAACCCAGTGAAATTCCCGTTGAATTTCCTGAAAAATATGATCTTGTAATCAACTTGAAGATTGCAGAAGAGATAGGGTTTATCATTCCTCAAGAAATACTTGAGATTACAGATCGAGTGATCAAGTAAAACAATACAAAATATGGCCTTTCGCCTGCGTAATAAATTGTTGTTGTTTGGTATAGCTGCAGCTATCTTACCTCTTGGAAGCGCAATGTCTTTTTCTATTTTGCGCTTCCGCACTGTGCAAACTAATGCTGCTTTGGAAAGAGAGAGTCAAATTGCCCGAGTTGCATCTCAGGAAGTTTTAAATTTTATAACTTCACAATTTGAAAGAGTAAGAGAGGGAACTCTTATCTATCCTGAGGTTCTGACTGATCCTGAGCTTAGAGATATATTCCTGGAGAGAATTTTGTTTAGGAGTAGTGATTTCATGGATGTGGCTCTTGTTGATAAAAACGGAGAAGAGATTGCTCGAGAAAATCGCATACTAGTAATACCATCAACAGACCTAATCAATAGATCAAAAACCGAAGAATTTTTAGCAACAAAAAAGCAAGGATATTATGTCGGGCCTATATTCTTTGAATCTGGTAGGCCCTTTTTTAATATTGGGGTAGCAAGCTATAGCGTGGAAAAAGAGTTTAGGGGAGCTGTATTCGCTCAAATAGACGCAAGGATAATGCAAAAAGTAGTTCAAGATACTTTTGCAGTGAAAGAGGGCGGGGGAAGAGTTTACATTGTAAACACAAAGGGAACTATAGTAGCTCATCCTGACATTTCTCAAGTTCTTTCTGAAAAAGATTTTTCAGAGATTCCTATCGTAAATGCACTTTTAAGAGATCCTATTTCGCCATTGGAGAAACCGTATGAAAACGAACTTGGCCAAGAAGTGTTGGGTGCATGGTCTCCGATTAATACAGATTTTATTGAAAATGGACAAACTGAAGCGAGATGGTATGTGGTTTCAGAAAATCCAGCTTCGTTTGCTCTTAGACACGTAACTGAAATTTTTTGGCTTACGATAGGATTTTTTGTTTTAGTTTTTATGGCGGCCATTCTTGCTGCACTGTTCTTTTCACGCCTTATTATCAGACCAATAGAGAAAGTGCGCCATGCAACTATTCAATTTGCTAAAGGCAATCTTGAATACAGGGTGAGTGTGAAAACAAATGACGAGATAGAAGATCTGGCTGGTGGGTTTAATAAGATGGCAAAAGAGTTACACCAGTCAATTTTGTCACTCGAGAAAGAAAAAGCCATAACTTTGGGTGAACGTAATAAGCTATCTCTTATATTGTCAGGCATTTCCAATGCTGTTATTGCTGTGGATTTAGATAGAAATGTAGTTCTTTTTAATGTTGCTGCAGAGAGTTTGCTTAAGTATTCTTCCAAGAAAGCTTTTGGAAAGCGAATCGATAAAATTATTAGAGTTTGGAAAGACGAAAAGGAAATAAAGATGGTAGAATACTGTCCCGTCAAGGAGGGCTCTGGAGATAGGATTGGCTTTCACGAAAACAACGTTACAATGCGCAGTGTCAATAATCATGAAACGGTAGTCAATTTAATTTCAGGGAACATCAAAGAAGCAAAAATTGCAAACATAGGATGTATTTTAACGATTCAAGACGTAAGTGAGCAGCGTAGGTTCGAGCGATTAAAAACGCAGTTCGTATCAATAGCAGCTCATCAATTACGCACTCCGCTCACAGGTATCAAATGGTCAATGGCCTCTCTTATCGATGAGGGCATTAAGAAATTAACCATACGGCAGAAAAAACTTATTGATGATGTGAATAGAGAGAACGATAGGATGATTAGGCTTGTGGGCGATCTTTTAGATACTGCAAAAATTGAGGAAGGCAAATATGTGCAGGAATTATCTGAAGCTGATATCGTGTGGGAACTTCAAGATGTCATTGATCGTCATCGGGAGCTAATAAAAGGAAAAAAATTGCAGATTCGTTTTATTTATCCCAAGACACCATTTCCTAAAATAAGGGTTGACATAGGTAAGATAAAACTTGCTTTCCAAAATATTTTAGCGAATGCAATTACATATACACCCTCAGAAGGTTCAATAGAGGTTTCGATAAAAAAGAAGGATTCTACTGTGGAGGTTTATGTTAAGGATACTGGTATTGGTATTTTAGAGAAAGATAAAAAGAGAATTTTCTCAAGATTTTTTAGATCAGAAGAAGCGGTCGCAATTAAAACAGACGGTTCGGGTCTAGGTCTTTTTATTGTAAAAAATATCATTGAAGCCCATGGAGGAAAAATATGGTTTGAGTCAAAAGCAGGAAAGGGGACAACATTTTACTTTATAATACCTATAAAAGATATTCCAAAAAAACAATAGTTTCGATAGTATAAATTTTTGGGAAAAGAAATATAAATGAAAGATAATGAGTTAGTAGCTGATTGACTAAGTTTATTTTTACTTTTTGAATATTCAATTTTCTGAGTTCCTTCTCTAGGTCAAATTTTTCAGGCATAGTTTCGATAGATTCCTCTTAAAATTTAGACCCTAGACCGAGGATGTCAGTTACGTTTAGCCCAAGCATTTAGCTTGGGTTTTTGATATAATAAAATAATCCTTGTCCTTAGTTAAACAACGCAAAATTAGCATCGAATTTATTAAACTAGCACAGCCATTATCTGAACTTGAAATTGACCCTAAATATATTCACGAGATATTTAAAAATATTATTTCTAACGCAATTAAATATACAAAGGATAAGGTTACAATTTCTTTTGAGAAGAAAGATAGCAACATCATCTTTGCCCGTTCTGACAACGGAATTGGTATTCCCAAGAACGAACAATATAAGATTTTTACCAAATTCTATATTGCCAGCAATGTGTCAGAAGCCGGCATAAAAGGAACCGGATTAGGATTGAGTATCGCCAAAGTATTAATCGAGAGAATGGGCGGTAGGATATGGTTTGAATCGGAAGAAAACGAGAGAACAACTTTTTATGTTAGCCTACCTTTTCTTATATAAAGAGATAGTCACGGGGACGGTTTTTTGATAGGATGGAAAAGTATGAAAAAGATTATCTTAGTAATTCTTTTAATAATTTTTGTTTCTGGTTTTTATTTTCTATTGCAGAATTCCAAAGAAAATGAAACTCAGGAGATCAACCAAGTTCAAGAAATGATTCCAAACATTAATAAGAATCAAAATCTACAAATAGAGATTATAAAACAGGGAACAGGGAAGGAGACTAAAAATGGTGACACCATAGCTGTGCATTATACAGGTTTCTTAGAAAATGGGACCAAATTCGATTCAAGCTTAGACAGAGGGCAACCTTTTGTATTTACCTTAGGAGTTGGACAGGTAATAAAAGGCTGGGATTTAGGTATTTTAGGTATGAAAGTTGGAGAGGAAAGAAAATTGGTCATTCCGTCAGAACTTGGTTATGGAGAAACTGGCACGCCTGGTGGACCGATACCACCTAACGCAACTCTCATCTTTGAAGTTAAACTTCTGAGCATCAATAAATGATTTTTGACTAATTGTTAAACTAATTATATAAAGCTAGTTAGAACTTTAAGTCTATAATACTGATAGGCTTGAGGAGGTGAATAAATGAAACTCAGTGATATTTTTGTATATACGATAATCGGCTCTCATTGTGTGGGCAAGACGACTTTTGGTAATTCACTTGTAAAGACTCTTAAAGGAATGGGTTTTAAAGTTGATATAACAAAAGAAGCTGCTCGTAAATTTCCAAATCTGATTAATGAAGGTTCAACGCCCGAAACCCAGAGCTTGATATTAGAAAAGCAAGAAGAAATGGAGGAGGAATTAAAAGAAAGTGGAATTAAAGTTTTGGTAACTGATAGAGGAAAAATAGATAATTTCGCCTATTGGAAAAGAGTTGCTGAAAAAAATGGAGTTAGCCCAGAAGCAATCAAGGAAAAACAGAAGGAAGTTTTTGAATATTCCTCTAAACAATATGACGTGATTGCATTTCTTGGACTTTTCGATGGAGAAATAGAAAAAGATGGTATCAGGTCACCAGATGATGAATGGAGAATCGAAATGCACAATAGAGTTTCTGAAGTTGTAGACCTATTTAAGGCCAATTATGATACTCCTATAGTTTATCTAAGAGGAAATGAAGAAAAAATTCTTAAACAGGGGATTATTGCATTTGAACATCACTTTTTTAAGAAAAATATCGCCTAAATAGCTTTATGGATAAAAATTATCCTGACGGCTTATACTCCATATTTTTTTATGGAGTCTTTTTATTGTGTTATTTGCCATGTTTTATTTTACGAGAAACATTTTAATTTAGGCAGCAAGTTTGCCAAGATAGGTTTGGTATGTTAAGTTATTTGTAGTTCGTTCAGAACTTTTTAATATCGGAGATCCAAAATGATAGGAACAATCGAAGTCATAACAGGATGTATGTTCAGTGGAAAAACTAATGAACTGCAAAGAAGAAAAAAACTAGCGGAAATAGCAAAACAAGAGGTAATAATTATTAAACCCTCGCGAGACGATAGAGACTCCGGAGAGGTAATTGCCTCTCATGATGGAAATGAGATACAGGCTGAAATCATAGATTATAAAAATCCAGAACCTATCTTAAGTCTGATCGGAGAAAATACTCGGGTTGTAGCCATTGATGAGGCACAATTTTTCGAAGAAAAAATCGTTAATGTCATTCTTCATCTTGCTTACGACAAAGGTTTAAGAATTATAGTATCTGGGTTAAATCAAGATTTTAAAGGTAAGCCCTTTGGATCAATGCCAGTTATTCTTGCCTTAGCTGATAAAGTAGATAATTTAATAGCCATCTGTATTAAGTGTGGGAAATTAAATGCTACTAAAACTCAGCGAATTATAGATGGGAAACCAGCTCATTATTCTTCCCCGACCATATTAACTGGAAGAGAAGAATTTTATGAAGCACGATGTGTAGACCATCATGTAGTTCCTGGCAGACCTCTATTTCTTAAAAAAAGAAAATAGTTTTGTCTAGATTCACCCCCGAGCATAATAGCCTTGGGGATTTTTATTTTAATTGATCTACTGTCGTCGGTCTTTACAGAACTTTATTGAAGAAAACATTATTATCATCCATTCAGACTTGTAAAGATTTTACTTAAAGATCTAATTTTTGGTATAATTAATAATTATGAAGGGTAAATTACAGACTAAATTACAATCTAAATACACTTTTAAAGAAAATAACCTTATCTTAGACAACGAAGGTAAGAGGTATATCTTAAAAATTAAAGATCTAGCTGAAGAAGACAAGCCGCGCGAACGCTTAATAAAGCACGGGCCTTCGGTTTTGTCTGGAGCAGAACTATTAGCTATTGTCTTGGGTGTTGGTACTAAAAAAGAAGAGGTTTTTACCATGGCTTTCAGGATTTTTAAAGAATATGGAGAAAAAAATATCGTTAGCCAAACCAATCCAAAGATACTTGAAAAAGATATTAACATTCCACTTACCAAGGCTTGCCAGATTGTTGCTTGTTTTGAGCTGGGGCGTAGGTTTTTTAAAAAAACTCCTAGTGGACGAATCACCATCAGAACAGCTAAACAAGCCTACAATTATCTTAAAGATATGCGCAACTTGCCAAAAGAACAGTTGAGAGGGCTTTATTTAAACAGCCGCTATCGCCTCATTCAAGACGAAGTAATTTCAATCGGCAGTTTAACAGCCAACATTGTTCATCCCAGAGAAGTCTTCAGGCCGGCTCTGGAATATTCTGCAGCAGCCATCATTGTGGCTCACAATCATCCTTCCGGCAGCCTCAAACCTACTAAAGGCGATATTGAAACAACTAAACAGTTGGTTAAAGCGGGTAAAATCCTTGGCGTTGATCTGCTGGACCATATCATTATTACCAAAAATAAGTTTGTTAGTATTCCTGTTGATTACAGCTAATATAATTTATAGACATATGCCAAGATTTGCTACTAAACATTATCCTCCAATAGCCGACAATAACTTTATTGTTTCTGGTTACGATGTGCCGCTATATACAAGCTCTCCTCTGGTCATCCACGACAAAGACGGTGAATCTCTCCGCAGGCAAAGTATTAAGTCACATATTAGATCAGACGACTATTTTGGAACACTGGCAACAATCATTGATTTAATCACCCAGCAAAAAGAAAAAATTGAAGGAACGCAGAATAAGATTTTGAGAAACTTGAAAAAGGATTTAGTTTATTTACAGAAGAATTATAAGATTGTTAAAAAGAAATAAATACTCTTTTTAATAAAAAAGAGCTTTTAATATTCTGGGAAGTTTCGAAAGACTTCCTTTTTTAATTTTTCTAAGATCTTTTTATACGTTATACGCCTTTAAAAATTTGATTGCTTCTTCTCTTTCAGTCAGTGCTTTTTCAGCTGAACGTCTCACTGGTACTAAAAGATCTACCATTATTGAAGGATTGGATATGGGAGGGATTTTCAATAGTGACTTTTTAGCTAATTCTGTTTGCTTTAATACATTTTGACATATTCCAGGCATTACCTCTTGCCAAGATATTTTCTGCAAATCAGGCATAATTTTTAGTATATTTATTTCCTTTTGTTTTTTAAAAGGTGTCATTTCTCTCCATTTTCTCAATACCGCAGATCCTACGCTATTAATATGTCCCTTTTTTATATCTTCTTCCCAGTCGTGGGCATCGTCATTGAGTTGACGAGCTGTAAGGTAGTGCTTAAAGAATGATGTTAGATTTTTAATCTCAGATGACTTTTCTGTATAGCCGAGCGAAAAAAGAATTGCTGTTGGCCCAAGCATATGTCCTAGAGAACGTTCGGCTATTTTCGTAAAATTACCATAATTAGGAAGAGTATTAGGGATTTTCAATTGGTTATTCCTAATATCTATGCGACAGTTATTTACCTCCCAAGTGTTAGCAGCATCAAGCGCATCCATTATCTGATGGAAAAAAGTGTGAAATCCAGATTCAGGGGGTAGTACATTATTAAAGATGGTTGTTAAATCTCTTAGCATTAGATTAGCCACTGATAATAATTTTGGCTCACCCTCATCATCTAAAAAGTCATCATAAATAGTATAAGCAATCCATCCATAGAGATTGGCTAAACCAAGCAGCTTGAGTTTTTGGCCAGAGATGTTTTCACCGTTCTTTACAAGAGCAGTTTTAAAAAAATAGGGGAGTAGGACAATTTGTTTATCCTTATTCTTTTTTAAGGTTCGAGCGAGTTGATTGAGGACTTGTTTTTTTAAATCTTGGTTAAGTTCTGAACACCTTTTTATTGCTTCCTGGCTTATTGAATTATATATCTTTGTTTGCTCTTTTATTTCTTCTGTTTTCACAGGAACTGTTTTTCTAATAATCTTTTTATCTTGTGAGCTATTTAAGTATTTTTCTAATGCTTCCAAGCAGAAAGCAGTAGTAAGAGCAGAAGAGCCAGCATAGTACTTTCTACCCTTAATTGCTGGATCAATACAAAAAACATAAGGCATCCAAAAACCCGGTTGCCCTTTTTTAATTAAATACGAAATACTCTTTTCAAGCTTATCCGGCCCAAAGCCAAAATTAAAAAATGCAGAGATAACCAAAGCAGTGTTAAGGGGATTATCCCACTTACCGTCTCCATCCTGTTTAGATAAAAGAAAATCTATTATCTTCTGGATTTTATCACCCCTATAAAATCGTGAAATAAAATAAATAATAGGATATTCAGATGGATAGTATGGTGAGCTATAGTTTCTATCATCAATAGCTCTTTCAATAAGAGTATTAAAGTTGTCTAATGAGACGTCTTGTAAGGATAAAAAATAAGCTATGTTGCTGTTTACTGCCAAATCAACATCCTGCCAGACTTCTTCTGCATCAGGCCTAACAAGCCAGGTTCGGTAGGGGCCGCCTTCTTTTTCTTCCAAAGCAGTTAGAGTCATTATAAACTTTCCCATAGCTGCGCCATCAATAATCTTTGGGCTATATTTAAACAAGGCAGCTAAAGCACAGGCGGTGTCATCAAGGTCGTCAGGATAAGGCATAATCTTTGATTCCTCAGAATCACGCTTCCAATAGTTAAATGACCAATGTTCACTTTTTTGGGAAAGTAAAAAATCAGCAGTTTTTCTTTTTATCTCTTGAGTTCTGGGTGTTTCTTTTAAAGTATTCAAACTGGAAAGAATCAAAGATGCCGGAAATGTTGAATGGTATTTTCTAACCTTGCTAAACCCCTTAGGATTAAAAGAGGAAAGACTTAGAAAACTGCCATCTTTAAGCTGGTTTTTGACAAGAGAGTCAACCCCTTTGTTTATGGATTTATCTATGCTTTGTGCTTTAATCATAGATTAATGTCAAAACCATTTTGAGTTTTAAATTTGAAATCTTATATTTATTTTCACTTAGTGTTCAAAATGATATATTTTCTGCTTTTGAGGAAATTTAATAGTAAAGATTGTTCCCTCTCTTGGCTTACTTTCAACTTTAATTGTCCCTTTAAAATCTTTTTCAGTTATGTTTTTTACTATAGAAAGACCAATACCTAAATCTTGGCTAGTACTTTTAGTAGTGAAAAAGGGATCAAAGATTTTATTAATATTTTCTGATGGGATTCCTCTACCCCAATCCTGAACAGTTAAATAAATGAAACCATCTTTTCTAGTAAGTTTGACAAACACATCTCTTCTTTTCCCGAACGACTTAATTTCTCCATAAGAGTCAATGGCATTAGACATGAGGTTGGTAACAACTTGGCAAAACTTTATTGGATCTCCAAAAGTTCGTATGTTCTCTGGAGGGTAAAAGATGACTCCCACATCTACTTTCTTAGCATAATAAGAAAGAAGGTCTATTGTTTGAGTGATTTCTTGACACAAAGAAAACAATATTTCCTCTCCTTGCTTGGCAATTTGCTTACGAACAGCAATGATAAAACTCTCCATGCGCTTGGTAGTTGCAATAGCCTGTTCTAAATAAACTTTTGTTTCAGCTAATCCTTTTATATCTACGTCTTTAATCTGCCCAAGATTAAGAGAAATGGCAGTTAGAGGATTAA
This sequence comes from Patescibacteria group bacterium, assembly GCA_024239015.1. Classification (GTDB taxonomy): domain Bacteria; phylum Patescibacteriota; class Minisyncoccia; order Minisyncoccales; family JANBVM01; genus JANBVM01. The sequence goes on along the minus strand of JANBVM010000007.1, from coordinate 3,956 downwards.
CTAAATCATGAAATAGCCCTGAAGAAAGACGGCCAAATTCTGCTGAACGATAAAGCTGCTGCATTTTTTCCATCCGGACTTTTTTAAGCTCTCTTGTTCGCTGTTCTACTTTGACTTCTAATAGGTTGCGTTCTTTTCCTAATGCTTTTTCCGATGTGCGGGCTCGCTTCAAAGATTTTTCAATTTCCCTATTAGAGAGCCAAGCCACGATCGCTGCCACACCAAGAGTTACGACTGCGACAATGGTATCTCTGAAAATCAGTGGCTGAGTTCTCCAATACGTATTCACTTCTATGATTGTCTGTGTCTGAAGAAATGAGATAGACAACAGGGCAATGCTAACCATTGTCAATACTACAAGAGAGAATTGGGTGCTGATCAAAACACTCGATATAATTAGAGTAAGAAAATAGACAAGTAATCCTTGCGGGGCGTCTGCACCCCAAGTATAGATTGTGTAGGTGGCAGCAGTAAAATAAATAAATATAAGTACATAAGACACTGTCTTATAGAATCCTGCCCGAGAAAAAAAATACAAGATTGCAAAACTTGATGCAAATAATAATAAAATAAAAGCTGGGACACCGTGATATTCAAAATTTGGGTCAGCTGCCCGTATAATCCTTCCAATACTTACCGAAATTATGGCTATACCTGAAAGCACCATCGTTGCTACCAGGATAATGTTAAGTATCTGTTCTCTCCTCCGGTCATCAAGATCCATGGATCGTGGCTCTATACTTTTCCCAAGCAAAACAAAAAAATGTTTCATTATGCCCCGTACTTTAATCATGTGATAAAAAAGCGACGAAGAGAGGTTACTATTATTTTGATTTTACAGTAACATATTTCATCGCTTTTCACCTTTTTCTAAAATTATTTTTTTAAGATAACCATTAATCCTGCCATGGTCCCCCCACGCTTAGCGTTGTTACCAAAAAGGCGTTTAAGGTAGCTATGTTCCTCATTCTTCTGTCGGTGAGAATTTTTTTGATTAATTTATTCATATTTTTGATCTAATCTTATTCTAAATTATATTATGACAAACTTCGACCTTTTTATCATAATACTTTTAATAAGATGAAATAAAGTTAAAATTTTCTTAAAAACCTTAGAATAAAAAACCGCTGATTAGCGGTTCGTTATATCATAAATAATAGAGCCGATCTTTTTTGCTAACATATTTTATAACCCCGGCCGGAGATGGTGTAGATAAGTTTTCTATCTTTGGGAGAATCAATTTTGCGACGCAAAGTTGAAATATGTGTCTCAATGGTATTGGAAAAAAGATCCGCATTCATATCCCAAACATGTTCCATAATTATTCCTCGTGAGACAACCATTCCTTGGTTTTTCATTAAATATTCCAAGAGCATAAATTGCTTACGAGTTAAATATATTTCTCTTTTACCTCGCTTTACTAGATGTTTTCTAACATCAAGGATTAGATCATCGACTTTTAACACTTCATCTTCAATTTGTTTAGGTCGACGCAACAGGGCTTTAACTCTGGCTAACAATTCTTCAAATGAATAGGGTTTGGTTAGGTAATCATCAGCGCCAATATTTAGAATATCTACCTTGGTAAGAGTTTCTGATTTTACTGAAAGCATTAATATGGGAACGGATTTACCTTTTTTTCTGATTTGTTCACAAACTTGACGGCCGTCTTTTTTTGGGTAATATATAATCTAAAATTATTAAGTCGTAATCATTAGTTAGAGCTAAGAAAGAACCTTTCTCGCCATCATCGGCAACATCAACAGCAAAAGACTCGTTTTCTAAACCCCGTTTTAGAAAAACAGAGATTTCTTTTTCGTCTTCAACAACTAAGATTCGCATAGGTTTTAGAATTTTTTTATCTTTTATTTAATTTTTCTTTTCAGAGACTATGTTTAAATTTAAAGTATTATTTAGTTAACTAAATTAAGAATTAAGTTTGTTCCTCTTTCTATTTTAACATTTTTGAATAGGAATTAAATACCCCAAACTAAACATGCTATAGGAGGACAGAGAAATTCAATCACTTTCTGTGTCTTGCTCAGATGTCTAGCCTTATCAGTCTTAACTATTATGAAAGAATATAGATGTAAATATTGCAGCAAGCTTTTCTTTAAAGCTGAACTAGTGCATTGCACAATTGAAATTAAATGCAGGAATTGCAAAAAGTTTAATAATATTACAATGGTGAATAGTAGATTTGCTTTACGTCCTGATCAACAAGGTCCAGATGGGAATAGTGATGGCTCTTTTAACAGAGAACTCCATTAACACTCTAGACCTGAACGGATGTTAAATTAAAAATGGTACAAGGAGATAGTGTTTATCCTTCTTGTGTAAAATACCTACTAATTATAAATTATCTATAAGACTTAAAATTGCTTCTTGAGTTTTACTATGTTATGTATATTGATGGTAGATTCTTCTACTGTAAAAAACTCGAGAAGCTCTAGAAGCTCGCCGCAAGGCAGAGTTTTTTACTGGCTTTTCATTAGATATTAATTTTAGTTATCCACAGCTTTTCTGTTTACATTAAATTATCCGATGATAGAATATTACAATATAGGTTTTATTAAAATTTTTATAGAAGCTCCAGAAGCTCACCCGAAAGGTTGAGTTTTTAACTTACGATTCAGGATGTCTTAATCTAAGAAGCTCTAGAAGCTCGCCCAACAGCGAGCTTTTTAAATCAGCATTCAACAATGATGACTATATATATTGATACAGATTAGATTTATAAAAGGTCGAAGCCTTTTAGTAATAGGCTCAAAAACTTACTAAGCAAGATTATAGGATTGAATAAGTTAATGAAGCAAAGAGGGTGTCGCTTTGAAAATATTTTTCAAAAGATACATCCTTCTATGTTAGTAGAAAAAAAATGAAGAAAATTTTTGTTTTAATTTTGATTTTCGGTTTATTTAGCCTGGCTGGCTGGTTAGGATTTATAGAAGCTGCTACCACCAATATGGATTTGAGTATGGGTGCTGGAACCTTGAGCCTTACTTCTTCTGGCACAGCTAGTTTGATTGGTAAAACAGTTTCTACCTCTTCCCAAAATTCAACTGGGACTATAGCCAATGTGAGTGTTACTGATACGCGAGGATCAGGGGCTGGTTGGAGCGTGGTAATGACTTCACAGCATTTTACTGCTACTGGCACAACCAAAACCTTAGCAGGAAGTAATTCGACTACAGTTGATTTTACTGGAAAATATGATGGACTCGATGGTGTTTTGGATCCGAACGGAACTTTCTTGGTGGAAATCACAACCGGTGGCTCAGTAGGAACAGCCATATTTAAGTGGACTGATCCAGCCGGTAATTTGACCAGCAATGTGACTACTAGCGCTAGCGTAGTTCTTAGCAACGGTATAAGCGTTACTTTTGGCGTAGCTACCTATGTCATAGGAGACAAATGGTCAGCAGGGGTTGATGTATTTCCTTACACTGGATTCACCATTACTCCAGGCAGTGTTACTGCAGCTAGTGGTAGTTTGACAGGAGTGACAGCTGGGATAGCTGAAGCCTTAGCTGGTAGTGGCGTAACTTCTGATGCTAAGACCTTGATAACGGCTGCTGTAAACAATGGTTTTGGTGATTATGATCAAGCACCGAGTTTGAGTTTGACCATCCACGCCAACTCTTTAGCCGGAAGCTTCACTGCTGATGCGACCATCACTGTTTCGTAGAGTAAGTAGGACAACTTTGGATTTAGCCTTAGGACATTGGAACAATAAAGATAAAGTATGAAAATTTCTAATTGAATGAAATATTCGAAAAAATCTATTATTTTTAGCTTTTTGGTTTTTGGTCTATTCGGCCTTTATGGCCCGCACTCTGTTGGGGCAATTGAGTACGGCGGTCTAGGTGTTTATCCCAATATAAGCGAGTTTGACGAAAAGAATCCTCTTACTAGGTCTTGGTTTATCTATGAGCTAGGACAAGGTGAAATAAAAG
>JANBVM010000006.1 GCA_024239015.1 Patescibacteria group bacterium | reverse complement strand
CTTTATGTTTTGGAGAGGATAAGCAGTTGAATAAAATCTCGTTCGATAATTCTAAAGGTTGTATCTTATGCGGTCATTGCATAGCTGTTTGTCCTGTAGATGCGATTTTATATCAAAATATGAAAGGTGAAGCATTAGATTTTGAGAAAAATCAAGATCCAACCACATTGATATCTTATGAAAGTTTACATCCATTTTTAAGAGCAAAAAGATCAATTCGTCAATATAAAAACAAAAAAGTTCCTAAGGATGTAATCGAGAAAGTCCTGGAGTCCATGCGATATGCTTGTACAGGTGCTAATATTCGAACTTTAAAATGTTTAATAATCTCAGATGATACGAGAATAAAAATATTATCCGATTCTATTATTGACTTCATTGCCCAAGAAAATCCTAATATTAATTTAGTTACAAAAAGAAACTTGGGAATTGATCCGATATTTTACAATGCCCCTATTGTAGTGATCTTCTACTCAAATAATCAATGGAATACAAGGAATGCGACTATTGCCATGACATTTGGAATGCTAAGCGCTCAATCTTTGGGATTAGGTAGTTGTTGGATAGGTTATGCTCATGGTGTTCTTATGAAAAATTCCGAAATCCGAGTTAAACTAACCGGGATTAAAAGCTACATATTAGGTGTTATGACCCTCGGATATCCTGCTGTAAATTATCCTCGAGCTCCTCCCAGACCTCCTTTAAAAGTAAGAAATATTGAGAAATAGATTAAATAACCTTCATTCTTATCTTTGGGAAGGAACATTTATTCTAAAACAGATTCGTGAAACAAGTCTTTCACGTCAGAAAAAGTATAAACTTTATACTCTTCTTTACTGGGCCTACTTTCTTTTAAAAAACTGAATTTGAAAATCTCTAATTTCCTTAATGATCTAAAAATTTCTGTAAAATAATTAAATTTAGGATTTTTTTGAAATCTATAATTAAATCTGAGATTTTTATTAATCAGGAGCAATTTTTAATTGAAATTGTTATTGCTTAATTTTACTTTTAGCACCTTTTCGAATTTCGATGATCTATTTTTGAATTTATTTAAAATTTCTTTCAGAATGCATAGAATAAAGCTAAATTTTGAACAATTTTTTTTTGTTAAATATTTTTCATTATCTAATCAAAAAAATGAAAGTATTTTAGCTTTCTTCATTTTTATTAACACATTAATATAAACAATGAACAATGTCTAATTATTTAAAGATAAACTAAACATTCTCCTAAAAATATAAATATAAGGTTGTATAATCTTTACATAAAAATCTAATTTATTAAAAAATTTCAAAAAAAAATATTTAGAAAAGTGAAAAAATTGAAAAAAGGACATAAAAGGTTGATTTTGGGCGGGAGTATCATCATTTTCGTCATCGTAGTTCTTATGGGAACAGGAGTAATTCAATTGGGAAATATAAATTTAGGTGGTACGGTTACAACACCGGAGAAAACAACTTCTACTTTTACATTATGGTCTTATCCAGATGGGGAAGACGTTAGTAATTTCGTAGAAATGGATATTTGGACACCGAAGTCAAGTGCGACTTTTGATGACATGGATGACGTCTATACAATGTCTAATTTTGAACGAGCAGAATCTGGTAAAGACGCTGATGATATTTCAATTGATTTACGAGATGAGGCTCATGTATGGGCTGAAATTACTGGGAATTCTGTGTTTGCCAATATATTTCGTTTATTAGTTGGTGGCGTGAACTATGATTATGAATTCTATGTATATCACCCGACTTCTGATGTAAACTTTAACATCTTGGATTCTAACTTGAATGCTTCATGGCCTGATAATGTTGGTGCTTATAATTATAATGGGGATGATAATCATACAGTTTTACTCGATGCTCCACATCTAACTCAGACTGTTGCTGATATGCATTATGGTACTGGTTGGGATTTATCTGCTACTGATTTCGCTGATTACACTGATGCTCAAAAGAATGAAGTGTGGGATGAAAAGAACTGGAGAGTTCAAGCTCCTTATCTTGATCCTACTCTCGATACCGCAGACCATGAATACATTGAGGGTTTAGAAGCTTATACAGAATTCTTTGCTATAAGAATTACGTTCGATGCTTCAATTAGTACTATAATTGGAAATGTACTTGAAGTCAATGTCACTGTTGCTAAAGGTGAAAATGTCAGAGCAGTAATTAGTGGTACTTTTGTATATCTTCTTGTTACTGAAGTAATTAACTTTGAAAATGGTGCTTACGATTTCAAATTTGAGATGTATATGGGAGACAATATTTCAGTTTCAACTGTACAAAGCGGACGTGTCACAGTTCCTAATGATGTACCAGTTACATTTACAGCATATAGCTCAATAGGAGTATAAAGTCGTGTTTGAGGTGATCAAACCTATGAAAACACACAAATCTAAAAGTTTTTTTTTTCTTATTTTATTTTTTTGTAGTTCTTTAATTCTATTTATTCCAATAGTACACGCTGTTGGAGATGACGTTTATTTAATATCAAATGATATTATAAAGAATTTTAAGTTTGAATCTTTTGATGGTAATCCTGTGGGTTTATCTGGTCAAACAAATGACCAAAAACTCCAATTTGAATCACAGGCTTCATGGAGAATTAATCCAAATGATATACAGTTAGTTAACATTTTTACACAGGGAGATGATGTTTATATTAGATATAAAGTAGGGATGACAAGTAAGATCAATATGTATACAACTGTAGAGATAAATCAAGGAGCAGAAAATAATCTATTAAATAGAATAACTGAAGATTTTTTAGTAGCTGAGTATCAACATTCAGGTCTTTTTGGACATAGAATGTTTGGATGGGAAGCATATCTTCACTGGACTCATTATGATTTTGGTAATGTAAAACAATGGAATTCCATACATAATGATTTTGGGGGAGATTTGGTAATGTCATTTGATATAGCTCAAAGTCCACTTCCTAATTTTCAAACACTTTCTGGAGATAGTTTAACAAAGAGTTTTGACTATGTAGCTGTTTCTTCCATTGGTGTAGTTGATAATCTTTATGGTAAATTAGATGATTCTCTACCTGATATTGTTGGTTTAACTCCAAGAAAATATGAAGAAAAAAAAAATATTCTTAGTCCTTTAGATTCTTTTGGAGGTACTGCTGGTAATAAATGGAACGCTTATTATGATCCAGATATAAATTTAAATATACTTAGTGATTTCTCGGATTCATTTGATGGTGGTATTATGCCACAATCAGCAGGGAGTTCTATGAATCCAAGAACAAAAAGTGGAAGTCCAATATGGGATCCTAAACTTCAACAGAGTTCTATGACTGATGCCAGATTTATTTACAATCTTGGATCAATTTCGCCAGTAGTGATGGAATATTCAGCTACGTTATCATACACTTATTTATATTATGAAACAGTAGATGAACCATTTTGGCAGATTGGCACAAAAAGGAATGAGCCACAAGATTATTCACATACAAGACCTATTGCTTTACATGTCACCAATAGATATATTCAGTCAGAAGTCAAAGTGGTTTTTGATATATTTACATCCTATAAAATTGATGTAGGTGCTGATGGAATTGAAGATTATAATTTAGATTTTCCGATGGAATATTACGATCTTCTTACATGGCTAACAACTGTAGATGGATTTGGTGGTGGACAACAGCACACAGAAACACCGGGATTAGATTGGTTAAATCCTTTTGGAATTGGATGGTTGCCTATAATAATAATCCTTGGTGTCATTATTGGAGGTTATTTATTCATTAAAATTGGAGGTCCAATAATACGGGGAAGACAGAGACGAAATGAAATTAGGGAAATAATGAGAGGTTCAAAGAGGAGATAATTGATATGAAAAAAAAACAAAAAAACTTCTTAATTGTGTCTTTAATAGTAGGAATATTATCAATAACAATTGTGGGCTTTACCTTAACACAAGTTATTCCTCTAGCATTTATATTGCATGATGATGGTGGTGGTTCTTTACCACCGCCACCACCACCGCCAGTACAGGTTTTCCCTCCTCCTGCACCAATTCTTGCATCAATAATCCCGAATCCTGATACAGATGGAGATATCAGTTTACAATGGAGTATTGTTAGCTCTATAAGTTCAGTTGGATATCAGCTCTATTTTCGTCCAAGAGGAGGAAGTTGGGTTCTTATAAAAACTACAGTTTTAATTGCATATACACATAGAGGACTAACAAGTGGAACATTTGAATACGCTGTAAAAGCATATTCAGAATATGGAATTTCTATTTTATCTAATATAAAATCAGTTATAGTAGATATATCAATAATATCTCCTTTAGAACCACCACCACCACCAATCATCATAATACCCGAAATTCCTGCACTATTTTTAACAGTAATTATTCCCAGTGTAAGTTCTGATGGAATAATACAATTAAGTTGGACTAAAGAATCTTCAGCTTTATCTTATGAGGTCTGGCGTAGCGATGATGGTGCTCCTTATGTAAGAATAGCAGATTTAATAATAACAGGCACGTATACTGACACAATTATAACTAATGGAAACTATAATTACAAAATTATTGGTGTTAATCCAACAAAGAGGTCTCCTGACTCCAACATTATAACCGTAACTGTAACGATTCCTACCATTCAATCACCACCGCCACCACCACTACCACCGCCAACTGAACAATCAACACCTATAACTGACTATACGATTTTATATATTCTACTTGGGGGCCTTGGAGGATTAATTGCCACAATAATTTATCTAAAATACAGAAAACGAAGTAAATTAAAGTCGAAATAATTTTTTTTTTAAGTTTTATGATGAGGTGTTATAAAAATGGTAAAAAAACTGAAAAAAGCTAAAAAACGTATTCTCACACTTATTTTTAATTTATTATTTTCAGCTAACATGGAAGTTGGTTCATACTTTAGGGAAACACCTCACTCTAATTTTGAACCAAATTCCATCCTTTCCCAAAATACATTAAGAGATTAATTAAAATGAAGAACAAGAGAAATTTATTGTTGATTGCAGGATTCATTTTAATTTCTATACCTGTAGGAGCGTTTTTATATCATGCAAACAAACCTATCCTTTCTTATAATTATTTAGAAGATAATTTTGAAGATCAAATTCCTGGTCTTTTTCCAATAGGATGGATATCTGCTGTAAATCCATTTAATATAAGAGTTGTTTCTGACAGTGGAAATAAGGTTATGGAAGTCAGAGGCACAACTTCCCAAATAACGGAAATCGTGAAAAGGTTCAAAAGAACATCTGAAGGGATTATTGAGTGTAAGGTAAAACCTCTTGATATACAGAATGGGTTTGCGATTCATATTCCTCAATTGGATCGTGAATATAATCCTTATGATGACATTATGATTATGTTTTTGAAAGGAGGAATATATGTGGTTGGAGAGGATGATATTATTGAATCAGAGAATCCCCCTTCGTTTGGGGAGAGGCTAATATTATTAAATGATGAATTGTCATGGGCTATTGATGAACAGAATCTTTTAAACTCTGTTCCTGTTATGAATTATGACGCAAATTCTTGGTACTTAATAAGAATAGATTTTACTCGGGAAAGATTTTTATTAACTATAAATGGGGATTTTTTAGGGGTATTTTATTATCCGAAATACAATCCCCCTTATTTTGCTTCGTTATATTTTATAGCAATAGCAACACCAAGAAATTTTCGATTTTATGTAGATAATATTAAAATTACGTTATCCCAACCTGTTGATTATATACATCCTGGGAACGTTATCATTTTAGTGATAATTTCGATTGTTGTTATTGGATTTTGTTTTTTATATAAAAGAAAAAAACGGTGAGAAAAAGATGTGGTATAAAAATTCGATTGAAGTAATTAGACTTAATCCAGAAAAAATTAGTGTTGGATTAATTACAATAATATTACTTATCGGTTCTCAATATTATGGTTTATTTATGCATGAATTCTCTCACATGTTTGTTGCAATTCTATGTGGATATAGAGTTGATGGAATTGGTTATTTAACTCAAAAAGGAATTCCAATGGTTTATGCAGATATATTTTTTACTAATACTCTTCCTGTTCCATTTACTCTAACACTATTAGCAGGAGTAATTGGATCAGTTCTTCTCTCAATTCCTTTTCTAATTTCTGGATTATTTCGAAAGAATTATTATTTACTTGCTTTTGGATTTTGGTCTATATTAAGAGAAATTTGGTATTTGGGTATTAGTGGAATATTAAATATAGGAGATATTAGCGTTCTTTATGAAAGATTTATTGACTTGAAAACTCTATTCATTTTTGGAGTAATATTTTATCTAATTTTTGTTTTTGGTATCATTCTAAGTATTTTTATTTTTATTAGAAAATTAAGAAGGTATTCACATGCTAAATAAAAAAAAACTTAATTTTCTCCTGGTATTATTATTAATTTTTATTCCAATTTTTTCAAGTTTAGTTAGTTTTGGAAATTCTGCAATACAAGAAGAAGATATTTCTGTTTCCAAAGGAACACTTGTTAATGTTGGAAAAAATTATTTATATCAGGGAACGTTCTATGATGATTCGGATCCTACTTTTGCATGGACTACTTCAAAAATAGAATTTGTATATATAGAGGATCCAACACTTACATATTCTCATGCGATAACTTCTTTTGAAAATACAGAATCTCAGCAACCTGTTGATGAAACTAATGTTGTTATGACTAATGGGACGTATTTTGATACTGATAATATGCAATCTAACGATGATTCAAATGCCCAGTTCGATTATGATGGAGTTGGTGTTTATAATGCTACTTATAGTTTTGAAAGTGATTTGGATGGCTCTGATCCAGTTGGTTTTTCTATTAATCAACAACCTGGCTGTGATATTTCTATAACTTCTAATTTAGATGGGCATAAAAAAGTTTTAAAAATATATGACAATTCTGGAGTAAGTGGAAACCAAGTTGAACAGTTTTTTACAGAAAGAGCAACAGGAACTGTAGAATATTGGTTAAGAGTAGCTCAAACTAATAAACCTGTGTATTTTTCTGTTAATGATGGTTCATGGAACATAGGAAGTTATCTTAGATTTATGGATAATGGAGATATAGAATATGACGATGGGTCTTGGCATACGATACAATCATATTCTGCTAATACTTGGTATCACATTAAAATTGAGTTTGATACTGCAACAGATTGGCATTTATGGATTAATGGAGTTTCTATGGATAGTGGTGTTGGATACAGTTATAAAGGTAGTCCTTCTGCTATGGATTATATCAGATTTGTTACAGATAATAGTCAAACAGATTTCACTATGTATCTCGATGCTGTTGCTTATTCTTGGGATTCTGGATATACTGTTGGCGATAATCGAGAAGACCAAGATCCTTTAGGTCATTATCCTGCGACATATGGTTTTGAAAATGAATTAGTTTATACAAGTGGGACTGATATTTCTTGGGTAGATGATGAATCTGGAACTGATTCCAGTTATAGTGCTGAAATTGTTGCGTCTGAAGATGGACATAAAGGTGTAATGAAAATCTTATCAGCAGGAGATAATACGAAATACAGTCAATGGCGTCATACTGAAACAGAAACAGCAGGAACGGTTGAAGTTTGGATTAAATATATTGATAATGGTCAAGGACTACTGGCTTTTTATGGTATTAATGAAGGTTCAATTACAATAATTAGTTTTTGGATAGATTCATTAGATAATAAAATCTACATACGATACGGTAATGGTGTGGGAGGAACTACTATTGATGATTATAGTGCTGTTGCAGATACATGGCATCACATCAAGTTGCAATTTAGTTGTGCTACGGATAAACAATCTATTTGGCTTAATGGTGTGTTAGTAGTAGATGATGAGAACTTTTATAATGATTATGTAGCAACATCGATACCCTATTGGAGATTTCAGCTTCAAGAAGGTGATGGTGTTAATAGTTTGGAAGCATATATTGATGCTTATGGAGAGTCTGGGGATACTACTTACAATATTGGAGATAATGTTTATTACACAAACCTAAAAGATCAAGATTCTGATTTTGAAAGTAAAGACGTGGGAACTTCTGGGACTTCAATAGGGTTTGTTTCCTCTATTGGAGCTGGTCTTTCAGCAGAGATTATCCCAGAATTTAATGCACATAAAAAAGTACTACAAATAAACACGACAGTGGGTGGTGGAAATGCTTATTTCTATAGTCCTACTTTTGCATCTCAATCCTCTGGAACGTTAGAAGGTTGGATGAACAGTAGTGATGCAACTCATTCCTTTCAATTACGCTTAAATGATGGTACAGCAACAACTGCCTTTTTGGTATCAATAGAAAACGAGAAATGGCAATATCATGATGGTGCTACAAAAGATGTAGGGGTTGCAGCTACCGATGACACATGGTATCATGTGAAGATTGAGTTTGAATGTGGATCTGGAGGATATAAAGGATTATCTGCTGATACGTTTTACGTGTGGATTGATAACGTTCGATTTGGCCCATTTCCTTTTTGGAATGCTGTTGATAATGTAGATAGACTTCGAAGCTATTTAGCTTCTGTTGCTACATATTCGGGATATTTTGATGCTATAAGTTATTCTTGGACATCTGGAAACACAGTTGGAGATAACCAACATGGGATTATAGAAGCCATGATTGATTTCTATATGGATATTCCTTTTGGGTATTACGACCATGAAGTTATGCAACTTAATATCGATTCAAGACATTTTACTTCTATTTTAGCCAATATGAGTTTCAGTATTTATAATTTTACATCAACTTCTTGGGTTTTAATTGATAATGATATATATACATCAGAAACACTGGTTGAGTATGATGTAATAAGCTATGATGGTATAAGTGGATTATTTGATTCTAATGGGAACATGAGGTTCAAGTATTATGGGTTTAACAGCTCAGAATTTAATCTAAAAATAGATCAGCTTACAATTATAATTTATTTTAAAACAGATTTTGAATACGAAAAATCCCTAAATTTAATCGGTACTTGGAAATATCGTTTTGTCTTGGATGAAGGATTAGGAACGGAACATAATTCAACTTATAGATATATTAATATAGTCCAATTTGAACCTAACGTAGAGTTAATTTCTGAGAGTGAATATTATACAGAATGGGAAATTTTAGGATCAGATTTTACTGAAAATGATTTGTATGAACAGGATTTTGGTGTTAGTTCTGATAATTGGCTTTTACATGATGTATCAAATACAAACTTTACGATATTAACATCAGAAAGGGATAATCCATATTTAGTTGAAAATAGTTCTTTTGAGATGATGTCTTTTACTTATGAATCTCAATTTACTATATCTGGAGGAGCAGATTCTATTAGAGGTATATCTTTTTATAATGGATATTGGTATGTTTCTAGTCATGATTCTGGTGGTACTAATGATTTAATTATAAAATACAATCCTGATTGGAGTTATACAGGAACTTCTTGGAATATAAATTCTGAAGATGATTATCCTGAAGGAATTTATTTTTATGATGGATATTGGTATTTGGCAGGAAATATAGGGAATAAAGCATATAAATATAATCCTGATTGGAGTTATACGGGAACTTCTTATGATCTGAAGAATTCTGGTGGTGGTGCTATCGCTCATCCAACAGATCTTTTTTATTATGACGGATATTGGTATGTTGCAGATAAATCTGGTCTTGTCTATAAGTATGATTCGAGTTTTAATTATGTTGCTGATTATGATGTAATGAGTGATACATCATTAACTTCGATATATGGCTTAGATGTTGTTAATGGTGAGTTCTACGTTTCTGGTGCGAGAAGTGGTACTCAATATGCATATAAATTCGATACAAGTTGGAATAAGATAGATACTTATCCATTGGAATACATTTTATCAGTTTATACTCTGTTTTTTTATGATGGATATTGGTATGCTTCCAATCCTAGTTATTTGGTTTATAGATGTGATAATATATTCGATAATTCTAAAGTTTCTAATGGAGATGGATATACTTATATCCAAACTAACGAAACTGAAACATTAAAGGTAAGAAGTAAAAATAATCTCAATTTAACTTTATTATCAGGAGATAAAATTGAGATTCAGTTTAATACTAGCTCATCAAATAAAATTGATATTAATGTATTAAATAGTGGTGTAGAACAAGGAAGTTATCAAATCTCTAAGCAAGGAAATCTTAATTTTGATACTTATACTAAAACAATTAGTATAGATTCTGATATGACAGTAGATCAGTTAGAATTTGAAGGAATTTTTGATGATACAAAGAATCTATTCATAGAAAATATCAGAATTTTTAGGTATATCTCTTCAGGAGAAATAATTGAAGAAAATGTAGATCCAGATGGTATTAAACAGATTTTTCTTGAGTATCCTAACGATTTTACTTGTAATGTATATGAACAGAATCTATTAGTTTATTCAGTTAATTTTACAAGTTCTAATGAAACGATTACGTTAATTTATGAAGTTCCTAAAGTAAAGGAATGTTATATTTCTCTTTATGATGTAAATAATGAGTATCTTGATTTTAATTTGTTTACAACTTACGTTAATTATACGTATGATGGATTAAATATTCTAAATGATCGCTTATCAAATAAAATATTATCTGTAGATGATGATACGTTAATTACATTTAATATTTATGATTCCTTTGATGTTTTAGTAAAGAATTATGAAACTTATGAAGAGACATTTATAGATATTACTTTAAACATATTTTCTCTAAAAATTAAGAATGAAGCTATAGAGTTAGTTAATTTTACTTTAACAAATAATAATTCGAATATAGAAAAATCGGGAAATATTTTTCCTGGAGAAATAATAGAATATCAAATTAGTTCTGGAGTATATATTTTTAATTACACTAATCAAGAGGATAATTCTCTCCAATCTATTAATATCAATTTAGTTTCACATCAAATATTAATCATTAATTCTACTTATTTCAATGTTTATTTTAGCTTATTTAATTTCGATGGATTAGGATTAGATCCGAATTTATTTAGGTTTTATATAAACGGATTGAGAAAAGATTTAGGATTTAATACCATAACTCAAGACACTAACAATTTGAACGTTTTAGATTATTTCAATGCAACACTATTTAACCAGGATCTCAATCTACGATCTTATACAGAATATAGTATCAATGTTGAGGTTTACACACTTGTAATAAACAATAATTATACTCATTCAATTCGGTTAGAAATCGAAAGAAATGATATTGAGATTTCTCAAATTGTACCTGCTCAGAGTAGTTTAAGCTATCGTTTCTTACCAAATGTAGAATATATACTACGAACGTATTATACTAATGGAACGTTAATTGAAGAGAAAGAAATCGAATTAGATAAAAATAACAAGGTGGTAAGTTTTGGATTTTCTGAAGAGACAGTTCCAACAGATCCAAATCCCTTTTTTTTGGATTTTGTAAATTTTTCTATATTTTTAATGGTGATAGCAGCAATTGGGATGATAGGGATGTTTCTTTATTTTAGAATTAAATATCAACAGAAGAAGCTTAATCCAAGAATCAAAAAGAAAAGAAGTAGAAAGGTTGGAGAAGGGACCTATAATGATGGGGTGACTTTTGGTTGAAATATGAAGATGAATATGGATCTGAGAGTGTTAATACACGGATCAGTTATCTTACAATCTTATTAGCAATAATCTTTCAATTTTTCTTAACATTCAAATATGTTGGTTCTTTAAACCCTGAAGAACAGTTTTTTGGGACAATTACACTGATATACGTAATTGTGGCTGTGGTTGGATTATTTTTAACTGATCCGTTGCTTGGTCAACCTTTTAAAATTAAACCACGATTTAAGAAATCAGATCCATCTACATTTTTAAGAGCCATAGCTATTTTCTTAATTATAGTTTTAATTCAAGTGTTTTTAATGAGAATACCACTTACGATTCAAGATACTGAAAGAGCTTTAGCAATAGTTTTTGCTGCTCCCGCAGAAGAAGTCTTCTTTCGGGGTTTTTTAATCTCATTATTCATAGTAATTAGTCGCGGGACAGGCTTTAAGAAATATAAACTTCCTGGTAATCGAGAAATTACTATTACAGAAATTATAGGAATGATTATATCTTCCTTGGTATTTGCCTATTTACATACAAACTATTACAGAAATCCCAATTTAATGCTAATAGTGTTTATTTCTGGATTGGTACTTAGCTTTTTCTTTTGGTATTGGCGAGATTTAACAGCAAATATTTTAGCACATATGTTTTTGAATATATGGGTTGTAGGTCAATATTTTTGGATGGTGAACTTCTGAAATGAGTTTTATGAAAGGAAAAGAAATTATTAATATCTTAGGAGTAGGAATTGGAATTTCCTTATTAATTTTCCTTATAATTCAGGTTGGTTTTGCTCAATTATTAACGGATTTTGTCTTAATTAATATTGACAAACAATTTACGTTATTCTTAATCATTTTTGGCTTGTTATTTATCTCTTTTCTCTCATCAATCATAGCAAGTCAATTGATAACGAAATATATTAGTAGTATATCAGTATTATCTGCATCATTTATGGCATTTTTCGGTACTCTATATGCGTTGATTATTATTAGCTACGTTACTTTATTTATGTATAATCCCGCACTTTTTCGACGAGTTCATGGGTTTGCTCTATTTATGATATTTCCACAGGTAATAATTACATTTACAATCTATTTCTTAGAAAATATCATCTCTCTGTTCATTTTTAGCATTGTTAGTTATTTCTTATTGTTTATTCTTTTCTTAAATGATTTCTATATTATAGAAATAAAAATTCAGGTGTAATAAGATATGGAAGAAATGAGAAAATTATTTTGGTTTAAAGTAGGGATATATGGGCCATTATTAGTGTCAATAGCAATATTAATTTTTGGGGTTCAAATACATTTAATTACACTAATTCAACTTCCCGGGGTAATAGATCATAAATCAATATGGAGGATCAGCGAGATATTTAGCTTGATTTTCATATTTATCTTAATCTCACTTTCAGGATATTTTTACCTATTGCTTCGTAAGAAAATCAATAAAATTGTAAACAGTGAGGGTGAAAAGGATGAAGACTGAAAGCCAAGATACTGAAGGATATGCAAGAGGAGATAAACACTTCTATTTTATCATTCATAACATTATTTCAATGTTTTTGTTCTTTGGGTTGACAAATTTATTTAGAATATACCCTGAATTTAGTTTATTTAATATTGTTGGTGCACAATTTCTCCAAAAATTAGGGTTAGTCTTTGTTATTTCCCTTTTTGCTGCAGTATCTGGAAGAGTTCTTGCGTTTCTCTTTTTAAAGCTAATATTTTTCAAATATGTCATAAAAGGAAGTAAGGTAAGACGATGGGAATCATTAAATCAGGGACTCAGTCGATTGGATGGTGCTTGGGTTATAGCCATGCTCCTTAGCTCTATTACTTTTATGATAGGAGCAACAATCTTATTGCAATTACTTTTATTTCCAAGTTCAGAAAATAACCTCTTATCATTAATGATCACATATCTTATCGTCAAAATTATAATCTTATTTATATCAAGGAAAAAAACATAAAGAATAATATTAAAGGTGTAAAACTTGAAGAATAGAATAAAAAGAATTGGTTTGTTTATAGGGTTAACATTACTTACTGGAATTATTCTTTCAGTAATCTCTGCGAGAATAAATGTTGCTTATCCTCAAGAGAATGAGTTTTTTAATTATCAAATGTTCCTATTGACTATTGCGGGGATGGCCATAGCAATAATCATCTCATTACTATTTCGAAAATCTAAACGTAGAGGTAAATTATAGATGAAAATTGGGAATAAATGGTATAAAGGACAGGAACTCTGGGAAAACATACAAACATGGTCTTTAATGGCATTATTAATCGTAGCACTTGTATTAACAAATTTAAAAGTCACAGATAGCGAAGGAAATCCAACTTCAATTCTGAATCCTCAGACCACAGGTTATTTACTACAAGGGATAGTTTATTATGTACTTCTCTATACAATTGGGTACGTTTATTCATTATATAGTCATGCAAAAAAAAGATCAGGCACCTCCATTATAAAAGGACCTATGGATCAAGGACCTGAAATGGGGGAGGATTGCGAATTTAGGGTTAAAAAATTTAAAAGAGCCAAAAAAAGCACAGCAATAGACAAAAAAGAACTTCTGGCGCTTTTAGAGAAGGCTAAACTTGAAGGAAGGCTTCCTGATCATACAAATCAAGGAAAAAGAAAAGAACTATTAGCTGAAGATAATGGAAAAAAAATCAATAAAGGAAAAGAAACCAATAAAAGTAAGGATGGAAAAGATAAGAATTTTAATTAAGAATTATTTTGAGAAAAAAGCAACGGAAAAGAAGCAATTTAGAGAGAGACTTAAAGAAGTAGCGAAGGAATTATCAACCGTATTTGAACATAGAGAATTAAGGGAAGCACTGGAGAAAAATAGGTATCAAGTCATTGGCTATATTAATGATATGTATCATGATTTCGAGAAATTAATTGAGCATAAAAAAGACTTAATAGACTTAGCTTGTTATTATTCCAGAACAGAGAGAAAACCTGCTATATATTCTGTTGTTCCGAGGATCATCTTAGATAGTTATGAGGAAACAATAGTGGTATTAGATAATCCCACAGAATTTGATAATTTTCCCGGAGAGAAATTTTCTGAAATAAAGTTCTTAGCACCGGTACATTTAGAAAATGCACTCCACTGGATTGAGAATTATAAACATAAATTGGATGGATATCCAACCAGAGTAAGGATGGGCCGTTGTAATATGATGATGTTAGGAAAATCAAGACATGGTCGTTTTGTGATTTTAGTTCGAGATGCTCCTGGTACTTACGATCTTTTGTATAATGCAGTGATCGAAGCTAAAAATATTGATCAAACAATCAAAAAAGATCAGCAACGATTGATCAATCACCTGATGGGAGAAAAAGAATTAAAAGAGGATCAAATTGATGAATCAGCTCAAAAAGCTGAATTGTATAAAGCGGCATATATCGTTAGAACTAAAGATATTCAAGCAGAACGACAGCATAATCTTGAACAAGAATTCAAGAAACGACTTAAAGAAAGCGAATATTCGAAAAAGAAAGTCTCCGTAGATTGGACCGCGATAATAATAATTGTCTTCTTTGCGGTTCTTGCCCTTGTTGTTGCATGGTTTTTTCTTAATTTTATACCCATAAATACAGGATCCACGTCTGTTGAGAATTTATCCACTTCAACAAATATATTAAAATTAATGTCTGGGGGGCTTTGATGACAAAAGAATCAGATAATCAACGAGCAATAGCCAGTTTAAATCTGGCCATGAAAACGATTGATGAAGAAAGGCTGACTAAATCACAGTTAGAAAAAATATCTAAAGATGATTTTAAGGGGTTAGCTCAAGAAGGGAGAATGCATCAGTTAAGAGCATTAATGAATACTACAGGTCATCCAGTAGCAAATGCAATGTTTACATATTATTCAAATTTATTGGATGTGGAATTAGGGTGTGAACTACCACATCAGAGTGCTGCATTGATCAGGCAATTGTTAAATCTTACATGGGGTTCATTTAAGATGGCATTAACATTTCATCAAGCAGATTCATACCAAACCAAGAAAAAAATGCTGTTAAAAGGAATGGGTGAAGACTACATTTTAGATAAAGCTCAACTTTCTTATAGAGATTATGATAAGTCTAATGATGAAGATATTGAGTTAGATTAAGAATGACCGTTGATTATACAGAAAAATTATCAAGAGCGAAAGCAAATCTTAAAGCAGAGCAAAAAAAGAAGTATAAAATTCATGATTTCTGTAAGAATTTTAGACTTGAAGATGAGATAAAAGAAAAATCCTTCAATAATAAGTACAGCGACCCAAAATTAATTCATATATTTTCTAAAAGTTGTAATTATACTCAAAGTCTTCATAACGCGATAATAACAAGGAGCATAAATGAGACTAATCTACTTCTTATAATATTTGGTGAACCCAATTCTGGTAAATCTACAGTTGGCCGTAAAGTTGGTCATGAGATCATAGATCAGAATAAAATTATTTTGGAAAAGGAAATTGCGTTATTAGATTCATTTACTACAAGTGAATTTAACATGAAATTACCTCTTTTAAATATAGGTGATGTAATGATTCGCGATGAATCACCTAAAGAGCACGGTAAAGGAACAAGGAACATGCAGGAAAACTTAGGGAACATCGTTGATATAATTAGAAAACACCTAAATTCATTTATCTTTATTGCGCCAAGAAAATTAACCAGTATTTTAGTTACATATTACTTAGAGACTGCCGGTAAAAATAAAGAAACTGGGCAAATTAGATGTTTATTATATGATCCTTCTTTTAAAGATGGAAAAGAACCCGTTGGAAGGATTTATTTTGATATTGATGAAGATCCAAAGCTTAAAGAATTATATGAGAAAAGAAAAGATGGCTTCATAGTTGATGGCATAAAGCATGGGGGCCATTATTCAGCTCAAATCGACCTTGAACGATTTAAACGTGATATTAATTCTATTTTTAAATGGTGTATGAGAGAAAAAGTTGACCAAAAGAATTTGATTGAGCCTGAAATTTATTTATACAATTCTAAATTTGACCCTGATACTGAAAGAGATAAAATGGTGAAGTGGGACTCAAGTACAATGCCTATGCTAATTAATAAAACCTGGTCCAAAGTAAAACGGAAGAGAAAGCGAATTGAAAGTAGGAAGAAGAGAATGCAAGAATTAAAGAAGGTCCATGAGAAAAAGATGGAAGAAAAACGAAAAGAACATGCTAAAATAGAAATAGAGCAACATATTAAAAAAGATTTAACTAAATTTGATTTCAGATTCGATGATCTTGATATTTATGATCTTATCAGAATAGAAAAGGAAGGTGTTTGGCGCAATGTTGAAAGGGATATTGAAATTTATTCACAAGCAACAAAGGAGAAACTATTGTATAATGAAATTGCTAAATCCTATAAGACTATTAAGGGTAAAACAGGTATTTCTGAAGTAGTGAGAAAAGTTCAAGGTGAAGTAAATAGGATTAAAGGAAGATTATTAGAAGATGCGTTTACTAAATATCTACAATCCTTAGAGGTTTTTGATAAAGTAGAAAATAATGGCGCACATGGAGAATTTGATGTTGCTGCTTACAAAAATAATAAAGTTTTTGTCTTTTCATTAAAAAATATTAAGGTTGATAAACAGCATTATGATGCGATCCTTGGAGAAGAATATTATCCTGAAGTAAAATTTGCCCGTGAACAGAAGGAACGGCATAAAAAAGAAGTTTATGCATATTTGGGGATTTTTGATAATATACTAGAAATATTTTCAATTAAGAGCATTGATTTATCCTATCCTGTAAAACCAATTAAAATATAGCTGCTACTGAAACTTTTTTACAAGACCAGGATTTAGAAATTCAATCTTTCGAAAACTAATAGTAGACACCCCCTACCCTTATCCTATCCTTGGGATCTTCTTTGAAGGGATGGGTTTTCAGGTAAAAAAATGTAAAATGGGACTTGTCTAATACCCATAAAATGTACTTTGTACACCTGTCCTCAGTGCTAAAAATCTACCTTTTTTGTGTCAAAAAACGTAATTTTCAGCAGTTTTTATTGATAATTATTATATCAATTTTAGAAAAAACGATTTAATTTGAGCCGACATTAATCTCAAGATAAAAAAGTTTTAAAAAATCTGTCTTTATAAGAGATAATGGAAAAAATAATTATAAAATCCTGGGCCTGAAAAAAATTACCCGGGTAAAATTTTGATCTCAAGATGGCCATAAAAAAAGTTTTATTATTTATTTTAAGGAAACTCCACATTTAGAGCAGAAATCACCTGTTTTATCTAAAACTTCAGCACCACAGGAAGGACAAATTCCAACATCCCGATTTTGTCTTATAGGCATCTTATCTATTTTTTCAACTTTAGTTAATCTTTTCTTTCTTAATCTTAAATATAATATTGAAGCAATTATAATTCCACCAAAAATCATAGAAGAAAAAATCCATAGAATAGCTTTTAATTCCATCATCATAAAGCTTTCCCAATGAGAAAAACCAGTGTGTTGAATATATATTATAAAACCTATGCTATTAATTAGTCCCATAATTACAAACCAAACTAAACTGCTACCTACAATCAATAAAATACTTAAAATTCTCAAATTTTTATATTCCATTTCTTTCATTACTCTAATATTTTTGATTTTAGTAATGATGTAACTTTTCCGACATAATTTTTAAACCTTACTTCTACTTCCAATGACCTAAATTTCTAATTAAAAAAAGATAGAAATTATTTAATTGACGCTCCACATTTAGAGCAAAAACCACCTGTCTTATCTAAAATTTCTGTGCCACATAAGGAACAATAGGTAATTTTAGGTAATTCCCTTTCTTGCGATTTAACTGGTTCTTCTTTAACAGAAATCTCTCTTGTAATAGGTATAATTTCTTCTGGAATTTGTCTTCTACGTCTATGAATAAGGACTACAGCAATAGCTAAGATAACAGCTACAGGAATTATGATAAATAATAATACATTCCAAAAAATTATTTGAATATGTACATCAGAAGCTCCATTACTTCCTTGTTCGATTTCAATAGAAAAATAATTACTAAATGTATAAACTAAGTTGTCATCATAATCAGATATTTCAATACGATAATTACTTCCATCGTATGTATCATACGAACTAAGATACCAATCATAAGACCCATCATTATATGCACTGGATTCTATTGTCTCTAAGAAATAAGAACCATCATATAATCGTATTCGTACATAATCAATAGAGCCAGTTGTAGTCCAAGTTATATAATTATGTCCAGGTAAAAAAGTGTCTGTACTTGTTGGTGAAGTAATTGTAATTGTTTTTGTTTCTGTTTCTATAGTGAAATAATTAGTATAATCATATATAGAATCATCATAATAATCTATAATTTTAATCTGATAATAACTTCCATCTTCATATTGATCATCAGAAATGGACCACAGACAAGAGCCATCATTAAAGTCAAAAAAACTAATTGTTTCTAAAAACATTCCAGCTTTATATAGTTCAATATTAACACGTGAAATATCTCCTGTAGATGTCCAAGTAATATAAAAATATCCTGGTAAAATAGTATCTATTGTCGTTGGAGAGGTAATAGTAAGAGATTTAACAATATAAGCATCAATAGTTACATATGTACTTAGTGAGTCATTTGGATTTATTATAAGAACCCAATAATGCTGATTATCTGGAGCCATAAAAGAATATGTCAATAGATAATAACCTGTCCATTGATATATATAATTAGTTGCTAAATCCTGGGGATTATTTTGATAAATTGACATTTGAGTATCATTCATGATATATATATTTACACCTATAGAAGGTGAAGTAATTTGAAAATATAATGTATCACCACTATCTAAATCTGTTCCTAAACCCCAATACTGATTAGGTAAAAGCGTTTTTGATTGTACTTCTGCTTTTGCTGGTAGAATAGTTGAGCCTATAAGCAGCACGAAAAATAAAAATATGAATCCTAAAACGAAACCTTTTTTTTGCATTTTAAAGCCCATTTTAAAATCTATCTTTTTGTCTAAATTAGATTTTCGACATTATGATCTAGCCGACATTATTTTTAAAGCTTCCTTTTACTTCCAATCACCCCCCTCCCTCTCTTAGAAATATCAATATACGGTATTAATTTTCTAAATTACAAAATTCTTAAATATTAGACGAAACTAATATATCTAAATCTAAAGATTTAAACCACATGGCTTTTGTGGTAAAAAATCCAGGAGCTAAGAATGAATTTGTGTGTAAAGAATCAGAAACATTTAGGGGATCATAAAACAAGTAGAAGAAAAATTGAGATTGAAATACCTAATGCTGTTTACAAATTTTTTAATACTCGTGCAATTATTAAAAATAAAAATCTCGAAGAAGAAATTGCCGAATTTTTAATAAGAGAAGTAAAAGCTTTAGAAGAATCAACTTATAGAGAAGCCATTTTTAGTTAAATATTAATCTTCTTTTTTATTTTCAAACATAAGTTCATGTGCCTTTTTAATGCAATATCTAGCTACTTCTGTATTAACCTTTAACCCTAACGCCTTTTTGATTTCTATAAAGAAATCATAAATTGGTTGATCATTGTCAGGATTAAGAACTAAACGTATCATCTCTTCTTTTTTAGTCATAATATTAAATTAATTTCTGAAAATTTTAAACTTTTGAAAGGTTTATCCTTTTTTATTCTTTTTTATCCAATTTTATCCAAGCATATAAATATAAAAAAGATTTATAGTATACTATCGAATAAAAAAGAATAAAAAACAATATAATTAACTAAAAAAGAATGAAAAGGGAGATTTAAAATGTCAAACAAAGAGACTATTGATTTAAGATTACCATTTAAGATTGATGACCCAATTTATAAGGCATTTCTGAAAATAAAAAAAGCTACAGGTATAAAAAATAATTCTGAAGTACTCAGACTGATCCTTAAAGTTGCTTCAAACATGAAATTATCTGACTTCTTGGGTATGTTAAGTGTTAACTATGATTCTGATAAAAATCCTGAGAATCAAAATCCAATAGAAACCATTACGGAGGAGAGTTCATAGATGTCAACAGAAAATTGGCTTAATAATAATTTGGATATTGATGGTAATGAAATCGATTGGATTACTGAAAAAGAACTTAAGGAAATGAAATTTTTCCGAGAAGAAAAACTAACTAATCTTACCGAATCACTTGAACTTCTTCATAACACAGGCAAGTTAGAAGCTTTTATAGCTATTCTAACGGAAGAGCAGAGGAATAAGCTTTACGATCATTCTATCTTGAAAGATTATGATTTATTACCATAAAGGAGTTGATTAAAAAAATGCATGAAAAATGTATTACGTTTATTGTAGAATATTGTCGTCTAATTTGTCCCAATTGGGCTCATTGCATTAGTACATCTACAGGATTTGAAAAAGGAGATGCTGAAGATAAAAAAAGCCTTCTCTTTTGCCTGAAAACAGTAGAACATGAAATTGCTGGAGAGGTAGTTAGTGAAGAAGAAATTGAACGGGAAATCAGCGTTATGAATTTGGAGGTCTAAGCAATGGGATATTATTATAATCATCAAAAGCTTACATGGGAAAAACGCAAAAGACCTCAAATTCCTGAAAATTCAAAATGTCTGTGTTGGCTATCAGAATGTAAATGTCAATTTCAGCACCACACAGATCATTTAGTCTTTTGCGATGATCCTGAGATTTTTCGATTGTGTTTAGATAATGAAGACATTAATTACGGGGAGGCAGCATTATGAGTTTAAAATTTAATTTTAGAGATGTTTTCGAAATTGAAATAGAGATTTACAATTCAAAGCAAAGACTCCAAGGATGGTATTTTGATGAGCTTAAATTACACCAAGATAATCAGGTAAA
Source organism: Patescibacteria group bacterium (assembly GCA_024239015.1). Taxonomy (GTDB): domain Bacteria; phylum Patescibacteriota; class Minisyncoccia; order Minisyncoccales; family JANBVM01; genus JANBVM01. Next base: position 15,757 of record JANBVM010000006.1, on the reverse strand, counting down.
AAATTCTATTCCTCAAGGATATAAAAAATTGTCAATAAACTTATGAGGTGAAAAGATTGGTAAAAACTAATAAAGAATTTGAAATCGTGGGGTCATCAGACGCAGATAATTTTATGCGAATAACCCTTGGCTTATTTCAAGGAAATATAACTTTTGATGAAAAATATAGGAAGGTCGTTCAGGAATTCCAAAATAACTTCGATAGAATCAATATGCATAATTTATTAAAAGCAGTTCAAAATAACGGTAAAAAAGGTGTAAAGAAATGAGCTCAATGTCAGAGAAACCTGCTAAAGATCGGATTTTAGAATTGTTAAGGGATAATTCTTCAAAAAATTTCACTTATGGTGCAATTGCTGAGGAGCTTGAACTAAGTAAGACAAATATCGGGAAAATTATTAATCCAATGGCGAAAGAAGGTCAACTACTTGTTAAAAAAGTAGGAAATCAGAAGATTGTAAAATCAATGGCCAGTAGTAGTGGTGATCAAGGAAGTAGTAGTATTCATAGTAGTAGTACTGAAAAAGAGAAAGATGTTGATTTAACAGAAGACAGAGAGTTTAATTCAGGTGTTACAAGTAGTAGTGGTGATCAAGGAAGTAGTAGTATTCATAGTAGTAGTACTGAAAAAGATAAAATTACGGTACCTGAGCATATTAGAATAGCTTGGAAGGATTTAGGTCCCTCTATTGCTTCTGCATTTAGTAAGCGAAAATGGCCAACAAAGCATAAAATGTTTACGATCTTTGATAATTGGATGAATGAATTATTGAACTAATAGGGTGAATAAAAATGGGTGTAAAATACCGAGATTGTGATATTTGTGGAGATGTTGCTAAAGAAGAATGTACCTATGTAAAAAGTGGATTTAAGCATCATAGATGTAAGATCTGCTATGACTTAGAACAAAAAATAGAGAAGATTAGGGAGAGAAGATTAAGAAAAAAGAAAGAAAATGATTTAGCAAAAAAACCAGAAATTAACAAAAATCTCTTAAGGGTGCTGGTTAAGGATTTACCTGAGAGATGGCTCAAAAATATTCCTGAACAATTCTATGAAAATGAAGTTTATTTAGTTAAAGATGGTTCTCGAAAGAACGTGGGACGAGAACTTCTTAACATCCTTAATGAGCGATTTGTTAGAAAGCAATTAGAATTAAAAATGCCACCCGCGGATAATCGTGATTTATGGTATCAAGTTCATAAAAGATTGAAAGGCAAGATGGACTTAAATGGAGATCCTCTACAACAACAAATAAGTTTCGATGGTGCAGTTAAAAGTTTTTGCCAAAAAGTAAAAAAATATTTTAAGGCCCCATATTGGGGTTATGTTCAGGATGAGTTGAAAATTAAATCGAAAGCGCGGACTGTAGCGTTTACCATCGAGGGTAAATCCTATTTGGTGGATTCCGAAACAATAACAAAGAGATGGTTTAATAATGAAAAAAATGATTTTTATGAAATTATTAATGAAACTCCATTTGGATTTATCATATGCGAAAAAGAAGAAGTGTTAAAATCAACAATGCGGAAATTACGAGAAGATGGATATAGGTATGGTTGGTTGGGAATGGGTACTCAAGGGTATGCTTCCACAGCAGTAATCCGTATTCTGATGGAATATAAAAAGGAGATTTCAGATAAGTTTTTCGTATTTGTTTTGCATGATTTTGATGTTGATGGGATTAAAATCTATTTAGATATGAAAAGATATTTCCACTGTGAAAGTGTGGGATTAAATCCACACCTATTGGAGAGAGTCGGGATCGACACTAATTCTCTATTGCAGGAATACAAAGGAAAATCAGGAGAAGCAAAACTATTCCAAATTAAAGGTGCGATGTCAATGATCCAAGAGATTTTTGATAAAAACCTAATCGATGTGAAAGAAAAAGCAGATTTAGAGAGTTGGATTAATGCTTGTTCAAAAAGAAGATTAGAATTACAATCTCTTACTGGTTATCGAATTGAGGAAGATATGACCCAAAATCCCGCAAGAGATTATGCGGAATACATAGAGTATCTTTTAGAAAATGATGAGCGAATATTTGACTTGAATCGATTTGGTACTCCAAAATGGGGTGAATATACTTGGGATGATATATCAGAACCTAATATTGTAGATGCTAAACCAAGTTTAATTGAATCAATGAGAGAAGAGATCATAAATTTACTTTCGAACAAAATTGACGAATATTTAGAAGAATATGATGATGAAGATTTTTGGAGAGATTTCGTCTCTGATGTCATGGAAGCAGCTGAAAAACACTTAAAAGCTTCTACAAAAAGGAAAATGAAGATTCTTGAAAACCATAAAGGAGAAATGGTCAAGGATAACGAGGAATATGACAAATCTCTTAAAAAAGTCAAGAATTATATATCTGAACAATCTAAAGAACTGCGGGGAATAAGAGATAAAAAGCAACGCTTTTTGAGAAATTTTATCAATAAAATAAATGATTCAATTGAATTAAAAATTGAAGAGAGCGAAGAATATAATGAAGTTGAGACAAACCTAACAAATTTTAAAGAAAGTATTAAAGAAACATTAAAAGGATTATGAAGTGAGGTTAAGTTAAAATATGGAAAAGATAGGCAAATTAATTGCAGAAGAATTTGAAGAGTTTAAAGATGGAAGTGTATTACATTCTCAATTATTCTGTAGACCATTAACCCCAACAGAAATAGAAGAGAGAAGGACAGAGGAGGGAGAAAGGCAACAAAGAATTGAATTTTATAGGCTAAGATGCAAACAAATTAGAGATAAAATGCCTAAAACAAAAGAAGAGAAATTAGAACACTTAAAAAAGGGAAGTGCAAAATATAATCATAAGTATCCAATATTGAATCCCGATTTTCCACATGCTTGTAAAGAATGCTACTATTATAGATTCTATTATGATTTTGGTTATATCGATTTTGGTAAAAATCAAGATTCATGTGAAATAGATTTTGAAGGAGAAATAAGAATAGTTGGTAGTATAAAACATATATGTGATTTCAATGGTCCTGTGGAAATAGGGATTAGAACCAAAAGATGTAAATATTACACACTTAGAAAACTTGAAGAATTCAGAAGATTTCTTACTTTTAATGTTTTAGATTGGAGCGGATATTATAAAAGAGGAACTGGAAGCTGAGAACTAGAAATGACCAATGAAATTTATCTTCCAAAAATAAAAACTAATATCAATCTTAATATTAATATTGGTGTAGAATCAGTAAACAAGGCTGGAAAACCTTATTTTAATAATGTAGTTAATAATTTAAATTGCATCCTGGATTTTTGTCTTTTGGTCAATTTTTATACTTTCATTTTTTGCAGTATAAAATTATTAATTTTTCCAACTTGGCTAAAGCCCTTGAAAGCTTCTTTCAGGGTAGCCTACGGGCTTTCTACAATAAATTTGATACAAACAATACAGGTGAATAAAAAAATTGAATGAATGTGAATTATGCGGGAAAAAAACAAATTGGATTGAAATGAAAACCTTAGAATTATGTTGTGAGTGTGCAGCAGATAAAACTGAAAGAGAATTTGATGCAGAATTACCCGTTAATAAAATCTCTATTAAAAGCGAGGAGATCGGTAAGGGATTTCAAAATATTACTTTAGATAGACGTTATGAAAGCAATTTAGACGCAATCTTAGATATGTTGGATCATTACTTCGCAAGGAAGTTGATAACTAATACAATGATGGGAAAAGCACTAAGACTTTTAAAAAGAAAGCAAAATCCGTTCATAAATAAAGAATTCCTGGATTCTATGAAAAAGAGAGCAGAAAAACAAGGTCATGTTCTTGCACATGAAGTATTTGAAATTAAATTAAAAAATGATAGATGAGAAAGTGATTATTCGATGAGCGATAAAATGTTTATGAAAGATGTATTAGACGCAGAAACGGTACAGCTGCTATTAAAACTTATGAAGTTGCGAAGAGAGAGGAAAGAAAAAGATGGATTATCGATGAATATGGTTCTTAGATTCATAGTACAAAGAGAGATCCAAATAATTAAAGATGATTATCCTACCGGTAAAGATCTAAAAGAACGAAATTTAAATAGATTTAAAAAACTTCAGGGCCAAAAACAAAATCCTGTCGTATATTGTCCACAATTTCACATGGAGATCCAAAATATTATGATGTGCCATGTATCTTGTCCATTTGGTCATATGTTAGAATGCCATTATCCTTACGAACATAATAGTGATTTCTGTGAACATTATAAAGCTCAGAGAGAATTAGAAAATCAAATCGAAATAAATTATTTAGATCCTGGTGATCCACCTGTCATATAAATGTCCGAAATGTAAATATCCAATTGAAGAAACATATGTCATAGATACGGAGGGTAATCTTGAATGTGGTATGTGTGGATGCGATTTAAGTAAAGAATTTCATTTAGAATTTAAAGAAGAAAAATCCATTATGAGGTATTAAATCATGGAAAAACCATATTTGAAATTAAAGGGTAAACTTGAGATTCAATATAATAAAGATCATAAAAGCACAAAAGAATTCGAAATTGAGGGAAAGGATCTGAATCAATTGTTGCATAAATTATCAAATAACGTTCTTAATATGTCTCTTGAAAAAACTCGAGACGTATTACAATTGATATTGGAGAATCAGAAAAAGAGGATATCATAATGGGCTCAAAAAGCGAAGAAAAGGGTAAATCAAAAAAATCTAAGATGAAAAATATTACAATCAATCTCCCCGAACTCTACGATGAGAATATTCAAAAGCTTATTAAGAGAAAAATAGTTCCAAGTCGCTCTGAGGCTATAAGAATAGCCATACGGGAGTTTTTACATTCTGAATACAAAAATCTGAAAGTTTTAGGTTATTTTAATTAAAAATGAGGTGAAAATTTGAAAATTGTTACTGTTAACGTCCCAGAATCTTATCTCGACAGTATTAAGAGATTAGTTGGTGAAGGTGGATTATATCCGTCGCGCTCTGAATTAATTCGTTGTGCCGTTCGCGAATTCTTGATAAAAGAGTTAAAAATGGTCAATGAGATGATTAAATTTAAAGACGTAAAGGTTGAGGAATTCGACGATAAGACCCATGTACGTGTACCTATTACAAAAATGGATGAGAATAATGAACCGGTTCGAGAGTTCAAAACATATAAAATAGTCAAGAGACTTGAATATTGAAATTCAAATTAAATTTTTATTTTTTTTAATCAAGACCGGGTTTCAGGTTGCAAAATACCTGCCCGGCGAAAAATTTAACAAAAAATAAGTGGAGGAAAAATTATGGTAATAAAGGATTCAAAAAAAAGAGATAAGGAAGAGGGTGTTTCAGAGATACTCATTAATGCTTTCAAGAATTCGTATCAAAAACTAACTCAGAGTAATGATAAGATAAAAAAGCTAGAATCTGAACTAAAAATAAAAGGTGACTAACTATGGCTAAAGCACAGTCTTATTATGATTGGGAACATTCTTTTAGGTCTAAACCGAAAAATACCCTTGGAATTTCTGAAAATAATTTTAGAAATTTCCTAAAGAATTGGGAAGAAGAAAATCTAAGCATTGAGAGAGTAGAGAAGAATATAATCTTCATACTTGATATTGAGACTACAGGATTAGATCCTTATTATGCTATGATTTGCGAAATTGGATTGTGCTTTTTAGAATTGGATACGGGAGTTATTGAACCAATTTTAAATATTACATGCCAGGAAGAAAACAAGGAATTTAGCTTTGATTCATGGATCTTTCAGAATAGTGATCTTGATATTGAGGATGTGAAGAACGCACCTTTTCTGAACGAATTTAGAGAAGAGCTTCAAGGATTTTTTAACATGAAAATTCCTTGTACTGCTTATAACCAAAACTTTGATTTCAGTTTTTTAAAGGCTAGAAATTTTCAAATTCCAACGAAATTTTGGGACCCAATGCATAAATTAACATCAATTCTTAAGATTCGGAGATATAATGGTTCCTACAAATGGCCATCGGTCCAAGAAGCGTATGATTATTTCTTTCCAAAAGAAAGATATGTAGAACGACATAGAGCTTTAGACGACGCTAAACATGAAGCCAAGATTGTATATGCAACTTATCTGTATCTAAAAGAAAAGTGAGAGAGGTTATAGCAATTGATTAATACAATATTAAATGAAGAGATCATTAGCAATGTCTCGAGGTTTAACAACAATTTAAATCAAGTGTATTTATGCGAAAATATAGATCTATTAAAAAGATTAAGTACAGGAGTAATTGATTTAATTTACATTGATCCCCCTTATTGCACTGAAGAAGATTATATTGAATTTTCAGATAAATGGGAATCGGTAAGTGGTTATATTGGGTATATGAGGGAAAGAATTTTAGAAATACATAGAATATTGAAAAATACGGGAAGTTTTTATCTCCAATGCGATAAACATGCAAAATTTGAGCTTAAACTACTATTAGACAATATATTTGGGAAAAAGAATTTTCGTCGAGAAATTATTTGGAACACTGGATCTGTTTCAGGATTCAAAAGTAAGGTTAATGGATGGATTCGACAGCATGATACTATTTTGTATTATACCAAATCAAACAATTTTACATTTAATAAGCTGTTTCTTCCTTATTCGGTAAATTACATCGAAAAGATGTTTAGGTATAAGGATGAGGATGGAAGGATCTATCGAAAAAGAAGGAATGGACGACAATATTTAGATGAAAGTAAAGGTAAACCCATTGGAAGTGTCTGGAATGATGTTCTATCGTTTCAAACTCGAACGAACGCAAAAGAATATTTTAAATATCCTACTCAGAAACCTTTAAGCTTAATCCAAAGGATAATTTTAGCTTCTTCCAATGAAGATGATATAGTAGCAGACTTTTTTTGTGGTTCAGGTACAACTATTATCGCTGCTAAAAAGGCAAAGAGGAATTTTATTGCCTGTGATAAAAATCCTAATGCTATTGAATTATGTAAAAAGCGAATTAGAGGATTAAAATAATGGATTGGAACGAAGTTTTTTATGTTGATTGCATGGATTCAAAAATAGGATTACCATCATTACCGGATAAATCCATCGAGTTAGGATATACTGATCCAGTTTGGAATTCTGATATGAAACCTAATATTAGAAAATTTCATAACAGAGAATTAGATAATGACAAAAATAAAGTATTTTTTAATGACAAAATCGATAATTTTGAAGAATGGACACTGAATTGGTTTTATCAACTTGAAAGAGTATGTGTAAAAATTGTATTAGTAATTCCTGAAAGTAGTAAATATTGGTGGATTAGGAATACAGAACCAACGGGAGACGCGCCTGTTCTATGGAAGAATGGTTTTTCTGGAAGTAAAATTGCTAATCAAAGCAGAAAGTCTACTTATTTATTTTATGGTAAATTTGAAAAAGGAAAAAAGCTCAAATATGATTATATCGCTAAACGGTTATATTCGAAAGAAAGTCATTTTATTGAACCATTTACACTTGAGTGGGGATTCTGCAGTAAAGAAAAACACTTTATACATCCTTCTCCTAAAGGAATAACTGTAGCATTAGAGGTTTTAAAACAACTGAAACCAGAATCATTAACCGATCCTTTTGCGGGTTCTGGTTCATTCCTAAAAGCAGCAGATATCTTGGGTATTAAATGGTTAGGATATGAGAATAAACCAATTTATAAACAAGATATAGATAAAAGATTTAACCAAAAAACAATAAAAGGATTTTTTGAGGTTGACTGAAATGATAGAAATAAAAGAAATACCTATTAAAGATATTGAATTAGACGAATTGTTCCAGGATCGTTATCTAAATAGATGGAATTATAATAAAAAAGACACAGAACTGTTAGAATCTATTCATACTGTAGGATTGATACTTCCTATTATTGTTAGAATAAATAATGATGGAAATAAATATCTTCTCGTAAAAGGTTATAGAAGACTTAAAGCCAAACAAATCTTAGGTCACGAAACAATCATGTGTAAAGTATTGGATCTTTCTGACAGTGATGCTATGGGAATTTATTTTTCAGCTACACTTGGATGTAAAGAATTAACTTATGAACAAAAAAAACGTAGTATTGAAACCTTCAGAGGTATAATGAATGATATGGATGAAAGAGGTTTAATAGAAAAGAATAGAGTTAAAGAACTGGAAAAATACATAAACAATCTTGAGATAAGGAACAAACCACCAAAGAAAATAACAGGTCCTTACTTTTGTCCAATATGTAAACATAAACATATAAGAGGACAGAAATACGAAGACCATAAAAGATATACAGAATAAGAGGATAAAGAATGAGTGAAGATCAAGTACGATGTAATATATGCGGAGAAATATATCGAGCTATACCATCTTATATAAAATTAGTATGTAATAGCTGTTATGAAAAGCGTCCGTCCGACGCAACGGGCTTGACACGGGAGTTCCTTGACGTTTTAAAATCTATTAAAAGAGCATTAGGGAATAGTCCTAATAAATATGCTGTAAAAGTAGTATCAGATGAAATAGAGAAATATCTGTCGGAGAAAGATCATGAGTAGAGAAATACCTTCCTATTGGAAAGCAGCGATTAAAGAAGGAGTGTTAACTGAAAAGGATTACTGGGAGAAAGTAGAGCCATGTCATATCCTTATACAGAGAGCAAAGAATAGACAAATAAAGAGGATTCTTAACGATTTTGTTTTTGATGGTGAATGTTATAAAATGTCTATTAAAAACCATGAGAAATGGGAGATAAAGCTAAATGAATAAAACTTCAGGAACTCAAGAATGGTGTGATAAGGAATTAAATATCTATAAGGGATGTCCTAATAACTGTGAGTATTGTTATGCGAAGAGAATCGGTAATCACTTCGGTTGGAAAAAGAAAGATGATTGGATTAATATGGAATTTAATGAAAGAGCTTTTAATCAGCGTTTATATAATTGGGGTGTTGTAATGTTTCCAACCTCTCACGATATTACAACCGAGAATGTCGATACCTGCATTAAATTTCTATTACGATTACTTAAAGAAACTAATAATAAGCTTCTAATTGTTTCTAAGCCGAATATTGAATGTATTAAAAAGCTCTGTAAAGCATTAGAAAATTACCAGGAACGAATTTTATTTAGATTTACTATAACATCAAAATGGGATTCTACAGCAGTAAAGTGGGAAAAAGAAGCCCCTTTCATATCTGAAAGAATAATCTGCTTAGAATATGCATATCGTAAAGGATGGAATACAAGCGTTTCTGTAGAACCCTTTCTTGATAAAACACCGATTTGGGTAATAGAATTAATAGAAAAGTTCTGTACTGAAACGATATGGATTGGTATAATGACAGGAAGAAAATATAAATACCATTCTATAAAAAATATTGCATCAATATTGAGTGATTTAAAACTTTTACCTGAAGATATCAGGAAGAAAATTCGACTAAAAGATTCAATTGTGAATTTTTGTAAAAAAAATAATATAGAGGTTGATTGAAATTGACTGAAATAATTAATAGAAATCAATTACACTTTAATTTCTCTGAGAAGGATATCAATAAAAAATTAAGATTTTTAGAAGAAAATAGAGAAATGATCAAGAATGAATTTCTAAAACCTATTTTGGGTCGAAAACAGGAGTTTTCAGTAAACTTTTTTAGTGACCTTTTTTTTGAAACTGAAAAAACAATAGTACAAATGGTAGAGAATGGCAATAAAAAGAACAAGTATCTAAGAATTGACCTCACGGTTGCAGCAGCTCTTTATTATGCTTGTAGGAAACTTACCTGTTGTAAGAGTCAAAGGTTTATTTCAAATATTTTTAATAAATCTCAAAGTGCAATTGGTAGATATTTAAAATATTATCGGGGTGAGTAAAATAGTAGAAAGTAAGAATAAGGAAGCTGAAAATCCTAATGGGTTTGATTTTAATCGATTTGAAATAATGAAAGTTCATTTTAAAATTGAATGTCCTGAATACATTGAGAATTTAAAAAATCAGATTTTAAAGGGTGAATCTTACCCAATTTTACGAATATTATTAAAGAACTTCAAGGATGATGAGTTATTTGATTATTATCGTAAAAATACTCAGAAATGCAGTGAAGAATTAAATGAGATTATTATTGAAGAATTAAAGTTTAATCAAGAGATTAAAACAATAATAGAAAAGGAGCAATTTAAAGGTATCCTTCTTATACCAGATATTTCAGAATTCGAAGAGATTATACCTGAGATTACAGAATTCTCTAAAAGTCTTGTTGATTATATTGGGAAATTAGTTCGTTTAAGATGCAGGTTCTTGGATTTTGGACTCCATAAAAAATATATTGCTACTAAACTCACTTATAGGTGTTTATTGTGCGGAGCGGATGTTGAAATACTCCAAGAAACAAAGCTTCGGGGGAGATATAGAAAACCTAAATTCTGTAATAAAAGAAGCTGTAAAGCAAAGGGAACTTCAGACTTTCAATTAATTAAAGAACAAGTGGAAAAGTTTGAAGCCGGATATTTTGTTGCTGGAGATCTGGATCAAAATAACCCCGAAAGGGAGAAAGTATGTTATACTTTGAAAAATTATGACTACTTCTATGAAAAAGTTAAGGAACTCAACCCGAATGATGAAGTTGAGATCCTTGGTGTCATCCAGTTGGATTATTCCGATTTGGATTCAAAAAAAGATAATCATGAAATTATTGATTATGTTGAGGTGTTAGATATTAAAATGTTGGAAAGTAAAAAATTAGATAAGGATATCTTAAAAACGATATATAAGCGTTTTGATGACGATCCTGATTATCAGGATAAAATAATCCATTCAATACACTCGTATTCAAAAGAGATATACGAGTATTATATTGAAAAAATTATTATGGTATTGGCCTGGATAACGAGTGACTCATTTAGGCATGGAGGAACTAAGCGAAATACGTTAAACTCGATAATTGGAGGGCATAGAGGTTTGTTTAAATCGTCAATTGCAGAATCATTACAAGAAATCTTAGGGATTAGTAATGTAGGAATAATAAGCGGGAAAGATACTACCAACAAAGGTTTAATTCCTACATCACAACGAGTTAGTGATCAGAAAAACTTAGTAAAACGATTAGGAGCAATCCCCTATTATTCAAGAAAACTATTAGTAATTGATGAAGCACAATATTTAGAAGAAGCTTCTTTAGAATCAATGAAATGTCTTGAAGTTGGCAAAATTACAAGAGCTTTGGATGGCACGATCATAAATGCGCCTGCAGAAACGGCTATATTAATGTTAATGAATTATAAAGGAAATAAAGAGCAGAAGGAAGCTTATGATTATGGTAAACCACTATATGAAAATCTTGGTCTACCAGAAGGTCAAGAGTCTATCTTAGATAGATTTGATTTGCATTATGCAATTCCTAAATTATCAAAAAGAATCAAAAAAACGCTTAGAAGACGATTATTTAAGCCGCCCATCCAAGATGTTTCTAATGAATATATCTTCAATTATCTTATTGAAAGTAAACGATTATATTCAGAAGGGATAAAACTCCCAAAAAAAATGATTGAGATTGTAGAGAAACTTGATGATACGATAACAGATTTAAAAGATGTGAAAAAAATAAATACACCCAGAGAATTTGCTGTTTTACTAAAAATAATTAAGGCCATATCTGCATTAAAGCTAAAGGATACTGTTGACGAAAGGGATTTAGAATTTTTGAAAAAGCATTTAATACACACAATTATACCTTTTCATGAAAATATAGCTATAACTGATGAAAGAATAATTAACATTAATGAAATTTTCCAACTTAGCTTTAAAATGCTTACAGAATTACATAATTTTATATCAATTTCGGAACATGTCCGTTTTATAAAAGAATATCTTAGAAATCATTATTTTCCCCTAACACCAGAGGAAGCTCTTGAACCATATAAGTTATATGATTACGTTGGAAAGGAGAACAATAAATCCAATACTAAATATAAAGCTTTATTTGAAGATCCTCAAAACATTGATTTTATTCATAGACAGGGTTATATCATTGATATTATGAAAAATAAAACAACTTATTTTCTTAAAGAAAAATGGGTTTCTAATCAGATCAATGAGAAATTAACTGAAATTTTCAAGGATAATAAGAGAAAGGCTCTTGACTACGACAGCATAATACAAATATTAGAAACAAATCTTAACTTCACTCAAGAATTAATAGAAAAGCAAATTAGAGACCTTATAAAAGAAGGGACTTTTGTCAAAGAAGGGAATAAACTGAAAATATCAACCTCAAAATCCAAGATTTAAGGTGAATGTCCGAAGATTAATAAATATTTTTTTAAAAACTTAGAAATATATTTTATAAAATAACAGAACCAAAAGTGAAAAAAAATTGGATGCTGAAATGATTCAAAAGTTAAAAAGCTTTAGAGAATCGAAAATAAACAATACAAATATTAGAATTCTCTGGAAGAGTAATAAAAGGCATAATCATTTTTTTGAAATGGGGGATTATGGGCTAATTCGGAGTGCATATAATAATAAGGGAGAAATAAAAATGTATTGGCGTATGCTCCGTACTCCTTTTATCGTAAAGGATGTTCTAATTGAAAATGATGAAACTTATTTTATAATAGAAGTGATTGGACATTTTGAAAATAAAATTTTTAAAATTAGGAATTATTATCAATTTAAAAAGCATGTTGATGATATCAATCTAATTATAACAACCAAATACCTTAAAACTGCTTTTGAATTAATCATTAACGAATTTAGGAAGATTGGTAATTATTATTTTTTAAAGGGGAATTCAGACTATTTTTTAAAAAAATATGGAACAAGAAACCCTATAGCACGAATCGATAAGGAATTACGATTTGATATAGAAAAAATCAAATCCAGGAGGGATATTATCAAATTTATGCATAAAGATAAGATACTTTTTGCCTATTCTTTTTGTACTGGCTTATACTGGACGCGCGCAAAGAATGAGATTTTAGAGAATCTCCCATTAAACGGTTTATTTTATTATTCTCATATACATGGTCATGGTGAAATTATTCATAGTTCAGAAATAGGATTTCGAGCGGAACCAGTAGCCCCATATAGTTTCTGTGGTTATTCAAGCAATGAATGCATAGATTGTCTAAAGCTTAACAGGAAAAAAAAGATATATTGTTTATTTAAAATTCCCCGTTAATTTAAAGGATGTGAGCGAAGTGGAAAAGGAAAGAGAAGAAGAACTGAAAATCGGAGAAATTGGTATTGATGAAATTGAAATAGAAGTTGATGGGGAAAAAATTGATCTTGATAATTTTAAAGGTTGGTATGTTTGGGTTCCAGAAGAAAAAGACTCCATATTTGATGAAGAACTAAATAAAGGAAGTGAGTGAATTGGATAAAGAAAAGAGTTGCCATGAATGTGTTTATTGTAGAATTTGTTATTTTTATCTTACAATAAAAAAGAGAAGTGAATTATTGGTATTTTTTAAAGAATATAAAATACAATCATTTGCAAATATATGTGATAATTATAAAAAATTAAATAAAGGAAGTGAGTGAGAATTGAAACTAAAAAGGAATTTTGCTATATTAATATGGTTATCATGCTTTATTAAAGATTTAAAAGAAAGAAGCTTGAAAATTAAAGACCTACCTACATATTTTTGCAGTTTATTTAGAGTAGTGTTTTGTAGAATGAAATACATTGGTATAAATACCAAATGGGCTACAGAGTGGTATTGGATAGTTGTTGGTAAGAATATAGAATTCAAATTTGAAGGAAGTGAGTGAATTGGAAGGAGAATCTAAAAAAGTAAGATGGGCAGTGGGAAAATTTCGATTTGAAGACGAGCATGTAGAGAAATGGGTAAAAATAGGGTCATCAATTAATACTGAATATTCTTATAACCTTGAAACACCTATTATTGTTCCTTTAAATCCAACAGAGGGATTATTGAAATTTACCTTTCAATTAGAACTTTTACCAGATAAAGGAAAAATCTCTTTCAATGGTGATTGTTACTTATTTTCGAGTATATTAAAGCCTCTAATTATGGTCCTGAGCTCAGATAAGAATTCAATTATCAGGAAGAAAAATAAGGCCTTCTTAGATTTATTAAAAAAATTTTTACTTAAAAGATGCTTAGATCATGCCAAAAGGATTGGGGAAAAAGATGGTATTCACTTTAATAGCTATAAATTTGTCTTACAACATTATGGAATAGAACATATTTCATTTGATAATAAAGAGAAGAAAATTATTAGATATTAAATAGCTAGATTAGATGAAATTTCTTTTAAAGCAGAAATTAAACTATAAGAAAGTAGGTTTCATTTATTATTTTTATCCTAATCAATTTAGCAGCCAAATTATAAAACAAGCAAAAAAAAAAGATCTTATCCTGGATATAAATTATAAATGGCATGGGAAATATCGGAATGTAGATTCTTATCTGATTTTAGAGAATGATTTTAATCGATTAAGAGCAGATTTTAAGAAAAAAATCCTTGAAAAAAGAGCGCGATTTTATCGAAAAGATCCCCTGACACAATTGATACAAATTTTAAAATATATATTTCAGCGCAACAACAGGGCTAAAGAAAATAGGATGTATTCAGCGATTCAAAAAGCGTATAATGATAAGCAAGGATTTTTAGAATTGGCTTTAAAAATCGCAAATAAGATTGAGAGAAAAGTATTTTCATATGGATGGCAAGAGGATCCGCAGCAGTCATTTCATTATTATATTTATTACTTCCAGCTTGGGAGCAAACAAGTCTCGTTTCATAGTAGTGAATTAGTATTAGAGTGTCCTGAGTTTCAAGGAAAGTGGATTGGTTATAAAAATAAGCTTTTTCCTTTCAATCTAAAAATAGCTAAGACATCACAAAAGTGAGTAAACTTTTTTGGTTTTTTAAAATTTTTTGATTTTTAATTATGCTTAATCTAGATTTTCGAATCATAAAGAATTATATTATTAACCATTATTTAAAATAGGGAGTGAACATCATCTTATCCTATTTTCCAGAGATTATTGGTTAATCATTTTAGTTCAGTTCAACCCTAAGAGCTCAAAATCATCCTGTAAAACTTGATTTTACCTTGTAAAAATGCGATTTACCTTGTAAAAATGCGATTTATCTTGTAAAAATGCGATTTATCTTGTAAAAATGCGATTTATCTTGTATTGTGACTACTGCTTTACCCTTTTCACTTCATAAAGACTTCAGTTTTTTATTTGCTGTTTTTGGTGAGAAGAAATCTTAGGGACCTAAGTGGGAAAAAAATAATCAGCAAAAATTTCAAAAAAACCTATATTGAGATTATAACGTTTCTTTTCTTGTTATATTATATTTTTTTTTTTTTTTTTTAATTTATTTATTATTATTATAGAGAAGTAAGCTTATAGGCTCAAAATAAGGAAACGATGTCATTGGTGGAGAGTGGGTTGGAACTCTTAATACAAGATAAATTGAACTTTTACAAGATAAATCGCATTTTTACAAGATAAAATCGATTTCTACAAACCTGGAAAATCGAGATAACTTGCGACATTATAATGTCCAAAATTATCGATAGACGACTAAAATAATTTTCTCTAAAAAATTTTTCTCAATTTTGATTACAAATATCAATATCTGCTTCTGAATAAGCTAATCATAAGATCTCGATTTTTTAATTTTGCAAAAAATAACACCGATAGTAAAAATCAGATCTTTTCAACTATTCTTTTTTAGTCGGAATAAAGAATGAACCTCTCTCTTTTTGTCGTAGTAAAAAACTAGAAAATTCATCTTGATCGAATTTT
>JANBVM010000005.1:38633-38915 GCA_024239015.1 Patescibacteria group bacterium | reverse complement strand
CAATGAGGTAATGTCTCTTGAAAATCAGACGCCTACCCCTATGCTCTCGGAATACTATTTCTTCGAGCAACATTATACAGGTCTTGTTGAAAAAGCAATTGCAGATACTATTAAACTTCAAAAGTTGAATATTTGTGGAACGATGGCAACTCGATTAGCAATCGTTAGCAAATTGAACGAAATATTCGATCTTGCTAGGGTTTTACCAACACAATTCGATGGTTTAAGACAAAGTGCAATGGATTTTTTTCATTTGACCTATAAAAATGGGTTCTAATAAAC
>JANBVM010000005.1:0-38623 GCA_024239015.1 Patescibacteria group bacterium | reverse complement strand
ATGTTAACCCTAATAATTCTACTTCATGTAGGATTATTCAAATTAGCACAATTAACCGCAGGAATAAGTATTTTCAATGAAGATAATTATACAGCAGTCAAATGGTTAGCTTTTGTAATATATGAAGCATCACTTGGACTTGGTTTAACTGCGGTTCTAGTGGTTATTTGGGGTGTAGTAGCAGACGAATTCACTTAATCTCAATCTTTATAGATTGGGATTATTCCCATTAAGATGTTTAAGCGATTTAAAACTATCTTCTCAGGATTTACCCCTGTTAAAAAAATCGATAAAATTATATGTTTTGAGTGCGGAAGAACGGATTGCGAATATTTTAAGGAAGTTGAAAACTATGATCCTGAAGAGGGTGAAAACTGTTGTAGACACAGTGATAGTATTCCTCCCGGAGATTTTTGCAGTACCTGCTCTCAAGACTATTATGACTCACTTTGTTAAGGGTGAGTTAATCTCACATAATGGAAAACCATAAATTCAAACTTAGTGAAAATGTAATTTTTTTCCAAAGTTACCCTTTACCAAAATCTCGACCTATTCAAGCAGAAAATATTCCTGAAAAGGAATTAATGGATTGGGATGGTAAATATAGAGGTAAAGAACACTCTATTCATGAACATGTTGGCTACTATTTCAAACAAAATGGGGTCTATTGGGATTGAATTCTTTTAAGAAACGAAAAAAGAAATGGAAAAAACGCAAATTCATTGAATTATTGAAAAACTTCTTTGTTTTAGAAGAAAATCGTTATGTTGATGGAACACTTTTGCTGCAACTTGCACCAATTAAGTTTCTTATCACTGATACCGAAATTCTTCTTGAAAACAATACATCAATACCTAAAAATCCCTCATTCTATTAAGAATGGGGAGATTTGGGGTAATGTCTATTTCGAAAATACGATTAAAAGATAGATCTCAAAGAGCTGCAAGAATGCTCCAAAAAGGTATTTTTGCAATAAAATTAACTAAAACCCAATATTTTGTCCGTTCTGAACGTGATGAACGAAGGGGATATTTAGTTACATTAGAGTCGTGTACCTGTTTTGATCATAAATTCAAAACAAGAACATGTAAGCATATTGAGCTTTTGAGATTTACTCAATAAACCACCTTTATCTATTTAGATAAGGGTATCGAGTAATAAGATGGCACAAAAACAAGTAAATGAACATCTCAAACGAATGGTTTCTAGATTATGGCAATCGGAAGATCAAAGGGTTCGTAATCGTATAAAAGTTATACAGAATATATTACCCTATTTTATCATCTATACCGACTATAAACCAAAGTTTCGAAAACAACAAATGGTTGAATTGAATGAAACTAACTTGCAAAAACATATTCACGATAAATGGCAAGATTTCAGAATGTTTCATAGAAACCTTCCTTATCCATGTAAAACTCTATCCTTTAAGGACAATAAATATATTGATAGCGAATTTTCCGTAAAAGACCTTCAATCTGAACAGGGATCTTATGGAATTGATGCTAGATTTACTCCCTCATATGGTAATGGAGATACTCTTTTATGGACAATGGGAATGCTTGATATGACTAATGGAATTGATATTGTTGGTGAATATTATGCAAGTTATCATTAATTTCATGATCTTTTTAGGTCATGGGTTTGACCATTAATATGGAAACCATAATGCAGAAAGAAGTTTGTTGTCCTGAATGTAGTAGTGAAAACATAGAAAATTTGATTGTTACTGCGTTTGTTAATGGACAGAGGTATCCTGTTGTGGAGTGTAAAAACGCACAGTGCGAAAATACATGGGTGGACAAACTTAAATAATATAAATACAGATATTAAATTAAGAACAATCTGTTTTTGCTCGGCACTTTATAGTGTCGAGTTTTTCTACATAAGATGACAGAAACATCTAAAAAACTAAAACGAGTTAATTACGAAAAAGTTAATTCGCGAGTGAAAACTATACTCGATTCTCGCAACGATGATTTGGAAAAATCATTATCAAACGAAATTGATCGAATCAATAATAATAACCAAAAACTTGGAATTATTAATGATATGGAAATTTTTGAAGGCGAAATCGTGGATATCAAGACCAATTTAAGGGATATTCAATTGGCAACAGTTGAAAATCAAGTCGCAAAAGGTGAAAACTATTTTGTAACTGTTAATGGCGAAATAAAAGAAGTCACACCTCATAGTGTTGACACAATGTTTCAGGTAAGAAATGTATCAGAAGCTCCTGCTTCTCATTCAGTGTATAAAGCACAAACTCCTGATAAATACGTCAGAAACGGAATTCCAACACAGTTGGATACATTACGAGTTGCACTAGATAACCCCAAAATGGATACTTATAATCTACGAACCCACAACAACACTGTTTTGGGAGCGACCGGAGAACACTATCCAACCAAATTCAAGTTTGCATTGTTGGTATTGGCTATTATTGGTCAATTAACCAAAAACAATGTCAATTATGTGATTGATGAGGTCAATTGGGATGCAAAGGGGACTCAATCCGTTGATATCCTTTTTACTGATAAAAGTAAAGAAATCCCACTTGTGAAGAATCAAATTGTAGCAGTCGGACTTCGAATGAAGAACGATTTTCTTGCGAAAGGAACATTTGTAGTCCAACCGTTTGTAAAGACAGTTTGGTGTAGTAATGGAGCAGTCTCTAAAGATTTTAAGGACTGTGTTGAAATTCGACATCAGACAGAAAATGCCTTTCTTGGTCATTGTGCCACTCTAATTCAAAAAGCTCTTGGCAAACGATTTGTCGGGGATGAGTTAGAGGTTATGAAGAGGATCAATCCAATGTGGAGTCACATAAAGAGTAGTTATCCTACTCAATATGAAGAAGCCTTTTATGATCTACTTGGTAGAGCTATATATTCAACAGTATCCGACTTTGGTGATGAAATGTTTGAGGCAATGGAAAAATCTACACAACTACAAATTGCAGATCCAGCAAAAGAAATTGATAAGTTAGTCGGAAAATATGACACCTTATCACTTGAAGATGGTGAAGTAATGAAGGAATTGTGCAAGGTTGATGTATTGTTTACAGCAGATAACCCAAGCCAGTATGACATGGCTCAACTGGTAACATCAATAGTTCCAACAGTGAACTATCAAAAGAGGATAAAACTCCAAGAAATTGGTGGAGATCTTTTTTACAAAGCACCTTTGATTAAGATAAAAGCATAGAGAAACCCGATACTTTTTAGTGTCGGGGTTTCCCGCATAAGGTAGAAATACCTTCGGACTACCCCGCTCCGAGTTGGGATGTACTTCCCTGAATGGTGCTATTTAGAACAGGCTCATGCTATAGAGTATATAGATAGTAGTAAAAGCCAAATGCTAAGAATTGCTTTAAGGAGATCGATCGTTAGTCCTTTTTGGATGCGGGGTTCCATTTAATATTTTTTAATATTAAATTGTTGTGCGTAATGGTAACATATATGACCACCATACCTATTCCTAAAAATGCGAAATGGAATGGTTTTAAAGCTACAAGTAAGAAAAACGGGAAACAATTTTTTTGGCATATTAATTCTCTCATAAAACGGAGATATAAAGGGACTGTAACGAAAGTTACGATTATCCCTTTTGGCAGAAAAAAGAAAGCCTGTAATTTGAAAATAGAATTTGAAACCAGTTCAGGACTAATTTCAAAATGGGTATGGAATAACATTCCATTGAGTTGTGTTCAAGAAAAAGAAGATGGCTTATATGTGGAATGTCGTTTTGCGAAACAACATACTACACCTGCTGATGGAGTCTTTGTAGGTTCTACACCGAAAAAGAAAATTCCTGTTTATCATTGGAGACAAGATAAGCTATAAGAAGCAGATAAAGTAGTGTCTAATATCATTGAAAACTCGATCTTTTAAGGTCAGGTTTTCTTGACATAATGTATAATGATGAATTGAGTAATCAATCAGAAGATCTCAGAGATATTTTACGAGCATTTATTTCAAAAACGACAGAAATGCCTGAAGGCGGATTCGCATTTGCAATGGCTCCCACTCCACAATGGATCAGAGTTGGCAAATATAAATTTTTCTTGACTGGAAAAAGTGAAGAAAAATTGATGATGTGTCAAAATAATTGTAAGGAAGAAACCCCTTCTTTCTCAACAATTGTTGAACACAAAGATCAACCAAAAGGCATGTATGTTGTTTGGCAATGTAATGTTTGTAAATTAATCTATGCAGGAAAATAAGCTGATCTATTAAGATTGGCTTGTTTGATATTAAGATGAGTGAACAATTTATCTTAAAACCGTTTGATGATTATCCTGATCCTCTTCATAATGAAAATATAAGTCTTGAAGATATATTTGGGATAACTCTTGCAGTAATAGAAAAAGAAGATCCTGAATTTGCTAAAGAAATGATTGATATATGGAATAGTAAAGAAGTAACTGGAAAGCGAAGGCTTGTATGGATTACTATTCGACATTATCAATATCTCCGAATGAAAATGAGGGAAACTCATACAATTTGGCAGCAACTAAAATATGGTGAAAGCCTAATTGCGTTGACCAAAACAATATCAAGCTAGACTTTAAAGTCTAGCTTTTTTTTATTTTCCAAAAAAATGACAATACGTTTAAATCTAAATTTATTAATATTCAATTATGGCATTTGAATTTGATAGAGAAGATGAAGACGAAAATAAAATATATCCTATAATGCAAGTCTATTTCAGACGATTAAAAGAAATTGTGATTGATGACCTTAAAGAGATACCCGCAGACCAAATGACCTTAACGTTTTTTGAAGATGTCAAAAAAGTCATTGATGAAGTCGATTTTACTGCAAAAACAGATGAAATGATTGCAGCAACTGCTATGTTGGTTTCAGATGAAAAAACGGTTTTTCATGGAATTAAAAATACGGTTCTTTTCTTTCAAGGAGAAAGATTATTAGCTAAACACAAATTTATTGAAGATGATGATATTTATAATTATAGAGGAAATCATAAAAAGAATCTTACTACAATTGGAAGAGATTTTGAAAATAAATTTAAAGAAACTTTTAATACCAAATTTCATCCCGCTCATCCATCACACAAAATTAATCCATATTCTTGTGGAGTACTTGCAGAGTTTATTGTCACTGTTTTATATGAATGTATTTTGGCAGACATTCCAGTTGATCAGTTTTTATCAATTAAAGGTGTCAAAAATATTTGAAACACTGGTTTTTATTGAATGCTTATCAACCAAATGAAGATTTGCCTGAAATTCGACTACTTGCAGTAGATCCTAAAAATGGAGAAAAAGTTACTTTTCGCATTCAGGGATTTAAATTTCGTTTTTTTATTCCTGATTCTGAAATGGTTCACGCATCTCGTTTATCAAATTTTACATCATTTGATAATAATCAAATTGATTATTCATTAATGGGTACAATTCTTGTTAAAGCGTTATTTAAAAAGGAATCTCAAAAAAAATCAACAAAAAAGATTTATAAATCTAATAATATACCTGTTTACCAATCAGATGTTTCACATTGTTTAGCATTTCGTTTGGATAGAAACCTAAAACGATGGTTTACAATATCTTCAGACAGTTTAATGGTAAGTTATCAAGATATTGATGGTGTTTTGGATAAAGATATTATTCCCTCTGATGATATTGCATTTAATTATAGAATGGGTTATTTAGATATAGAAACCAGTAATGAAAGGGTTTTGTCCGTTGCATTTACTGATGAACACATTACTACACCGTTAATAGACCATGCAGTACAATTTTATCATATACAAGGAGAAGAGATAAGAACAATTGGACACAATATTTATCAAGCATTAATTTATCCTAAAAAAATAGTGACTGAAGAGGATTTAATAATACAATCTTTAACTGGTTTGTCCGAATGTCACATCTTAATGTCTTACAATGAAGATTTTGATGTTCCTTTTCTTTTAAAACGAGCAAAAAAACTAGGTATCGATAAAAAATTAATAGAAAAAATTGCTCATATTCCTACATTTTGTATGATGAAGTGTTATGCGGAACATTTTGATTATCATGATTTTGTAAAATTAAAACTTACTTTCAAATATATTCACTGGTTTAAACAAGATGCAATAAAATTATTGCCTGAATTGTTACAAAATTATGATTCAGATAGTATGTCAAGAAAATATATCGAATATAGAAGTAAACAGAAAGGAACTGATGCTGCGGGTCTTGATAGCAAATCTTTGGCATTTTATAATTCATCTGATACACTTGATATGATTGCATTACGAGATGCAGTTTCTATGACCAGTTTTTTGGACATATGGCGATTTAATGGTTTAAATCAAACTTCGGATAGTTATGTCCATACAAAACGATTAGATATACCTGCTTTGTTCTTTCTTAATTTAAATAATGTTCGTGCAACTGATAAAACGTATAAACACAAAGAAAAAATGGCAGGAGCCTTTGCATTTGAAACTATTAGTGGTTTACATTATCATACCATGAAAATCGATTTTTCTCGATTTTACTCAACAATTATTCGCGGTGAAAGATTGTCCCCGGAGAGATTTATCAATAAAAAGTTTGTACCTTTTATGGATATTTTACCTGACGGGACAAAATCTGATAAACCATTTATGTTTTTAACCGCATTTGCAGAATTTTTAGCAAAAAGTCGCGGGAAAACAGAATTACAGGCAGATCTTGCAGTAGATAAAAAAGAAGAAACTATATTAAGAGCAAAAGCAAAAGTCCAAAAGACAATGGATAGTGGTTTTTGGGGATATATTTCACAAGAATCCTCTCGTTTTTATCGTCTTGAGATTAAAAGAACAATATTAGAGAGATCAAGAGAATTTATCAAAGGATATGGGGAGTATTACAAATCACAAGGGTATAAGGTTTTAAGTGGTTTTACTGATTCTATTGATATTAAACTCCGGGATATGGATGAAAAAACACCATATGATATTGCTGCAATTGGTAATAAATGGTTAGAAGATAAATGTAAATCACTTGGATGGGATATTGTTCTTATTGCTAAACCCGAAGTTGTCGCATCTGCTTCGATATTTCATGGAAAATTACACTACGCACAACGAATAATTTGGAGATATGGCGATCAGGGATATCATAGAAATGAATTACTAATAAAAGGTATGGCAGTAATTCGATCTGATTATGCTTTGCTTGGTCGAGAACTTCAACGGGAATTATTAGAAATTGTTTTAACAGATCAAAATTATTTGAAAAAATCTAAAAAGATCTATAAAGAATATTATGATAAAACCATCCGAATTTTACATGTAGATCAAGATAAGATGGAAGAAGTTGCCAAACCCACAAAATTTAGGGAAGAATTAGATAAATATAAAAAAGGATCGTATAAGTTTCTTGCCTCATCTGCAAAAGCGTGGAATATTTGGCAATCAAAAACAGAATTTCCTTATGATGTAATTAAACCCGGAGACAAACCGTTTGCAATTCCACTAAAAAAGGGTTGGGTGTATAATCCTGCACGAAATGTTAAATTTACTCGGTGGTTAGTTTTTCAAAGTGCAGAGCCAATTGAATGGAATAAAGTCAGAATTGATAAAACCGCATTATTAGATGTCGGTTTGAGAAATAGAGCATTAACTGTTCTTGAACACATTAACGTATCTTATCCCGATTTGTTATTATGGGAGAGGGGAGAAGTTCAGCAAGAACTAGTATTATAATAAAAAAATGGAATAAGATTTAAATATCTTTTCACGAACTCTAAAATTACTATGGAAAAACTTCAAACGATAACAATAAAGGAGTTCAAAGATATAATTAATACCCTACTTAAGAGTATTAATCTGATCCAACCGTCTAAAGACGATCTTAAAAAAGCTAGAACAAAAGATACGAAAAATCGTAAATATAATAGTAAGCTTATAGAAGAATTGGGTGGACAAGAAGTATTTGATAATTTATCAAATAATGAAAAGGCGAAATTCAATAAAACGCTTAGAAAACCCCGATTTGAAGAAGCAACACATTATAAATATCATAATATACGAATGGATAGAATTCGATCCTTACAAAGTTTCTTCTTACATGGAGCATCAGGAATAGGAAAATCTCAGGCGGTTGCTCAGGTCGCAGAAGATAATAATTTCGCATTTATTGATGTAAGATTGCCAACAATTGATCCAGTTGATTTAAGAGGAATTCCTGTTCCAAATAAAGAAAAAGGAGTTGCTGAATGGTTACCGGCTGGATTTTTACCACAAAGCACGCCAGCGGGATCATTGGGTGGAATTATTTTACTCGATGAATTAAATTCATCACCACCATCGGTTCAAGCAGCAGCTTATCAATTAACGCTCGATAAGAAAGTTGGTGAATATAAAGTACCTGACGGTTGGTTAATTTTTGCTGCGGGAAATCGAGCTATTGATCGGGGGGTCACCTATAATATTCCTAAACCACTTGCAAATAGATTTACCCATTTTGAAATTGTTCATGATGTTCCTCAATGGCTTACTTGGGCGAGAGACAATCGTTTAGACCCATTTGTAATCTCATTTATTAGTTTAGGGTTTTCACGACAAGGAACTAAGATAACACAAAGTTATTTACATAATTTTGACGCTGAAAGTCCATCATTAGCATACGCAACGCCTCGTTCGTGGGAATTTGTTTCTAATTTGCAACCGCTACGAGATGTTAATATTAAAGCATATTTTGCTGCGGTTAGAGGAACTGTTGGAAAAGAAGCCGGTGGAATGTTTGAAACATTTGTAATGCACAAAAACGATCTCCCCAATCCAAAAGACGTTCTTGAGGGAAAACCATTTGATATGCCCGAAGAAATTGACTCACAATTTGTAATGATTTCAATGTTAATTGAAACAATTAACCAACATTTTTCACTTGATTATGTTAATAATTTTGTGAAAAGTTTTCTTGCTCAATTTGAAAGTACTCCAAGAGCAGATATTGCTATTCTTGGAGCAAAGGAGTTATTAGCTAGATTTTCTACTGGTAGCAAGGAAGATAGAATTATTGATAATTCCCCCGAATTCTTGCAGTTTTGTATGAGGAATGCAAAAGCAATTAGAGGCTTTGAATACTAAAATGACTGATTTAAGCTATGAAAATTTCAAAAAGGGTGTTGTGCTATTTAAACTAGCCACAGATAGTAAAGCAACCAACGAACTTATTCGTATGGCAAAAGAAAACAAGGTTCATTTAATCTTACATTTGCCATTTTTCAAGGGTCTAATTGGTGGTTTAGAACTACATCCAACCTACGAAATTGAAACATATGGTGCAGACTATCGTAGATGGTATTTTAATCCAAACTGGTCAGTAGAACAATCTGATAGACAACTAAGAGGCGATATGTTGCATAGCGTAATTCATCTTATTTTTCAGCACGTTAGAAGAAAAGGAGAAAGATTTATGCCTATTTGGGAATTAGCAACAGAGTTATCAGCAGACTTGCTAAGTAATCAAACATTAGATGATTTACAAAAAAAACATCTTCTTTCTAGGTTACAAATGGATATTCATGATATTTCTTACATTGATTCCCAATTTCATAATATGTCTACTGAAAACATTTATGAGGAATTAAATCAACAGTTTCAGAAAGCAATGGGTCAAGCTCAAAGCAAAATGAATACCTATCAAGAACAATTACAACAAAAAGGAGATCAGGCAATGGAACAAATGAAAGGCGATCATCAAAGTTCTTGTCAATGTAGTCTTGGAGAAGTTCTTGATAAATTTCAAGAGGAAGTAGACGAAGACATGGAAAATCTTGAGAAACAACGATATGAAAACAAGGTTCAAGATGAGGTTAGAAAAAATCGACACAGAGGAACCGTGCCGGGTCAGATTGAACGCCTTGTAGATTTGCTTGAGGAAGATCCAAAAATTGATTGGCGACAAATGTTATTATATTATATTCAAACTGTTGTTATTTATGATGTATCATGGAAACGATTGAACAAAGCCATGCTTGCAAATGATATTTATATGCCCGCAATAGAGAAATCCAATTTGGAAATAGTGGTTGCTCTTGATACCAGTGGATCAATTGGTGACGATGAAATGTCAGAGTTTGTAGTCGAAGTTTCTGATATTTTAAATAGTCTTGCAAATGTTAAAATGATTTTAATTGATTGTGATGCACAAATTCAAAATGTTGAAGTAATTGAATATGGAGAAGCTGCAATTTGGAGCCCAGCAAATAAAAGGCGACATGGTTATGGAGGCACTCGATTTGAACCTGTGTTTGAATGGATTGACCAAAGCACTATAATCGGAGAATTAGATCAACCCGAATTATTAATTTATTTTACTGATGCGGAGGGGTCTTATCCAAAAACCGAACCCGAATACAAGACGGTTTGGATTGTAAATAATGAGCATTATAATCAAGATCAAATCCCTTTTGGGGAGATTATCTCGTATTTCTAACGTGATCTTATTATGACATACTACAATCCTATTTTTAATATGACTAAGGATCAAAAAAGAGAATATTTTTTTGAACAACGTATTGCACAATCTATTTCTACAAGGGGTTGTGATATCGGTGTGGCAAATGAATTCCAATTTTTGATACACGAACAAAAACTTTGTATGGACGTTGCATGGGCAGAATTTAAGGAACACGAAATTAAAACCGTTGAATATGTGTCTTATAAACACACAGAAGCTAATTGTGGAGACGATTCTCATTTCCATACAGCTACTACAACGGGAGTAAAATATAAATATCAGTTTTGTTTAACCTGTTTCAAAAAAACAGAAGATTTTTGTGCGTATGCTGTTAATAAAGAAAAATCTCGATATCTTGTGAAGGGATGCGACACTTACCTCTTTTTATTCCAAGATCAAACTAAAGTTGAGATAGAATAAACTTAAATAATATAAATACAGATATTAAATTAAGAACAATCTTAGATTGTTTCACTTGTGGGAGAATCCTCCCACGCATCTATTTTTAGGAGTTGATTTAATTTACTTTAATATCGTGTATCGATTGTGGTAAATATATTCCAAAAACAATCAACAATAAAATACCTAATACAGAAATGTACAAATGTTGGGTGTGTTACTTCTATGAACAATTCTACAAAAAAATACAAGAAAAAATCGTTAATTAAAGTACGAGAAATAGATTTTGATAAATTAGAAAAAATTGAACGAAATATTTCTACTTTAAAAAAACTGAAGAACAGACTCCAAAAGAAGGACTAGTTTTTACTAGTCCCTTTTTTGATTCTTATCTTAACCAAAAAAATGTCAATATGTTTAAATAACGTAATCCTCATTTTTGTTTAATGAGTGATCCAAAAGAGACTCAAAATGAAGAGTTGGATGATTACTTAACTGAGTTGGAGGAAAATGCTGAACCCGAAGCATCAACTGCTGAGGAAAAAAAGCCTTCCAAACCAGTGAAGAGGATACCAAAGGAAGCAAGTGAAGTTAATGATGCAAATCTTGATACTTTACTTGAGGAATATAAGGTCTTAAAAAATGAGTCCTTAATTATTGACACATACAAGCGTGTTAAGAAACTAAAAGAGAAAGAGCATTCTAATCTGCACGAACGAGTTTTGAAAACTTTAGTTATGGCAGGAGTTCGAGGTGAGCTTGATAAGGAAAAATCAAGTGAAAAAGTCAAATTTCTTGTTATGGGTAAAGGGAAACAGTATGGTAAAAAATCTAAAAAATGGATTGGATCTATTTGGGGACTTTGTTTTAATCCCAAAAAATCTCAAGAGTTTGCTCCTATGAAGCTAACCAAATCAGTTGCTTCAAAAGAGGGGCTTGATTTTATAGATCGGGCAGATCATTATAATCTGTATGAAATTTTTATCACTAAAGGAAGTGAAATCAAATGGAATGTAGGATATTCTGAACCAAATTTGATTTGGATGGGCGACAGTACCAATTTTAATAACAAGAAACGGGGTGCTGGAAAAGATGCAACCGTTATTAATATGTTCAAAAAGTATTACAATCTTGCTCCGATGACCAAAGTTGAAGCCGAAGAAGGAATGGAAACAATTTCTTGTGGATTATCGCAAATGACTGAACCAAATGATGAGGGAATAAGTTATGCAAAAAACGATGATTTTAAAATGTTAATTGTCGTTCCACAGGATCAACCAAGAACTCTTGCTAATGGTTCGGTTACAATAACTGCTTACCCACTTGAAGATGATACTGAGAAAATTAGTATTTGGGCATATGATGATCCTGTTTTTACCAATTGGGATCATAAGGTACATGCTTTGGCTATAGTAGGAGCTATATCAAAATCCAAAACTGAAGATTATGGCAAATT
Source organism: Patescibacteria group bacterium (assembly GCA_024239015.1). Classification (GTDB taxonomy): domain Bacteria; phylum Patescibacteriota; class Minisyncoccia; order Minisyncoccales; family JANBVM01; genus JANBVM01. The sequence goes on along the minus strand of JANBVM010000005.1, from coordinate 26,309 downwards.
TTCCATGAATGCAATAGCAATACAGCCTGTTCCATTAAATCTTATTCATAAATTTTATCAATAGGTGAAACACATGGAAGAAGCATTGGGAGATAAGATTTTCCCACAATTTGTAGATCCTTTTACATGGTTATCCTTTGGAGATAAGGGATTTGGTAAATCGGTCTTAGCATATTCATTAAACAAAGCACAGGGTAGGTTTGGTGTTCTTGATTTTGATGGAAACACTCGTCAAACCCTGAAAGCCAATTTCCCCGCCAAAGTACATGACAACTTCAAAATTTGGGATATTAAACGTGATCTTAAAACTCATACCAAAGGAGTTAGTGACACAGATTTGCCACAAGCGGCAAGGATAGTATATGAGATAGTAGAGGACGAATATCTTGCTGAGCTTGATTCTTTCCAACCCAATTTTGAAATTTATGATGGGTATCAAAGGTGGCATTGGATAGCAGAAATGTCAATGAGAGCAGATCAAAATATTGCTCCCTTTGGTGGCGTAAAGAATCGAAACGCGTGGAAAAAACGCAATTGGAACTTGGATAAAATTTGGAATGAATCTACTGACCGAGCAACAGATGGAATATTGGTAACTGTTCATGAAACCACCAAAAGGAAGGAACATAACAAACAATATCGCATACAGGAAGATAAAAAGAAAGCAGAACAAAAGGATGAAAAATATGATGAACGAGCCGCAGAGGAAGAAGTTGATTATATTCCTACTTGGTCGGGAAACATCAAAGAAGAAGTATGGGTTTTAACCCGGTGTTATGGAGAATTAGATGTTTTGGGTGAAACAACTGAATTTTTTGCAAATGTAAAATCTAATAAACTTACAGGTAGAGTTGGAGCAAATCTTGATGTTACTGGAAAAAAAGGACTTCAGGCATATTGGAATTGGTTACTTGATCCACCTGATAAATTTCTTGTATAACTGAAGAGAGATTATTGTATTGATATCACATGAAATTGCTAAAAACTATATAAATCAAAAAATACGACAATATACAATATTAAGTATTTATAGGTTTGATAAGAAGAAGGGAGCAGATTGTAGAATTAGGTGTGAATGCGGGAAAAAACATTATGCATATCTAGATACTATTATTAATAATAAACAACGAAATTCTTGTAATTATTGTCCAGTTGTATTTGGGAAATATACAAACAAGGGGTACAGATCATTATATAATCATTATAAAAGAACTGCAAAAAAGAGGGGACACGTATTTAAAATAGATTTTAGCCAATTTTTATCATTAATAGATAAAGATTGTAGTATATGTGAAGCAAGTCTTTCTAATTTATATACTAAAAGTGGTAATCAGAATTATCAATTAAAATATAATGGTATAGATAGGATTGATTCTAAAAAAGGATATATAAAAGGAAATGTTCAAACTCTTTGTTATGTTTGTAATACAATGAAAATGAATTTTGATTTAGAAACAATAGCTGAAAAAGCTCCCCTACTAGGCATTTGGGCGGAAAAAGAATTAGCAAAAAGAGAAATAATTACTAATTTTTGAATATTTAAATTTTTTTAGATAAATAAATAAATATTCAAATTTCTTTTAGATGAATAAATTTTAATATTACAGTATCTTACTACTACTTGTGAGTACATTAAGTCAGCTTGAGTTATTAGAAAAAGTAGTTAAACACTCTTATATGGTCAGAGATGAGATTACAGAAAAAGCACTTTTACAACTACCTCCCGGAAGAGAAGAGAGAAAGAAAAAGGGAAAGGAAAAAAGAAAAAAAGAAAGACAGTCTGGCGCAGCTGGTGAACCCATTAAAGGTTGGAATACAAAAACAGAGGAGTGGCAGAAGGCTTATAATCTAGAACATGGCACGCAACATCATATTACTGGTTCTAAAAAGAAGAAAAAAAAAGAAAAACCAGTAAAACAATTAAGTAAAAGACAACTAGCAAAAAAGGAAAAAAGGAAAGTTGGAAAAGAAAAACTCAAAGGTCGAATGAAGCAAAAGAAAGAGCGTAGAGAAAAAGAAAGACAATTTCAAAAAGGGAAACAAGAAAAGAAAGAGAGAGAAGAGACTCCAACAGGAAGAAAAGCCAAATTTAAAGCAAGAAAAGCCGATATTTCTACTAGACTCCGACGAAAGGGAGATAAAACCAAAATTTCTGAGAAGGAAAAATTGTTATTTAAGCGTGGAGCATCTGCTAGACACTTACAAGATGAACGAAAGAAGAGGATTTCTGCAATCGAATCTATGGGATTATCGCCTAAAGATGAACGCAAACAGCTTAAACAAGTTCATAAAGAAATGGATAAGAAAGGAAAAAAGGTTCGATTATCAGAAAAAGAAGCTGCTAAAGTAAAAGAAGCAAGAGGAAGAATAAGCGGTGCTAGAAAGAAAAGAAGAGGAAGAGAAAAAACTGAAGCAGAAGGTGCTTATCAAGAAAAGGTACAAGTACGCAAAGCTAAAGAATTAAAGCTCTTATTAAAAGAAGAAAAGACTCTTCGGTCAACTCGGGCAGGATTACTTGAGTTAAACCTTACAGTTCCTCAAGAATTAAAAGATAAGATTACAGGAATTCAGGCAAGAATTAATGAGGCAGGTAAAATTACAAAAACCAAAAAAACAGAGGAAGAAGAGGCAAAATTAGAAGAGGCAAAATTAGATATTAAAACTAAAGAGCGTAGAGTAAAGAAGAAAGAAAAAGCAGAACAAATTGGAACGAAAGTTGGAGAGGACTTTCAAGACGCAATGCAAACAGAGCTTAATAGATTAATGACCAAAGACCCCGAAAGAGATCCTAAAGAAGCAGCTCAACTAGCAATTGGAGTGGCATCAGAAGCAACAAAACCAAAGTTTGAGAAGGGGGAAGAAGCTCGGAAAAAGAAAATAATTGATAAATTTGTAAATGCAGAACAAAATAAGGTTAATGCTATTAATAATAAAATAGAGAATATTAAAAGACTTAAATTGGATAAAGTCGATCAAGATGATGCCATAGCAAGACAAAATAAGAAAAAGACCGATCTAGTAGCATACAGAGCAGAAATGAATAGAGCAACTAGTTTGGAGGATATTGCTAATCTTTCAGAAGATTTTCTTAAAACTGGTCGAACCACCGGAACATTAGCAGAAGCAGTAGCAGAAAAACCGAAAAAGGATGAATTTTCAAAATATGCGGGAGCAGAAGGTCTTAGAAAGATGAAAGAAAAAAGAGTTCCTGATATGTCAGAAGAAGAAAAAAGTGAGATACTATCAAATCCTCAATCTGCTGATGTAGCTAGAGATATGATTAGAGATCAGTTATTAGATAATCCAATATGGAGAGGACGAAAACCTGCTGAAACAAGATTTTATAATGATTTAGCAAGACGAGACAGAGATTTTCGAGCAACTATTGATAGAATACGAGATGCAGAGATGGGTGCAGCGCTTGCAGGACTACAAAAATCCTATGAAATCAACAATCCTGATCTAGTCGCAAAACTCATGGATTTACAAAATATGGTTCTGAAAACACCTACACCCGTTGAAAACAGACTATCTGAACTCCAAACAATTGTAATGAAAGGCTTCAACTAGAAAAATCACAATATCTTTAAATATAAATAATCAATACAATGAGTATGGAAACTGAAAAAGAAGAATCTCAATATAGAACCCAAACAATATTTATTTTTGGCTTATTTGTCTTTATTATTATTGCTATTATTTATCTGTTACCTGAATATATGGGATTCGCAATTGCAGGATTTTTGATGGGAACCTTTTGTACTGTTACTGTACTTGTATTTCTAACACACAAAGAAATATTAACAAATGATAAAATAATGGAAGCCCTACAAACCCTTACTGAAAGACTTGATAATCATGAAGAAATGCAAATGGTTATTCTTGGTGGATTAGATGCTATTGGAGCAATTAAAAAAGATGAGTAAAGCTAAAAACGTAGAAATCTTCTACGACAGTCGAGAACATAATCCCGCTTTGATGAAAATTAGACAAGCCGGGTTTAAACCAATTCAAAAAATGCTTCCAGTGGGAGATTATCATATCAAAGGCGATAATGATCAAGAGGTATTTATCGAACTTAAAATTGGTAGGGATTTTTATCAATCAATATTTTCACAAAAACATAAGAAAAAGAAACGATTAAAACCACAAATTGCAAATTTAATGCAAAAGGATTTTGGAGTGGTTGTATTTGTAGGAGAAGATTTTTTTGATGATGAATATGTCCAGTTTGTTCCTGATCGTTTTTCAGCTCATTATCCCACATCAAATGTAAATTTACTTGCTTCTCTCTTTCGCAAAACGGAAAACAAAAACACTGTTTTATTTTTTCAATTGCCTACTATACGAGAATTTCAGGATTTAGTTATTTATTATGCTAGAAAAATCAAGAAAGGAGAACTCTATCAATCTGATATTCCCGGAAATGCTTTGCGTATCATGGACGAAGATGTAGGTATTCCTGATGATTGGGACGAAATCAAATCAAGACAGGTTGCCATGCTTATGAAAATTGGTAATGTAGGTTTTGATAAGGCAGTTTTAATTCACAAACATTTTGATGGTGACATGGGAAAAATATTTACTGCTAAGGACGATGATCTTTTGGCTATTAGAGGAATTGGTAAAAAGGTTGTAGAAGGATTTAGAGAACTTGGTATTGTTTGTTTAATGAGAACACCCCTTTGTAGTGATAGTCATCTTGAAACTGATCTCTATCCCAATGATGAAACCTATAAAGCAGGCATGGAAATAATGTATGGTACATCTGAAACAGATGTAGAAATGGAAGCAAGGGAACCTAAAAAAAAAGAGGATTAAAACCAGTTAAAGTATGTAAATGGTTCTAAATCAAACATGGAAGTTTTTAGAGGTGAGTGAAAAAAAATGAAACCTAAACAGGCAATTCAAAGAATATTATGTAAATTTGGGTTCCATAATCCTAGAGTAATAGGACATGCCAATGCAAAAGAGGGAACCGAATATTATTATGATTGTGGATGGTGTGATGATAATGAATTTTGGGATTATGCAATGACTAGTCGATCATTTAATGATATTGATAATGCTATGAAATTAAAAAAATTTATAGATAAACATCCCGGTATAACAACTTCAGAAATTCTTGACCGAATTTCAAATGCCGATCATTGGAAGATATTAGAAGCATTAGATCAACTTGAAAGCTGGGAGTTAATAGAATGAAACAAAGTTTTGTCTATTTTTTAATGATGTGGGCTGTTCTCGCCACAATTAGTTGGTCTAAATTATGGTTTGATGATCCATATACCTATAAACAGCTTTTGGGTCAAATTTCATTTATTTTAATTCTTGGTTTTACTATGATTTATTATAAGATAGGGGAAGAAAAATGAGTTTTAATGTAACTTGTAAAAATTGTGGTTCTCCTAAACAGCAACACCACCATGATAAAGAAATAAATTTGAAACACAAAGGGGATACACGGAAATGCGATAATTGTGGAATAACTTATCAAGAACATTGTGAGAAATATGATGTTGATTTTGATTATACTGATTTTGCTGCAAAGTGGATAAAAAAAGCTGGGGAAAATGAAGATTTATGAAAATACAATGTGGAGCCTGTGGTACTGATAGTGATCACCTGTTTTGTTATCAATGTTATGAAATAATGATTAACTGGAAAAAAGTAGAAGCAATTCCTGCAATTTGTTGTATTTTTTGTGATTATCCTGAACCATTTTGGAAATGGGAAGCTGATAAATATTGCAGAAGTTGTGGTATTCGTCAGGATGTTGAATTAATCAAAGTTAAACCTAAAAAGAAGAAAAGAAGGAGGAGAATTCCAACTACGGCTACTTCCAATATTGACAGTTTTACAATTACAGAAGATCTAACAACTTCTGACACAACCCCATTCGTTGATAATTTAACAGCGGTATTATATCATGATGGAATAACAGGGGGATCATCCATAATTGCTGCGGCAAGTGCCTAAAAAAATGACACAATATATTAATAGTAAAAATATCAAAATACTATTATGAGCAGACTGTTAAAAAAACGAAAGAATAAACCACCATATTGGAGTCAAAGGCAAACACCCTCCTCATTATCTACAGAATTTGAACAAGATGATGAACCTGTTAATATTGAATATGATTTTGATCCATTTGAGAAATTAGAAAAAGAAGGATGGTGGAAACTAAATGGTGTGTGGGTAACTGAAGATTTTGTTCCAACGATACGAAAATCCCGATTTCCTCCAAAGTATTTGTCCACAGAAAATATTGTCAAAAGAGATAGAGACATGGCAAAAGGGTCTATACTTCAAACCCTGTCAGAAATGGATGCTAAAATGTTGGTTGCATCTTTACGACACGAAGATACTATGCTAGAAGCCCGTCCAATTTATACAAAAGACATTTATAGAAATATTGTCTTTACTCTTGTAATCATTACAAATATAATGAATCTATCTTATGATTTGTATGTTCGCCATTGGATGAAAGCTCACCCCGAATTTTCTTTTAGTGGCAAGGATCTCTTTTTATTGTTTAAAGATGCAAAATATGAAATAGAAGAAAATTGGTAAATTATATAGTGAAAAAATTCAAGCCCAAACCCAAGAAAATGATTACACACAAAGGCGAACAGGTAAAATCAAAATCTGAATGGAGAATTGCAAATATTTTAAGAAAACTTGGTTTGGAATATGAATATGAACGCCCTGTTCCGGTTTGGTCTAGGAAAAAAATCTATCAGTTGCTTCCCGATTTTTATCTCAATCAGTTTGGTGTGTATATCGAATTTTGGGGGATGATAAGTGATCCTGAATACAAAAAGAAAATGTCATGGAAGAAGAAGATGTATAATCGACATAATATTCAAGTAATACACCTTTATCCCTATCAGATGTATCAAAAACCCGCAAAGATAATTATGAAAGAATTAAAGAAATTTGCACAAAAATCTCAATAGTCTTAAAAACTGATATGAGAAGTAATCATCATGCCTGTTATGACTGAAAGATTTTTACAACAATCAGAGAAAATTACTGAAATTTATAGATTAATCAAAAATACTAACCTATTTGAGACCGATATTGCCTTTTTAGATGATTCAAAAACTTTGAATATAAAATTTATTCGAAAAGATTGCCTTTTACATTTTGAAATGGCTGGACATATTTTTACTTACAAACTCAATATGAAAGATTTTCCAAAAGAAAACCCTGATAAATTCCTAAATTTTGCTTCTTATATTCTTAATCACATTGCGGGGATACTTACTAAAGAATGGGATATAAAAGAAGAAGATGAAGTGTAGTTTTCAGAATATGGAACATATTAGTCCATCAGTATGCTTGTGTGCTAAAAGAGTTCATTTTTACAAGGATAAAATTTGTATTTGTTTTTCTCAAAAACATTGTGAGACTTCAGTTAAATTAGTAAATCAAAATATGTTATTAAGGAACATTGACCTTAGTAAATTTATATAAAAATTACAATATTATTAAAAAGGGGGATAAGTATTTTACTTTGTGCGTAATGAAATACTTGTAGGTCACGTATTAGACAAGATCCCCGAAATACCTGATAATTCGATTCATACAATTTTGACATCGAGCCCTTATTGGGGAAAAAGGGATTATGGGATACCTGATGTAGTTTTTCCTACTTCTGAGTCAGAATATAAATGTGAAAAATTAAATGTAGAACATGAATGGGAAGAAGCCGAAAAACAACCCACAAAATTTGGTAAGGATGGCAATACAGATGAAAAACACATTTGGACTAAAGAACGGAAAACGATAAACAACACGTCTTATTTCTGTAAACAGTGTTTTTCGTGGCTAGGACAATTAGGATTAGAGCCAAGCCCTCAATTATTTGTAGATCACTTAATACAGGTTTTTGAATTGCTTAAACCCAAACTTGTTGATTATGGAAGCCTATGGGTCAATCTTGGAGATACCTATCATGGTGGGAATTTGACTTACAAACAAAAAGACGGGGATTATTTAGAAGCAAAAAATCGAAAAGAGAAGTTTGGTAAATCAGATTATAACCAATCATTGTTAGATAATTTTGTTCAATTGCGGAATAAATATACACAAATAAATAAACAATCAAAAGCATTAATTCCACATCTTTTCGCAACAAAAATGGTATATGAAAAGGGTTGGTTGTGTCGAAACGAAATATTATGGTATAAGACAAACCCGAAACCCGAAAGTGTTAAAACCCGTTTTACTACTGATCGTGAAAATATGTGGTGGTTTACAAAAAGCCCAAAATACTATTTTGTACAACAATTTGAGAAATTAAAATCAGTGGAAAAAATAACTTCTTGGACTGGAAGTGCAAATAGACAAGCCCTTTCTAAATTTAATAGTATAGAGGAAGAAAGATATTATCGTTCGGGGCTTCATAAAGATCGCGGCAAAAAGATGGTTAGAAAACGAGATTTGCCCGAAAAGGGGGAGTTTGTTAAATTTTTAAAAAGTGTTTTTGTTAAAGATGAGTTAATTAATAAATCAGGGATTAAGAAAACCACCATTGATCATTGGTATCGTGGGGATAGTAATACATTGCCATCAATTGAACATTGGCAGATTGTACAGAAGGCTTTTGGGATAAAATCCTATCCTGAACTGATAAATTATAAACTAGTCCCGGATCAAGTTAAAACATCAAAAAAGGGTATGCGAAATATGCGAGAAACTTGGTCTGATCCAACATTAAATTTACCGTATTGGGTTCATGAATTTTTGAAAGATAAAATGAACGACTTTTCAAGATGGCTATTAGCTCGAAATATACCCATTCAAGACGTTTGGAAAATTCAAATTCCTACCAGTGGAAAAAAAAGAAAACAATATTCCAAAAAACATTATGCTATTTATCCCAAAGAACTAATCAAAATACCAATTCAAGCCACTTGTCCAAAATTGGTTTGTAGTAAATGTAATACCCCAAAAGAATGGAATTGTGAATGTAATGAGGAATATTTATCAGGAATTGTACTTGATCCGTTTGCAGGGTGTTATGATGAAAAAACAGAAGTTTTAACAAAAAATGGTTTTATTCCATTTTCAGAGGTAACAAAAGTAACAGAACTAGCTACGGAAGATTTAGAAGGGAATTTGATTTATACTAGACCCATTTCCGTTTTTAATTACTTTTATGAAGGAGAAATGTATAAATTTGAAACAAATTTTGTTGATATATTAGTAACTCCTAATCATCGAATGTATGCGTGTGGTAGACACAAAAGATGGAGATTTTATCTCCCTGAAGATATTAAATCTAATTTTAAATTAAGGAGAAACACACGATGGATAGATGGCAATTACAATACAAAGTTTTTTGAAATTGGAGATAAAAAAATACCAATAAACGATTGGATTCGGTTTTATGGTATTTGGTTAGCAGATGGTCATGTAAATCATTCGGGCAGAGGTTATAAAATTGCTTTAACTCAAAAAAAATATACTAGTGATTTTAGAAAAATAATTTCTATATTGCCTTATAATTGGAAAGAATACGATAAAGGAAATGATTGTATTAGTTTTAGAACATTTGATAAAGATCTTCATAAATACCTAAAACAACATGGAAAAACAAAAGAGAAATATATTGATAGATTTGTTCTCTCTTTATCTTCTGATAAGATAAATCTATTTCTAAATTCATTTGGTCTTGGAGATGGAAGTTTACGAAAACATGGATCAAGAATTTTTTATACCAGTTCTAAAAGATTAGCTAATGATTTACAGGAAGCAATATTTAAAATTGGTAATGCTTCTTCTATAACAAAAAGAGAGAGAAAGTCAATATATTCTAAAACTTTAAAGAGGACTATAAAATCGCATGAAACATATCATATTTCAGAATCAATTACTGCTTTAACACCCAAATTTAGAGGTCAAGCCCTCAATTTGAAGGACGGAGAACGTAAAGCACAAAGAACAATAATACAATATTCAGGAATGGTATATTGTGCAGAAATTTTACCTTCTCATCTTCTATATATTAGAAGAAATGGTAAAGCAGTATGGTGTGGAAATAGTGGAACCACTATGGAAGTTGCATTAGAGCTACAAAGAGATTGGTTAGCCATTGAAATCAAACCCGAATATATTCAAAATATACAGGATAGAATTGATATGATGGATGAAGGGTGGTCGGAAAAGTTTATATAAGAAGTATGCAGATATTTATTTGAGGAAGGAATTCCTGCGTAGTGTAGTAAACTCTAAAAATATTTCGTGTCATGGTTTATAGAGTTCGGTAAGGAAGAAAACTACACAACCGTAACCACCTGATCCAACTTTTTAGTTGGATCACATTTTATCTAAGATGTCAACAACAACGATATCAGATCTATCTGCTGATTTGAAGAAACAATTCCGAAAAAAAGCAATTTGGTGGGCTATAAACTTTCATGGACAATGGGAATTTATTGAAGATGACCATTTTAATTACAGAGAAACAACACTTGATAATGCAGAAGAAGAAATCAAATGGATAATTGATTATGATTGTGAAACTTTGGGTTCAACCCGATTTTTTACCGATATCCAAGTGATACTTTTTCATGTAGGCAACGGTGAATATCAAGTTTACAAGATTATTAATGAAAGTAAACTTCAATATATTGATTGTGCAACTATTCATGCTTTTGGCGTGAAAAGATTTATAGACTACCTAAAAAACTTGTGAAACTCAGATCTGTTTAGATTTGGGTTTTCCCAAATAACATGTTTTATCTCTATAAAAATAAAGTCAAAATTAGGGACATTGAATTAAAGTTCTATTCCTCAGAAAGACTATCAGAATCAGAAGTACGAAAATATTTCAAAGAAGAGCTTCTTCAATTAACAAAAGAAAAAATTAATGAAGATGATTTGTATGATTGGTTATATGAAGGTCTTACAAGTACAACTGAACTAAAAGGAATTCTTAGTCCCTATGATGGCTTAGATTTAGAAATAAGTGAATAATAAGAGACTGCTTACCTTTTCAGGTAAGCATTTTCTTATTTTTATCTTGAGAAATCTCACTAAGTTTAAATAATTATCCTGTTGTTAGCTTTTAAGTGTCTGTGGAGAGTTCATTCTCTAAAGAAAACAATAGTTTAACTAGAGAATATAAACAAATTTTGAGCTATTGTTTTTATAATTCGAAGATTAACTATAAAGAAACAAAACATATTTTACAATTAACTAATCTTGAACATGCCAAAGAAAAACTAAGGGAGATGGAGAAACAAAAACTTTTACAAAATATTCCTAATTTGGGCGATATGCGTATTTCTGCTTATTCTCTTACTATGACTGGTGAAACGGAAGTTTTTAGGATGGGAGACTTTGAATAATGCTTTACCCGGATTTGGTAAAACTTTCACTAGAAACTTTGTTTCATCGAGTCCAGTTTATTTCTACTCCATATCGTGTTGGTGTTAAATCAACAGATGATTTTGTTGTAAAAGCAAGTAAGTTACATTATGATCAACCCATTTTTGCTGATGTTCATGAAACTGAACCTGCTTATAATGGAGAAAGAATACCCACAAAAGTTAATAAAATTTTCTTTGATTTTGATATGAAAGAACACCAATCTCAACCATTAGTAGAAAAAGAAGTTGATATAATTATACATCGACTTCTCGATCGGGGTTTTGGGACAAATGATATCATCAAAGTTTGGACAGGGAAAAAGGGATTTCATTTATATATAAAAATTCAGCCCATTGATGGATTATACAACCCGGATGTTATTATGGAAACCAAACGAAAAATGATTGGATTTCAACAAAAAATAACAACGGGGTGTCCAAGTGCTGATACAACAGTTTTTGGAGATTTTGCTCAAGTAAGCAGGGTTCCCGGAATACAGAGATATGATACCAAAATGTTTCCGATTATTTTACCAACTGAAGCGAAAATTAATTCTTGGGTTAAAAAACATCGGGGTTGGAATTCAATGATGGAAAAGGGAAAACAACTTTTAAAAAATTGGGGAAATGGGGCGATGGATATTGATAATTTTGTTACTGAAAATGATTATAAGCACGTTAATTTACAAACCCATGTTGGATTAGGCAAAATTTACGAATATGATTTAGAGGCACTGGACACGTATGATGGGGAACCTCTTCGAGAAGAAGTAACAAACATTTTTACTTATTATATGGGAAAAAAGGTGTGTACAAAATTTCTTGAAGATTGTCCCACTAACAATACCCGATTACATGGTGCATCTATTTTATTAGAGTCAGGATATCCACCAATTTTGATTACAAACATGATTGCATTAATTAGATGGGATAATTTCAATTTTGAGAAGACTTTGCGTTTTGTTCAAAAATTAAAGGAAAGAAAAGAAAAACAAGATACTACCAAACAAGAATAAAGTTTATATATAAAGAAAGCAGATATTAAATTAGGGACAAACCCGATTTGAGCTTTCACTTGTGGAAGTGGTTTGTTGCCTAATGTACTCATTGTCCTAGCTTTTGTGGGCTAGGGCAAACTATTTTTTGGTGAATTTATGACTGAAAAACAAAAATACAAGAAACGCAAGGAATTACCTCCTAGACACGAAATTTATGATATAGATCATACGACTATAAGAACTAATGAATTTAATGTTTCGTGGAAAATTATTCATCGAACGAGACAAAAAGATGGTAGTATTTCAGAAACATCAGCCAATATGCTTGGTGGTTTTTATATCGATAAACACGATCCTATATTTATGATAACTGTTGCGGAGTTACTTCTTGCAGAAGCAAAAAAGCTATTACCTGATCCTCTTAAGGATTAGGTAATTACCATTAAGATGACCAACGACAAAAAATGGAAATATAAAGTCGATATCGATCGTTTTGTTGAACAATTAGGAGCTGAACACAATGCTCTTAAGGAATTGATAACTAATGCTCTCGAAGCTTGTTCAAAACACGTTCGGGTACAATCTGATGACATCAATGGAATAATATCAATTTATAATGATGGAATGACATTGAATGAAAATCAATTGGAAAAATATCTATTAACTGGAATGTCAACAGGTGATGAAAAAGATATTACGTTAAATCGTGGTGTTGGATTTGTATCTGTTTTTCGAGTATCAAAAGAAACCATAGTCGAAACCGGAGATCTCAAATTAGTTATTAAAGATCATAAAAATATTGATGACCCTGTTCAAAATGGGTTTGTTGATGGATTTAAGGTAACTATAAAACTGAAAGACGAATTTAAGAGTGAGTTTTCAACTCAAGAAATAGAGAAACTACTTGATAGTTGGGTTATTTATGACCACAGGAAAGTATATCTCAATCGAAAAAAGGTTTGTCAATATCTAAGAAAATCTCTCGATGTACAAACATATAAAAGTACGTGGGGAGAAAGCAATTATTGTTATGATCAAAATCATTTTCAGCAAGAATTTGTAGTTCTTTTGAAATTAACAAACGTCAATGCTTATAGAATTCTTAATATTGATAAAAATCTTGATTCGATAAAATCAAATAATTTGATTCAAGAACTTGTAGTTGTATGTACGAACTCTGAGATTTTAAATACCTCACGTAATGGATTTACTGATTATGGTAGATGGCATGTTGAGGAATTGGTTAAAAATATCAATAAAGATCTTTCAAAAAGAGAATTAAGTAATAAGGCATTAAGCTATGGTAGATCTACGCTAAAATTGTTTAGAGAACGATTAGGCTATATTCGAAAGAAATTAGACTTTCCTACTGATATATTTGTAAAAGCAATGGATGTTTTCCAATATCAATTGACAGATAATCAGACAATAGATCCGATCAATTATGAGATACAATACTTTAATCATTTTATTGAAGTATTATTATCCTCAAGTTTGAAGGCAAACCTCGATGAGTTAGAAGTAATATCATTATATGAAATATATGATAAACATGCTTTACATTTAAAACTCAAAGAACTTAATGATCCTAACGACTTTTCCGACTGGTTTGAAAAACGCTTTGGATTTGTTCAGCACAAATTCTTTTATCATGAAGTAATTGGCTTATTAGTAGATAATGGTTCAATTACAGGTGAGGCAAGACTATTTCATTTATTGAGTGAGGATTACTCTGAATTTAGTAGATGGATAAATTTCAGTCAAGATTTATTTGTCAGTGGTTTAATCGAGAATCAATCATTAATAATATTGATTAATCCTTTACATCTGTATTATGCAAGGTTTCCAACCGAAACAGAAAGTTGGACACTTGAAGAAAAACAAAAGGTAATAATTGACGTATCAACAGAAGTAAAAGACCAGTTTCGATTAATGAAACAACAAGCAGAAGAAAAGATTCCTAAGTATTCTGAACCTGATGACGATTTCTCTATTGAGAAAGAAAAAGAAGGATATCCTGACCAAGAGATTAATGGTCATGAAGATGATGAAAAAGATGATGAGAAATTTTTTGGTGTTCTTAAGCAATTTATGCCTAAAGAACAAGCAAGCAAAATATCTCATCAATTGACTTTGAAACATCTTAATGATGAAGAATTAATCTCAGAGAACGGCACTAGAATTTTATGTTTAGTGGATAAAAAATCCCGAAAAAGATTTAATCAGATTAAGAACAGTCCTCAATTAATTGAGAGAGTTGCTAAGGGATATGTTGCTTGGAAGAAAGTTATGAAATTGGTTATAAGGAACTTCTCTGAAGAACCTAATAAACTTTTGACGTATATTATACCCGCAGTTAATTTTGCACATGATGAAGAAAGTAAGGGATGTACTATCAAAGATATTGTAGCAATTTCTGAGTCTGCAATACCCAAGATTTTCGATCCACCATTGGCGAAAAAACTTAAGTTTGTAAAATTTGCCTGTCATGAAATAGCACACCTGTATGTGAGTAATCACTCTACTAAATTTAGCGTGATTGATTCTACAATCTTTTATGCAACAGCCAATGATAAATCTTCGATGAAAGAACTGAATAAGATCTTTAAACGACAAAAGAGATAGAGCTTTACCTGTTTAGGTAGGGCTTGATGCTCATAAGATGAAAGTAACCAAACATCAAAACAATGATATTTCTATTCGTTTTTCGTTAGGTTCAAAATATCATGTAGTAATGGCTTTTCGGAATTATCTATCTAAAAATTTAGGTAAAGATTTAAAATTATTAAATGAAGATCTTGATTTATGTGATGCTGAAGATAAAGATGATCTCGAACATACTATTGCTATTAATGAAGCTAACATAAAAATATTTAAAGACGTATTAGAAGAAATCAAATAAGCTCTGCCTTTATGGGTAGGGCTTAATAATTGTAAGATGAAAGCAGAATTTTATCCTGAAGTACAAACAAACTTTATGAAAAAATTGCCACCTAATACTCTAGAATTATTAATTTCTTTTATTCATGCATTAAAAAATCTTAATGATGAAGAAGAAGTTACTTCAGATCGAAAATGGTTTATTGGGTACGAAACATAATCCTCACCTTTTTAGGTGGGGATTATCCTACATAAGTATGCCCACTGGACTTGAACGAGAAATCGTTCGATACTTAAAGGAAATAAATCAATCTCTGAAGAAAATATCTATTTCTCTACAACTATCCAATAAAATTAAAGTCAAAAAACTATTAAAAGATTGGACTGCTGAATGGGATGATGATATCAAAGAAATAATGGAGAGCGTTGATTATTAACTCTCACTTTTTTAAGTGGGAGATTCCTCACATAAATGTGTAATTTATGGTTGACAAATTTACAGTTGACAAGTTTACAATAGTAAACTTTATGTAAACTAAAATCAGTATTATACTTATGAGTAAAACTAAAGAGGAATTACAACACTTATTTGATAAGTATCGAAATGTAGCAACAATTGCTAAAGAACATGGTGTTACTAGGCAAGCTGTCTATAAATGGATAAACATATCAGGATTTGATTTTGAACAATGGAAAAGAGAAAATGGAATTACTTATAATTTAGGATACTCCCCAACCAAAAGAAAATTCAGAGATCCGTTTAATTTTTCCGCATCAGATTTGTTATGGATAGAAGAATCCAAAAAATATAATTTTACAGTATATACACTAGATATTGAAAACTCAATATATATAGGATATAGTGGTGATTTTTCTGCAAGAATAGATCAGCACGAAAAACAATTTTGGAAAAAACAAAATAAAACCTTTGAAATAATAAGTTGCGAATTTTTTGAAGATAAAAATGATACAATTGAGCGTGAATGGGAATTAATATGTCATTATAGACTTAAAGGGCATCTTCTTGAAAATAGAAAGATAGACCGACCCAAAGAAAGTGTTTTGTATGATGATGATTATCTACCACCAATACCAAAACCGGGCGAATATCAGATTGCCTATAAAATGGGATGGATACCTAGTTATAAAGGATTTATTTATTGGTGTGAAAATAATAAAGAAATACCGTTTGCAGAAAGTATGGTTCATAATTGTGAAGGATCTTCAAGAAAACACTGGCGATCTATTGTTAAAACAACATTTGATTTACTCAAGAAATATCTTGAATCTACTAATGAATGATCTTTTGAGATCATTCTGATTTCAGGTAAGATGTCTGATGAATATGATGACAACGATTATTATGAACCATCTCCATTAACTTGGGCTCAACAATGTGTAGAAGATAATACATGGAGTAAAGTCACTGACGTATATGAAGAATTTTGTAATAAATGTAAAAAAGACACCAAGCATTCTTATATTGAAGGAAGTACACATGTAGATAGATACAGCTATTCGCAATGTCAAGAATGTGGAACTCAAAAGTAAACTATTTAGTTTGCTCTTTTGAGCAGTAATGTCAGAAGAACATAAACACGAATGGATCAATCATTATAATGATGAAATGGAAGTCGAAATGTGGAATGTTGGTGGTGAAGTGACCATTGAAGTGCCGGTGCAATGCAACGACCTTAAATGTGAAGCTACTGCCAAAGCACACGTTTATAGTACAACCATAACGATTGATAACATTAAAGAAGATAAGTAGATATTTTTAAATATCTACTCCCTTTGGGTAAGATGACTTTAGAAGAATATACTAAAGAACTTGAAACCCGGTATCAACAAACGATGGATTTCAAAGACCAAAGGGATAAATTTCTAGATAATTTTGAGAAGCAGAAGAAAAAATTTGCTTTCAATCCATTTATCAAAACAGAAATATATCGATATCATTTCAAAGAATGGATTGAAAAAGAACGATATTTGCTTCCTTATGATTTTAAAAAATTAACAAGTTATATCACTGTTAATGCTTTAAATTTGGTTCTGAAACATCTTGGAGTTACCGCAACATAAAAATCAAACTGATTCTTTTTAGAATCGGTTTGATACCCATAAGATGTTAACTACAACAGAAAAATTAAATCTTCTCAAAAAACTACAAAATCAGTGGGATGATCAAACAATCGTTGTGGGCGCCTGTGGCGGCTTCAATAATAATGAGAACATGAATGATCTTATTGATCAGATTATCTATGAAATAGAAGATGGAGATTTGAAATAAAGCAGAGACTTTTTAGTTTCTGCTCCCTTTGGGTAAGATGACAAAAACATCTGATCAATGGTTTGAAGTTTCTGTTGAGGGATTAAGAGATATTTTTCCTGTAAGACATTCACTTCGAGAACTGTTGGCAAACATACTAGACGAGCAACGAAATGGAGCTACAATTGGTAAAATTGTAGTTACTCCAACATCGATTCAAGCACTTGATAATGCTCCCAAAGGATTTGCAGATTTATCTGATTCCTTTACGTTGTTTCGACACACACCAAAGCGACATCTCGCAGAGGTTAGAGGTCGATTTAATCAGGGTGAAAAAATTGTATTGTCTCATTCCAAACACGCGGAATTATTATCCACTACTGGAATAGTATATTTCAATGAAGATGGAACAAGAACTTACAATTCAGGAACCAAAACAACAGAAGGATCTAATCTGTTTTTCTATATAGATTTCGATATCGAAACTATGGAATATTTTGCTGATTTTATTCAGCGAGTAAAAATTCCTAAAGGAATTAATATTTATTACAAAATTGATTGGAAAGATGAATTAAAATTTCTATTTGAAGATAATCTTGAATATATTGAACCTTTAAAAGTTGCATCTGCTATATTGCCTACATGGTTTCTCGATGAGAACACAAAAAAGGTTATCCCAAGACGAAATACCAAGATCTTTGTCTACGAAGAAAAAGAAGCTTGGATTTACGAGATGGGTATTCCTGTACAAAAACTGGAAGAAGATAGGTTCTCCTATGACATTCAACAGAAAGTACCATTAGATACTAAGAGAGATACAATCTCTCCAAAATACCTCAAAGAAGTCAGAGGGGCTTGTGCAAATGTTGTCGCAAGTTTGCTCACTGAAGAGGATCGATCACAGAATTGGGTAAATGAAGCTCTTTCATCAAAGAACATTGATGACAGGACTTTTAAACACATTTGGACACGAAAGTATCCAAAAGCAGTTTTGTGGTCGCCTGACGCAAGAGCAAATGAGCAAGCGATACTTGATGGTAAACAAATTGTGCATCCACGCACACTCGATCCCACAATTCGGGAACGAGCTAGATCATCAGGATTTGTACATTCTTCTAGCTCTGCATATTCTACATCTTTTACGGATGGAAAATATCTGCGAACAATTAATAAGACTGAAGGCATGAAATGGGTTGAAAGTTTTACCAAAACTCTTGGAAGTCGATTACTTGGAAAAAAAATCCAAGTAGATTTTATCGATAATAAAGGCGTAAATACATTAGCAATGTATGATGGTTCAATCTTAACATTTAATGTTGGAAGACTTGGTAAATCATGGTTTGATAATAGTGTTAAATCAATATTGGAGTTAATTCTCCATGAACTTGGACATGACAATCAATCCTATTCTAGCGATACAATTCATTTAAGTGGAGATTATGTAGATAGATTAGCAAAACTTGGAGCAAACTGTACTGTATTAGCATTAAGCAATCCTGAAATCTTTGAGAGATAGAGATAGAGTGACCTTTTTAGGTTGCTCCCCTTCGGGGTAAGATGAAGAAATTAATTATTTCCGAAATCGAAAAGAAAATCAATAAAACGACCGATGAATGGATAGGTCAATGTTATTATATAGCAACGCTTTTTGAATTGCATAAAATAATTGACGGTATTGCCGTTTATGGGTTGTGGACGGGAAACATTCATCCCAAATCAATGTTTGCGGGGAACTTAGTTTCTAGACATGGTTGGGTTCGAAAAAAGGATGATACAATTGTAGATCCTACTCGGTGGGTATTTGAAAATGCTAATCCTTATATCTATGTTGGAGAAAATGATTTCTATGATGAAGGAGCACAAAGTTTAAGGAAAATAACTCCACCACCAAGATTTGATCCAACAGAGAAACGAGTTGAAATTAACTTTTCTGATGAAAGATTAGAAAAACATTTCAAATTGATGTGCCAAACCAAAGAATTTGATATTATGCAAATATTTTGGTTAGCAAATCAATCACCTTCTGATCATGGTCGGCAAAAGAATAAAACCTACAAATTATTGTCAAAATTGGGATTTAAAGCATTCATTCCTATTGATTTTTTTAAAATGTGATAATCTATTTAGATTATCCCCTTTTGGGGTAATGTCAAACGAAAAATTTGATCATAATTATTACAAGCGTAATACGAAAAAAATTAAACAGTTGAAAGAATACTACGAAGAAAAAGATATTGGTAACGAAGAATATAATTTTGTTTGTAATAAATGTCTAGGAACTCTTTCAACTTACGATGCAGGAAAACCCAAAGATCGAGCAAAATCGATGAAAAGAGCGAGATATCTACTTGCTCTTGAACATTTGGGAAAATTTTGTTCAGCCTAACTTTATAGTTAGGCGATTTTTTTATTTTCTTCTTCTACTGATTTTCTAAATTCATTAAGTGTTTCCATATAATGTAACATTTGACCCTCTCCAAACTCTTTTGTAATATATTTACAATTAAAATCTATTAATTGATTAACCCATTCTTCCTTCTTTTCATTAAATCGATTTTCCATCTCTTCCCATATGGGAAGAATGTCTTTTACTGCATGACGTGCTTCTTTTACGGCGGAAAGAGAAATTCTTCCCCAATCTGCGTTGTCTTTGTCTGAATATATATCTGCCCTTTGTTTTATTGTTCGTAATGTACCCAAAACCAGTTTCAAGGCTTCATAAGGGTGAATTTTGTCAATATCATCAAAATCATTAGTACTTATTCCAGTATCTTCTGCTTCATCAATGTCTTCCTCTTCTTCGTCAATGGTTGTAAGATCAACTGAACTAGTATCTAAAATCTCTTCTGTAATTGCATTAACCAAAGCAATTTGCTGATCTTTAGGAAGAGGGGATCTATCATTTTTCAATCCCATCCATGCTAGATCGCTCATTATATTAATATTGAATTTGTAATATTTAATTGTATTCCTTAAACAACACCAAACAACTTATCATTTTTCTTTAAACTATCATCTAATGTTCTAGCAAGAGCATGATATTCATAGGCTTTGTTATTATTACCAATTTCAAGATAACAAAAAGCCAATTGTTCAACAGGCAAAGATCTTCTAAAATAATTGGTTGAATGCCAAATGGAAACTACCTCAGGCAGTTCAAGCGCTTGTTTTAACCATCCAATTGCATTATTCATTTTGTTGGTGAGATATAATGCTTTACCCATTAAATAATAGGGTTCAGGATAAAAAACAGAATATTTCAAAGCATCTAAAATATGTTCAATTGCAGGATCAAGCGGCGATTTATCATTTGTTGATTTAGTTATACTATAATCTGCCAAATAACAAAGAATTTTGTATCTTGCAGTATAAATGTCCTTTAGATCTTTAAGTTTAGTAAATGATTTAATTGCTTCTTTCTCTATTTTTTTCCATCCCTTCTTTCTTTGAAGAGACTGAATATAACGAGATTCAGCATAGAAGAAGTTTTCTCTTGAAGTTGCTTCACCATTATCAATCATATCTTTAAGAATAATATCATTTCGATTGTGATGAATTTTGGTCTTTTTAGGAACATGATGAATTTTTACATCGGGTAATGAAACAAGCTCGATTTTATCCTTATCAAATTGAGGTAATTCGTGGACTCGACCCAACCAATATATATCTACATCAGTTGACCAAACCCGGATTTGTAACAATGATGAAAGTTTATCAGGAGCCAAAATGCGAACCATTGCTACCATTGGTTTTTTCATCTCTTCCAAATGATTTCGAATTTCTTCAGGATCTAATACAATATCATCAGAATCTAAAATAAAAACCCAATCGGTGTCATCAGGAAGAAACTCTACGGCTTGGTTCCTAGCAGATGCAAAATCATCGATAAAAGGATGATCCCATCCTACTCTAACCTTATATTTGGAAACAATTGCTCCATAACGATTTGCAACTTTTATCGTTTTCTCTAATTTTGCTCCTTTATGTTCAACAACACAAATACTTAGGTAATCATATAACCCCTTTGCACTTTTAATTGCTTTTTTCAGTTCTTGGGGTCTAGCACTAACTATAATTGCAATTCCAACTTTCACTCTTATTTAGGAGTGAATTTTTTCATTTTAAAAGTATTGAAATATCTTATTAATAATATTAAAATTTCTTTAATTAATTGAACATTGATTTGAACATCCAAATCCTTTAATATTAATCTATTGTAGTTTAATTTGAGTACAACATGGCAGCACCCATAGAACCAAACGGAATTGATCTTGATCTGATAATCACGCCTGTTCTCGATCTTGATCTGATAATCACGCCTGTTCTCGATCTTGATCTGATAATCAACATTGATTAACAATAATTATATATCACCTTACCCAATCATTATTTGTGAGTACAACAACTACAGTGATCGATACTTTATATATCACTGACAACATGCCTCCCTTAGATTTTGTAGTTAAAAACAAAGCGGGAGTAGTTCAGGATCTAAGTAATTCCGGTTTAGATTTGACCATTGCAGAAAGTAAGACATTTGTTAAATTTATAGTTCCTGCTGCTACTACTAACATTATCGATGGTAGAGTTTTAATTGAAGTGGCTTTGGCAACAGGACAAATTCAACACCAATGGTTAGCAAGTGATTTCTTATCAGGGAGTATAGGAACAATATCAATTTGGACTGTATTGAAATTTGAGGCAAATACTAAACAATTGACCAGTGAAGAAATTATTATGAAGGTAGCAGAGAATCCTAGTTAGTTTTTAGTTCTTTTAGTAATTCACTTAATGTTGACACAGCTTTTTGTAAATTTTTGGTTTCTTCTTCTAATTGCATCATTTTAGTATCATAATGTTGTTTAGAAACATATCGAATAGCTGCATTTTGTCGAAATCCGGCGATTTCATCCTGTATTTTTTCTATTATAGGTGGAATTGATACTAATGTTATTGATTGATTACTAAGAATTTCTAAAAGTGTTTTTACTTCCTCTATTGTATATTCAGATATCTGTTTATCTTTTATTTTTTCAAATCGGTCTAATAGTGGTTCTACCATTATAATTTATTTATTTTAATTGTTTATAAATATTGCGAGATTTTTGTAGTTTTTGTATTATCCATCTTTATTAAATACCAACTGCTTGTTTTATTGTGGCGATCTCACTCTCTAGATCTAATATTCGACTATTCGATTTCTTAAGTTCTTCTGTTAAGAATAGAATAAGAAGCTGATATTCTACATTTTCAGGAATCTTAATTGGGTTTCCATCTATATCTAGTTTTTCAACCCGAATCGGTCTTTCTTCATCGTCATATACAGGTTTTTCATCTACTCCAAGTGGGACAAGTTCATGAGAATATGAACAAGCCTCCGGGATAATCTCAAAGACCTCTTCTGATATGTATCCAATCTGAGGATGAGCGTCTACTCCATCTCCTTTAAAATAAAAGCGTTTTGGCTGTAAATCAAAGATCCGTTCAGAGTTTTGTATAACAAGAGAAGTTATATCTCGTTTAAATCTCGCAGAAGATGAAGTATATGATATTTTTCCACCGCTAGTATTCCATCTCATATAATAAGTACCAGACTCATTAGGAAGGTCAGGGAAATATATGTCATTATACGCAGTAAAATAAGTTCCTCCCATTCTAACCATGTACGTTGTTGGATCGCCTAGATTTGCATCAACACCCGGTGTCCAACAATAAAAACTTATTGACTCAGAAGCTAAGGTAGTACTGCTGTGAACTGAATAGATACCATGTTTATAGTTTGCACCATTCCAACCCATCATATATCGGAACGCCTGTCCATCATACGCAGTCAATCTTCCCGCTATAGCATAATTTCCTGATCCGAATATTCCTGCTGTTATACTACTTGCAGGTAAAGATGTAACAGGTGCGTGATCTCTACCTGCTATGTCTACTCCATCAACTGTTCCTGAAAGTGTAATATTACCATTAACATTAAAACTACTATCATCTCCATCGAAATACCCCATTTCTGTAAAATGAGCATGTAAAGTTGGTGTTCCCGCAGAATTTTGTTTGAGAAAACTAATTCTTCTATTGGATTGATTTGCGGTGAAAATAGCAGTAGCCCAATCTCCGGTAATTCCGCTAGTATTCCATAATAACATTCCAAAATTACCAATTGATGCAATACCCTCACCAAATACAGTTAATGGCTTAAAAGTATCTGTTGCATCATTAAGAACGTGAAAACCTGTTGAAGCAATTCCGCTTCCTGTCACATCAATACCAGCATCGAAATTCGCATTACCTAGAACATTTATTACCGATCCTCGTAAATATAAAGGTAGGTAGGTTGATGTAGACCTATTATATGCTGTTATAAAGGCATTACCACTACTATATTCTATTTCTAATCCCGCACCTGTGGCAAATGAACCCGCACTGTTGATTCGAATTGGAGACATATCAGATTTAGTTGTAAATGTTGAATCACTACCACTAACATCGATTCCAGCTCCAACATCTAGATTACTTGGAAATACATAGTTTCCCGCACCAAAAGTACCAGTAGTAATTGCACTTGCAGATAGAGTTGTGACTGCAGGATGTAAATCGTTTCTTTCCGCAGTAGTAATTATGGATTGACTTCCAGCACTTATTATATCAGTATGAGCCGTAACTACACCCGGACTAAAAATTGTATGATGATCTAAACTGTCAACATAGGTTTTTGTTGGAATATCTGCTTCGGTAAATGTTTGATTTCTCCAATATCCCCCGGTGGTATAATATTGTAGAATTTCAAGATTATCAGGGGGGTTGGTAAGAGTGACATCATCAAGATTGGTAAGACCTATATCTGCTTCTGCAACTACCGAAGCATCAACCCAAGAGATTGTGCCATCCCCGTCGCTTTGCATAATATACCCGGTGGTTGGAGCGGATGTTCCACCGGTTGTATCAAAAATACTGGGTAGGATATCTGTCATTAGCAGATTTACCCAGCGACTTGTGCCATCTGTGATGTTAAGCCCCCTCCATATATCGTGCGTGTTTTTTAGAATTTTCGATCCAACTTAAAGGCTGTAAATTATTTAATGCCCAACAATCTTTAAATTCTTGACAATATTGATCTATAATAATAAATAAAACCTGTGGTTTTATATGATCAATTACCCACTTTTGCTCCCCATTTTTAGGTCTACCATAATTATCCCAACTCATCCAATCTTCCCATCCTTGTTCTAAATGCATTTTTAATTCTTCTATAGAATAGTCTACTAGATTTGTCCAGCTTCCATTTTTATTATCTTTCAATGATTTTCTAATGGCTCTACTCATATTATTTTGCATTCTCCATAAAGGATCATTACTTCTTTTGCGTGCTTGTCTTAATCGTAATATTTTTATTTTGTTTGGATTTTCTTTCTTCCACCTTTTTAAATTTATAGCTGTCCTTTCTTTATTTTTTATTTCCCAAATAATTCTATTATTTCTTTTTCTCTTTTTAACTTCCAATTTATTATGATATTCTTTGTAAGTTTTTTGTTGTTTTTTTCGATTTTCGGGATTAGCAAGATATTTGTGTTTTGTATCTAACAAACATTTTTTACATTGAGCTCGCCTTCCATATGTTCCATTTTCTCTTATTTGTTTATAGAACCAATTGAAAGGGTAGATTAATCCACATTTTCTACAAACCTTTGAAGTACCGTCAGTCATAATATTATCTCCGTTTTTTATATAGAACAATAATTGGAATTAATAAAACAGTAATCATTATAGGAAAAGATGAATCATTATTATTTGATAATATACTTGAAGAAATACTAGAACTTGTAGGAACAATTAAAGTTGTACTTTTGGTATAATCACTACTTTTTGTAGTAAAAACACTTGAATTGATTCCAGTTATAATTTTATCATCATAAAGAGAATAATCAATTAGTTTTTTATTTAATAATGTAAGACTATCAAGACCTATTTTATCAAGACCAAGAGGATAATCATAATCATAGTGTGATTCAACTACTCTATAAAGACTTGGAGCAAAATACCCCCAAACGTGATCTAAATCTTGATCTATGGGGTAATAATTTCTAGTACTAATAACTGTCCCATTTGAATAATAATGATCACGACCTGTCGTTCCGTTCCCAAAGGATTGTATTATAGAATAATACTCTGACCTTGATCTGTTGCCATATGAAACTTTTAATGTGTTTCTTATAATTCCATCAAAATTATATACTTTTATTGTTTCATTATTTAGAATATAATTTTGTAAATTTGAAATATTCATAGTATAATTTACAGAAGAAATAGCAGTAACATTTTCAGCAATTGATATTACTTTTTGATCGGTTGTTTGTCGAACCATAATAGATGATCCTGCATATTCGCTATAATTAAAGAAAGAGTATCTATGAATATTATGATAATAAATTACTGATGGATCATTAATACTAATATTCATTCCAACAAGAATTCCAATATTTGCATCATATCTTAATGTAATATCCACTAGATTATTCCAAGATGCTTTGATATTAACAAGACTTGTATTAACTTCTACATTGTTCGATGAATTAAACATAGCAAATGAATTAATTGTTTCATTTCCTGTATCATAATTCCACCAACTATTCATATTTTGACTAGGATTGCTTTCTTTTTCCATAAATACAAAAGTTGATGATCCCGTTGATTGAGGCACAATCAACATAATTATTATTATTTGAATTAAGTATTTTTTATACATTTTATCATATCCTTATACGAATTGACTTATTT
>JANBVM010000004.1 GCA_024239015.1 Patescibacteria group bacterium | reverse complement strand
CTCTTTTTTCTTTTTCAAAAACATGAGGAGGTAAATATTCTTTCATTGCCTGCTGAAAAATCCATTTACTATTCTTTTTACCACGCACTTTATATTTAGTAGGAATCCTAAATGCAAACTCTACTAATCGATGATCTAAAATTGGCACCCTTTCCTCTAGCCCAAAAGCCATGGTCATTTTGTCGGAACGAAGTAAAGATTCGTCAGGGAGCCAAGTTGAGAGATCTAAATACATAAGGTACTTGTTTTGATCCTTAAATTTATTCTCGGGATAGTGTTTTTTAAAAAAATCTTCAGTTAAACCTCCTTCAAATTGTTTATTTAAAACTCGGTTTAAGATTTTTTCTTTTTGTCCCATGAATAACAGATAGCGAGAGATTCCAGGCGGAGTGTTCAGTTTTTCTTTTAATCCTCTCCTATTAAATAGTAATTCAATGAAATAAGGAAAAATATTCTCCCCTAGGAAAGAAGGAAAAAGCTGATATCTGTCTATTAATTTACTGTAATAATATCTTGGATACCCGCCGAAAATTTCATCTCCACCATCTCCTCCTAAAACTACGGTGACTTCTTTTTTGGCCTCTTCTGCTAAAAGAAAAGTTGCAATCTGGGTAGGGTTAGGAACTGGTTCTTCCATATGCCAAATTACCTTTTCAATACTATCTCTAGCATCGATATCACTCACCAAAAGTTCATGATGGTCGGTATCATAATATTGGCTGGTCTGACGAGCAAAATAAAAATCTCTATTAAATTTTTCTTGTTCTGTTTTAATATCAAACCCGACTGAATAGGTTTTAATTTTACCTTGAATGAATTCAGAAGCAATTCCTAAAACAGATGTTGAATCAACCCCTCCGCTTAAAAATATACCCAAGGGTCTATCAGATATAAGTTGACGTTTTACAGAATCTCTGAGCAAAGATTTTATTCCTCTGATTGCATCTTCCTTTGATCTTATCTCTGGGGCATCCTTAAGTTCCCAATATTTGCCAACAGTGACCTTTTTATCATGATAAGTTAAATAGTGAGCCGGAGGAAGTTTCTTAATCTTGTTAAATAAAGTAAGGGGACTGGGGACGAAGAAAAGGCGGAAATAATGAGATAAGGCGTCTTGATCAATATCTCTAGGTATTGAGTGAGAGAGAATTGCTTTAATCTCAGAAGAAAAAATGAGTTTTCCTTTATCAAAAAAATAATAAAGTGGTTTTACTCCAAACCTGTCTCTTGCCAAGAACAGCTTATTTATATTTCTATCAAAAATAGCAAAAGCAAAGATTCCATTTAAATCATCTAAAAGCTTCTCTCCTTTTTCTTCGTAGAGATGTAAGATGACTTCTGTGTCTGAATTAGATGAAAATTTATGGCCTTTCCGCTTAAGATCTTTTCTTATTTCTTTGTAATTATATATCTCTCCATTGCAAATCACGCAGATTGATTTGTCTTCATTCCAGATTGGTTGCCTTCCCTTTTCAGATAAATCGATAATAGAGAGTCTGGCCGATCCCAAAGACACATTATCGCCATAATAAAAACCTTCTTGATCCGGTCCCCGGTGCTTGGTCGTATGAACCATCTTCCTAATCAGGTCTCTGTCTTGAAAACTAAAGCCATTAATGCTGCACATAAAACTTTGAGATTATTTTATCGATTAGATTATCTAAATTATAGTCTTTAATTATTATCTCTCTTAAATTTTCTTCTCGAGGGCTATTTTTAAAACTAATGATTTTTTCAGCTAAATCTTGAGGGTTTTTCTTCTCAAAAAAGTATCTATCGTCTAGTATATTTACAAACGCTTCATTGCAAGTCAAAACTGAACAACCAGACGCCATAGCCTCTAGCACTGTCTTATCAATACTTCCTGTTTGGCTAAGATTTATGATTAAATCAGAGTTTTGATAGTGTCTTGGCATCTGAGCGTGCGGCAGACCCCCAAAAAATTCTATACAGCTATCTAGTTTCTTTTCTCTTACTAAATTTTTCAATTTATTTAAATATATTACTTCAGAATCTAAAAGCGGTTCTCCAATAATCTTTGCCTTAATATCTTTAATGTTTTTTTGATTAAATAAAATATCTATAGCTCTAATTAGAGTTTTTAGATCTTTGACTGGAGCGATTCTTCCTGCTGATAATATTCTGAGCATTAATGAAGGGTGAGTATGATATGTGGGTTGAAACTGATTTATATCAATACCATGACCCACAATTTCAATCTTATCGCTATTTCTTAGGCGACAACTTTCTTTTGAAGCAGTTAAAATCTTATCTACGTATTTTTCAGCCAATTTCAATTTCCAATTAACTGATTTATGAACAAACCACAATATCATTTTACTTCCAAAAATTTTAGCTAATGGAAAACTAACTATAGCGTAAATCGGTGACATGTGGATAAAAATACCGTTAACTTCTCTGATGTGTTTTAAGAGAACTTTTTGGAGATTAAAAAGTTGTACTAACTTAGAATATCCTTTTTCCTTCCCCATTGAATAAACAATGGTATTGTCTGGAAGATTATGTTCTCCTTGCCATAGGCAAATTACATATACTTTCTCTAATCTTTCAGAAAACTTTTCTAACCAGCTGTGGAAAAAACCTAAATTACTATCATTAATATCTACTCTTTGAGTAATGATTAACAGTTTCATGGTGGTGATTAAAGATTAACCATCTTAATATAATTTTCAATATATTTTTTATTAGAAAAATTATTCTTTATAAGCTCTTTGCCTGCCTGTCCCATATTAAGCGATAACTCTTTATTATTTAATAGAATTCTCATTTTTTTACCTAGCTCATTGGAATCACCGGCAATAAATAGAAAACCATTCTGACCATCTTTTATTAAATCTGGTATTCCACCGACATTACTCCCGATCACTGGTTTTCCCAAAACCATTGCTTCCATTAATGCCCTAGGTAATCCCTCGGATAAAGAAGGTAAAATGAAATAGTAACATTCTCTCATGGTGTTTTTTGTCTGTTCAAGAGACAATCTTCCCTTGAGCTCTACTTTATTTTCTAATCCTAAATTCTTAATTCTAAGTTCTAAATTCTTCCTCTGAGAGCCCTCGCCAATAATTATTAGTTTAAAATCAGGAAATTCTTTACTAATCTCATTGAAAGCATCTATTACTACATCCATTCCTTTCACTTTTTCTAATTGCCCGACAGACAAAATAAACTTTTGATAGCTTGTATCTTTTTCTCTTGAAAATGAGTCTAGATTAGTAAAGGTCGGAAACAAAAAATAATTATTCTCAGGAGCAAATCTCTTTGCCTCTCTGATCAAATAAGCAGCTACTGCTCTAATCTTGTCAGCATTTTTAAAGCTTATTTTAGCCAAGGAAGGAACGATCTTCTTTTGTAAAGCTTCGAACCTTCTTCTTTTTGAAAGAAAAGGACCCTCTTTCCAATCCCCGTGGATTTCAACAATTAATTCTTTCCTTAAGACTTTCTTTAAGACTGTACCTATAAATCCTTCAATGAGTGGAGATTGGGCTATGATCACATCAATTCTTTTTACCAAACATAAATAAAAAGCCAAGATAGAAGCTAGGGGCCAAAAGAGAACTCCTGGTTTTAAAAGATAGAAATCAGTATCCCAAATCCTTTTGTGGAAAGGTTTACCTTTGGCCAAAACATAAGGCTTTATTTTTTGAGCTAAACCCTTAAATTTGTCTTCCAGATGCGAAACTAACTCTTCTTTCTCGAAATTATAATTTGTCACACTAATAAATAAAACTTTTTTCATGTCAATGTTTTGAATAATGAAATGTGTTTTTCTGTCACATTATTCCAAGAGTAAGAAGTTGGAATATCTTTCATTCTCTCAATATAAGATTGGTAGTTCTTTTCATCTAAGAGATAGAGTATTTTCTCTCTAATGTCTTTTTCGTCTTGAGGATTAATAAAAGTCAGGTTGGTTTTAAAATCTTCGTAAATCCCAGTTTCTTTAGTTAACAAGATCGGTTTCATTAGTCTTATGCATTCTAGGGCAAAATTTGGTGAAATCTCAGTTAAGGAGGGTAAAATACAAAAATAACTTTTTTCAATCTCTTTTAATAAAGCGAAGTGAGGAATAGATTTTTCTATAATTACTTTGTTCTCCAGCCCCAAATCTTTAATTCTCAATTCTAAACTCTCTCTCTCTGGTCCTTCTCCTATTAATTTTAATGTTATAGCAATATTGGTTTTTTCCATCACTCTGGCAAAAGTTTCGATCAGGATTTCCAAGTTTTTAAGCTTTATCAGACGGCCAGCATATAATATCTGATAATTAACGGTTGGTAGCCGATAACTTAATGGTTTGTATTCTGGAAACGGGTTGGAAAGGACTATGGTTTTTTCTTCTTTAATGCAAAAATATTTCTTGTAAATTTCTTTTTGCAGGTTACTAGTAAAGATTATTTTATTGGCCGAATTTAGGACTATTTCCATCAAGTATAACCAAAATTTCTCCATTATGCTTTTGGGCTCTCGATAATATTCTCTTAAAGTCTTTTTAATATTTCCTAATTCCACTGCCCGCTCCCATAAGAAATCACCACCTAATCTTATGAGAAATTTCTTCCTTAAAATTTTACTGCAAAAAAAAGCAGGTAGGCCGCAACTAATAAGGTTAAAGGTATAGATTATTTGGCTGTTTTTAGCTTTTTTGAAAAGATTCAAGAAATAGATGAAAAATTTAAAAGGTCGAGGGCTTTCTTTTAAGTTGTTATAAGAAACGACTTCTGTCTTAGTGCCTCTTTCTCTCAATTTTTCCGCCAAATTCTTTGCATATTGAGAAGGTCCTCCAATTTCTGGTGGATAAGTTGGTGTAGCTAACAATATCTTCATAAGATTAATCGTTTATAAATTTTATGAACCTCCCCTGTAATATTTTGCCAATCATATTTTACTAAATTTAAGCTAGCATTAGCCACCAAATCCCTAGCCAGTTCTGGCTGGGAATAAATTCTATATATAGCTTTTGCGATTTGGTCCGGATTCTTAGATTCTACTAAAAGACCTGTTTTTTCATCCTCGATTATATCTAAAATACCACCCACCCTGGTAGCTACAACAGGAACTTTTGAGGCTATCGCCTCTAAGATCACTATTCCAAAGCCTTCTTTTAAAGAAGGTAAGATGGAGCAGTCAGCAACGATTAAATAGTCTGGAATTTTTTCATTTTGAATTTGCCCCAAGAATTCTACTTTATTATCCAATCCTAACTTCTTTACCATGTTTTCCAAGCTTTCCCTTTCTGAACCATCCCCAACGATCAGTAACTGGTAGTTAATATCTAATAAAGGTAGTGATTGAATCAAGTATCTTATTCCTTTAACCTTCTCCAGTCTTGCTATAGTCATTATCGTAAACTTGTTGTCTAAGCCTAATTTTGCTCTGTTTTCTTTACGGTCTAAATTACTGAATCTTCTCAGATCAATTCCATTAGGAATAACTACTATATCCTTGCTGCCAATTTCAATAAAATAATCTTTGATAGCTGAGCTAGCAGCAATACAAGTTTTAGCATTTCTGTAGACTAATTTTCTCAAGAAGCTATTTTTTTCCAATCTTTGGACAGTTACAACGTATGGGGTTTTGGTCAGATTGAAAAGAAGATATCCTAAAAAACTACTGAGAAATCCTTGGCAGTGGCAGATATTGATTTTTTCCTTCTTTATCAAAAAAAGAGACTTTAAAAAGATAAAAGGTAGAGCTGTGAGTATATAGAGAGGAGAAGAATAAGAAAGATCTCTCAGAGAATACAGAGAGGTTCTAGATATATCAACCTCTCTTAAATTCTCTTTATTAGGTTTATCTTTCACTTTGCCAGTAACAATAAAGATATCGGCTTTATCAGAAAGCCTTTCTGCAATATTCTGGGTCCATGTTTCTAATCCCCCAATCACTGGATAATAATGTAAAACCGGTATTAAAACTTTCATAGTTTAGTTAAAACCTTTTTTATTGCCTGTATTATTTTTTCGATGTCTTTTTTGGTGTAATGATTCTGTAGAGGAAAATTAATAACCCTATTTGCAGCTTCAACAGTATTAGGGAATTCATTTAAATCAATATTATATTCCTGTTGAACGTCTGGATTCAGAATAATGGTTCTGGAAGTATTCCACATTCTAGTACAAAAAACTCCTTCCCTTCTCAGTTTTTTTACTAACTCATCTCTTTTTCCCTCTAATTCTTTAGGAACTAAAGCTGAAAGATAACAAAAAACATTATTTGTTGATTCTTGAACTAAAAGCCCCAACTTCTTTAATTCCTCTTGAAAGAATAAAGCAAGAGCGATTCTTCTTCTTAAAGGCTCTTCATAATCTTCCAAAAAGTAAGAGAAAAAGTTTAATGAAACTGAATTAAGGGCACTGGGTTTTAGGGTTTTCTCTTTCCTGGGCATTTTTTCAGCTGCCTTTTCTCCAAATGTTTTAAAAAGAAAACTAAAAAAAGGGAAAGAGTTTAAGAATGAAATAAAATCTCTAGTGTTAAAACTTGTTTTGGAAAGATTAATATCCCAATTATTAGGACAGATTAATAACCCACCCCGAAAGGTCGGAAACTGTTTATAAAGGCTAAAAAACGAGGCTTGGCCAAAATTTCCAACAAACTCATTCTGGTATCTAGCTCCAAAAGTGTGGGCACAATCTTCAATAATGATAGGTCCCTTAATTTCTTTGATTCTCTCCATATCAACCGGTAATCCATAGGTGTGAGCTACTAAAATCGCCTTAGTTTGAGGAGTAACTGATTGTGAAATTTTATCTGGATTAACATTAAAAGTATTAAGGTCAATGTCCAAAAAAATTGGCTTAATATTGTATTGCTTTAAAATAGGGTAAAAAATGTCACAGATATATGCTGGCATGATAATCTGAGAATTTTGCAGGTTTAATTTTTCAACAATAATCTTAAAAGCAGATCTCCCCATATCAGTGAAAACAAGCTGTTTTTCAGTGAACATTAAAGAAAGTTTCTTTTTCAAAGAAACAAAATCAGATTTCCCCAGAAAACTAAAAAATATTCTCTTTAAGTTCTCTCTATTCAATTTAATTTGAGGGTGAACAAAAAACATTTTTAAGGTTTAAATTTTTGGAAGCTAACTAATCTTACCCTCCCTAAAAAATTTTGAAACACTTTCCCTATAGTGTTCTCGAAAGTAAAGAACACACCAGAATCCATCTTTAGGTTTATTGGTGGATAAGTATTAAAGAAGCGTTGGTTTATAAACATAAGACCTGCTTTTTCAAATTCTTGACTGATTCTAGCAGCAGAAATATAGTAAGGGTTCTCATTTCTTTTTATAATTCTTGCAAAAGTATTGAGAAATTTATAGAAAGATAGACAATTTATAAAATCACAGACTAAAACACCTCCTGGTTTTAAAACTCTAGCTACCTCCCTTTGCACTCCAGGGTAAGTGGCTGCTGATACATAACCAAAGCTCAGGACAACATCAAAAGAATTATCAGGATATTTAAGGTTGTAAACATCCCCTTCTTCAATTTTGACCCGACCAGCCAAATCTGCCTGCTTAATATTGCTTCTGGCAATCCCTAATGCATTCTCAGAAATATCACATCCAGTAATTCTGAAATCTGTAACTTTGGCTAATAACAAATCAATTTCTCCAAAACCACACCCAATATCTAATACCTCACCTTCTCTTTTGTTTCCTAACAATTCAAGTGTGTTTTTAACGGTTAGAATAATAGTTGCTTCTCGAGCTGAATTTAATTCATATTTTCGATTCTTTCCTTCCCATTTCTGTTTTCTCTTTTTATAACCTCGCATAGTTACCTATAATTTATATTTAAGCAGATAAGAGCCGACTTTTTTAATCAAAAAGGAGGGAAGAAGACCAAAGATATTTCTTAGCTTTGATTTCTTCAGCTTATTCTCTGAAAAATTCTTCAGCTCAAAAATCGGATATCTCCTCGTCCCCCACCCCCTCTTGAAAACTTCAAGAGCAGATCCTCTACCTGTTCCTCCGAAATCAAAAACTTGATAGCTTCCTCTGAGATGTTTTTTAATTTGGTCCCACAAAATCAGATAATTAGCTTTTTTGTCTCTGTGTATTTCGTCAGAGGCATTCAAAAAATAATGTATAAATTTATCATAAAATAGAAAAACGCTACCAGCTATTATCTTATCCTCACTTTTAGCTAGAATAATTTCAGAATTTTGGGAGTCTAAAAAATATTGAAAAAAAGAAAAAGGATAAGGTATGGTTTTATGTCTTTTGGTAGTTTTTAGATATAGATTATAAAAATATTTCAATTCCTCTTTATCTCCACATTTTTTAATTTCAAGATTCTGGGTTTGGGCTTTATTTATAGAGTGGCGAAGCGTCTTCCTGAAAGAAGAAAAAATATTCTCTTCAGTTTTCTGGTTAATATTTTCAATAAAATAGGTATCCCTTGAACTGTCTGGTTCTTTTAGAGCCAAGTTTTTAAAATATGCTGGAATTTGGGGATGAAAGCTAATTCTAAAAAAATCCTTAAAGTTTAAATAAAGACCCTCCCTAAACCTTCTACCGTCAATGTCTTTTTTTAAAGGCAACGGCCCTCCGTACTCGCAAAAGGGGTGAGAAATTAGTCTTTCTTTACCAAAAACTTTATACCGGGCTAAACTTAACAAAACCTCGTCTCCATATAAATAGTGTTCGAATTTCAACCATTTAAAATTATTTTCTAAGAAATCTTCCCATTCTAAATTATGAAAAAAGGTTTTAAACAAAACCTTATTAAGTAATTCCTGCCACTCTTTTCTATTGTCTATTCTTCGAAATTGACTCATAAATCTGAAAACCTTCTAGAAATTTGTAACTCTTCTTTTTTAATAACAATAAGGTTTCTTCAAGGTTTCTCAAGAATTGAGCCGGAGTACTTTTTCTTTGGGGAGTATCGAGAATATCCCAGGAATGCATATTTATTGTAAGGAAGGAGGGACGATAAATTTCAAATAAAAATCTATAAAAAGAAAAAGGAAGTCGCGCAATCCAAGCTCCGGCTAAAGGAATTCCGAATATTTGTCCTCTTACTGGAATTTCCAGAATTTCCATTTGACCCTTTTGTCTACGGTCTTTAATATTTGGCCAATAAGGAAAAAGCGGGGCTCGTCCTTTATACCCTCGATATTTTTTAAAAAAAGGATAGTGAGGAACGACACTACTATCGTATAAAAAATTGTTATCTTGTAAGAGCTTTAATCCTTCTTCATCGATAAGATGAGAAGGAGCACGAAAACCTTTTGGGCTTCTGGTAAAAATTCCTCGATAGAGACCAGAAAATTCTTCCAACTCTTCTTTTCTCTGTTGATTATTTAAAGTATTCCAAAATTGATGAGAAAAACTGTGACAGGCAATTTCATAATGTTTTGACCAGTTTTTTACTATTTCGGCATATCTTCTTAAGACATTCCCGGTAACAAAGAGAGTAGCTGAGATATTGTGCTTTTTAAAAATGCTTAAAATTTTGTCTAAGTTTTCTATTCCTTCAAAGTTTTTATTCTCAGCAAAATCAGATTCGACATCTATTGAGACAAAACAAATCTTCATTTGTTGTCGTAATACTTTATGATTCTTTTAATGCTTTCCTCTAAGCCAACACTTGGCCTGTAGTTGATCGTCTTTTTGATTTTTGAAATATTAGGCACCCTACGCCTAAAATCCTCGTAGCCATCAGGATAGGCTTTCTTGTAAGGGACATAAATGATCTCTGAGGAGTAGTTGCCAGTTAATCCTTTTACTTTTTTCGCCAATTGATTAATGCTTATCTCGTAATCTGAGCCTAAATTAGTAACATGGCCTTCAGCATTCTTTGCTACCATTAACTTAACTAAGGCTATTACTACATCCTGAATATCAGCAAAACATCTAGTCTGTTTACCGTCTCCGAAGACAGTAATTGGTCCTTTAGAAAGGGCTTGTTTTACAAAGGTTGGCACTACCATGCCATATCTACCTGTCTGTCTAGGACCTATCACATTAAAAAGACGAACGATAACAACGGGCAGTTTTTTCTCTCTCCAATAAGCCAAACCTAAAAATTCATCAACTCCCTTGGCAAAAGCATAAACCCAGCGATCATTATAGACAGAACCATAGGTTCTATCGTCTTCTTCTCCAAAAGGAATATTATCGTCTTTTCCGCAAACTTCAGAGCTTGAAGCTAATAGAATTTTCGTTTTTCTTTTTGCCGCTTCCTTCAAAACGATCTCTGTCCCTTTTATATTAGTTAAAAGAGAATTCAAAGGCTTCCCCAATACCATTCTTACACCAACTACTGCTGCTAAGTGATAGATTTGGTCTACTTTCTTTATTAAATCCTCCATTAAATTCTCATCCAAAATAGATCCTTTAATAAAATGAAATTCTTTGTTCTTTTTAAGATGTTCGATGTTTTTTAAGCTTCCAGTTGAAAGATTATCAACAACAATAACTTTTTGTCCTTTTTGTAAAAGTTCTTCAACGAGATGAGAACCAATAAAGCCAGCGCCGCCTGTGACTAGTACAGTTTTATTTCTTTTCATAACTCTTTTAGTAATTGTTTAATACCCTCTTCTAATTTAATTTTAGGTTCCCAGTTTAATAATTCCTTAGCTAGGCTGATATCTGCCAAATTACGGTCTACTTCGCCTGGCTGTAAGGGGATATATTTAATTTCACCTCCAATTAATTTGGCTACTTCTTTAATGCTATAATCTTTTCCCCCTCCGACATTAATAGCTTCCCCTTTTCCTACTTTTCCTGATCCCATAGCCAAAATATTAGCTCTGACTACATCAAAAACGCTAGTGAAATCTCTTGTCTGCTCTCCATCTCCGGTGATGGTCAAAGGTTCGCCTTGTTTTTTCTTTTCGAGAAAAAGAGCTATAACCTGAAGATGTTCTCCTTCTTTTGAATATCTAGGACCATACACGCTGAAATAACGTAAAGAGACTGTGGGTAATCCATATATCTCAGAGAAAATTTTACAATAAGCTTCGCCAACATATTTCTGTAAAGCATAGGGGCTTAAGGGAGAACAGGTCATGCCTTCTTTTACAGGTAATTCTTCTTGATCCCCATATACTGAAGAAGAAGAGCTGTAGATAAATTTTTTAACTCCAGCCTCTTTAGAGGCTAGCAGAGCATTTAAAGTCCCATTAATATTAACCTCATTTGTCTCTCTTGGTTTTTCAATAGACAAAGGAATACGAGGATTAGCAGCTAAGTGGAAGACAAAATCAATCCCATTAAATAGAGGTCTGATCCTATTAAAATCTTTAATATCAGTCTCAAAGAAGTCAGCTTTTGGGTTAATATTCCCCCTTCTACCAGTACTTAAATTGTCAACAAGTGAAACTTGATGGTTATTTTCAATTAAAGCATCTACTAGGTGGGAGCCGATAAAACCTGTTCCTCCTGTAACTAAAATTTTAGACATATTATTCTCTTATACTATGTTT
Organism: Patescibacteria group bacterium; assembly: GCA_024239015.1. Classification (GTDB taxonomy): domain Bacteria; phylum Patescibacteriota; class Minisyncoccia; order Minisyncoccales; family JANBVM01; genus JANBVM01. The sequence continues at coordinate 32,351 of JANBVM010000004.1, read as the reverse complement.
TTCCGGATCAGAAATATTCTGCTCCTTTAAGAGTTTATCATTGATTTCATCAACAGTTTTGTGAAGTTTTAAATCAATCCCTCTTTCTTCGGCAAAACGGATAAGAGCTTTTATGTCTTTGGGCAAACACTTCCCTCCATATCCTCTGTACCCCTTGTGTATGACCTCTAAATGAGTTCTGTCGATTCTTTTGTCGGCAGCTGCAGCATCCCTAACCCTGTCATAGTTAGCTCCTAATTTTTGGCACAAATCATAAATTTGATTGGCAAATATGACTTTTGTCGAGAACCAAGTGTTTCCAAAATATTTAACCATTTCAGCTTCGGTAGCTGTCAAAATTCTCTCAAAGGGAGCTAAGGGTAAGAGCTGGAGAACGTCTTTGGCAACGGTATAAGACTCTTTAGTGTGACCAATTATTTGACGATCGGGATAAGACATATCTTGATCGGCTGTAAGTTCAGTTAAAAACTCAGGATTATTCAATATTTTATGTTGGGGATATTTCTGCTGTAAAGATTCAGTAGTACCGGGTAAAGCTGTTGATTTAACAACTATAACTTTTTCACCTTCAATTTTTGAAATTGCATCTTCAATATAAGATAAGTCAAAATAGTTTTTTTCTTTATTAAATGGGGTAGGAACACAAATAAAAATAACCTCTGCCTGGTTGACGTTCTGAATAGACCCTAAGTTTCTACCACTATCATATAAAAGAGGTTCTATTTTCTTTATTTTCTCAAAGTAGCGCTGTAAAGCGCCACCCACCATTCCCACACCAATAATGCCTACTTTTTTGAACATAAAAAAATTGCCTATCTAAATTCAATAGTCTATTATAAATAAGACGAGTTAAAAGTCAAACTATTACAATAAAAAATGCTTTCGATTTTTGAATCAAAAGCAGAGAGTATTTTAAACAAAGCGGTATCTTTTGAGAAGTAAGTTGATTTCTTTTCTTCTTTCTTCTGGAGCCTGCATGATATTTTGGAATACTTTACGTAACGGATATGGAGGCTCTGCTACAACTACATCACCAGCAGTACCAGAGTAAGGAACTGCGCTTGCTGCAACAGAGAAGTGTTGGAGGATGTTGCTGAAACTATTATTTTCTAAAAAGACTTCGCAGGCATTTTTGAAAACCCTAGAGCCGTGAGCAGGATCTGTGACAAAAATCACAGTCTTTACTCCTTTTTCTAAAAAGATTCTAGCGGCACATTGAAGTTCTTCATAGGTATTCTTGGATGCTGTGTCAACTTCTACTATTCGGCTTATCTTATCCTTAGCCTCTCTGAGGTCTACTCCATTGAACTGTTGAAATTCTCCTAAATTATTGAAGTTATCCAGTATAAAGTCCCGGATCACTTCAGCCTCAATCTTACCTTCCGATGTTCGACTTGACCCAGTTCCAAATCCCAGTAGTCTTGCTTTATTTTTTATAGCCAGCAATGTCGCTAGAGAGGCCCTTCCTAGTCTATTCGGAGGTACTCCCCAGATAACTCTTTTCCATATTTCAGGATCACGGTCAAGAGAATGACCATGAGCCCATATTCCTATATTATGTACTTTATCTGACAATTTTATCTTCTCCTTTTAAATTGTAGAATGTTATAACGTTACTGAATATTATGGAAACTGTCAATAATAAAAGAAAAATCATATTTTTGGCCACTCAATCAGAATTCGGCGGAGCTCAAAGATATATTTTTGAGATGGCTTCCAATTTAAATAAGGATAAATACGATATTTTGGTTGCCGCCGGTGAGGGAGATGGTGAGCTTTTTAGAAAACTAAAAAGTCTGTCTGTCAAAATCGTGTATCTGAAACACATGAAAAGAACTCCCCTACCCTGGCAAGTTCCTTTTTCAATATTAGAAATTCTCAACCTTTTGAAAAAGGAAAGGCCTAATACTCTTTTTTTATGTTCTACCTCGGCCGGCATAATGGGTTCAATCGCCTCTTTCCTATATAAGCTTCGAGCTTCGGATTTTAAGTTCCAAGTTATATATCGAATCGGTGGCTGGTCTTTCCGCGATCCCAGGCCATGGTTTATGAATAGAACTCTCCTCTGGGCTGAAAAGATTACCTCTCCCCTCAAAGATAAAATTGTTGTTAATTCAGAAGTTGACAGAGATATCGCAATAAAATACAGAATTTGCCTGCCTGAAAAAATAGTCAAGATTTATAATGGCATTGACGTTAATCAGCTAAAATTCTTATCAAAAGGTGAGGCTCGCCAAAAGCTTTCTGGGCTACTCCCTGCAGGCTACAGATTGGAGCCTGAAACAATTTTAATCGGCAGCGTAGCTAATCTATATAAAACAAAGGGTTTGGAATACTTAATAAAGTCAGCACATCTCTTGAAAGCTGATTTTAAGTTATTAATAATCGGTGAAGGAAGACAAAGAAGAGAACTGGAATTACTAATCAAAAAATATGACCTTGGAAACCAAGTTTTTCTATTGGGTCGAATCCCTGACGCATATAAATATTTAAAGGCTTTTGATGTTTTTGTTCTGCCTTCTTTAAAAGAAGGTTTTCCTTGGATAATTTTAGAGGCTATGGCTTCAGGGGTCCCAATTATAGCCACAAATGTAGGCGCTATACCAGAAATAATTGAGGATGGGAAAGAAGGAATTCTAATAAAGCCCAGAAGTTCTAAGGAATTAGCTGAAAAAACGCTAAAACTAATTAAAAATCCCAAACTGGCTCAGGAATTAATAAGTCAAGCTAAAGAAAAACTGAAAAAATTCTCTATCAGAGAAATGATTCAAGAAACTGAAAAGCTGCTCTAAAAAATATATTAAGTGAACCCAAAAGCCGCTCCAATGGAGCGGCTTTTGGTTGCCTCACAAGGAAAGGCATAAATAGATTTCAGTTCAAGATTTCGGTCCGAACCTACTACTTGGTCAAAGTATTTACAGAAGTTGGCAAGCCAGAAACTTTGTAGTCGTGAGTCCAGTCAGCAGTTAATGAAGAGTGTGCGTTACCTGAACTAGCTCCTGATTTATCTGACCAGATAAAGGTTCCTGTAGTGCCTGCAACTGTTACATAGGTATCACTAGTAGCTGAGGTAGGCCTGGTATTAATTCTAGTCGTTATACTGTCACCGGCAGCACCACCTTGTAAGAAAGCACCTTCTAGGTAGTAAGTCTTTGTAGTGCCTGCAGCAACTGTTTGTTCTGCGGCGGCTACAAATGCGACTCTAGCTGTTCCAGGTGAAGTAGATTGATCAACGGTCCAGGCAGTATCAGTAGTAGTAGCTGTAATTGCGCTGCCAGATCCAACATCATAGATTTTCATTGAGCTGGTAGCAATTAACTGGGTAGGAGATACTCCTATGTCACTACTAGTAGACGTGTATATACCATCTGTCTTTCCAGTACAACCTGTGTCGCCACTAATACAACCAACTGTATTGCTAACGGTTGCAACGGTTATTGCTCCTGACACATCAAGGATAACTTTCTTCCAAGCAATATCGTCAGTTCCATCAGCTGTCACCGTCCACCTAATAAGCTGCTTGGTTCCACCTATAGTTGTATCTACGGGTGAGGCCAAAGCTATAGTAGGTTGAGACTGTCTCAGGTGTTGAGCATTACCGAGTAGGTCAATTTGTCCAGCGCCAGTTGGTGACAAACCAGAAGACACACCTTCGGCTGTGATGTTATCAACACCAAGCTGAGGAGCATCACCTGTTTCAGATCCAGAACCAGTGCTAAGCCTAATACCGTTCAGTACACCTTTGACTGTTAGGTTTTTAACAGCGTCAATTCTCCAGTAACTTCCAGCTACAAAACTAAATGTAGTTGAAGCATTAACTAGGGACTGAGCTGTACCTAACTGAGTCGTTCCATCCCAAATAGTAATTGAACTAAAGTCAGAATCACGACCACCTGATCTTTCTACAGTAATTGACTTAACATCACTAGCCTCAAGAGTTGGGCTGAATGAAGCCTTATAGAATGAAACAGTTGGCGGAGATGCATAACCTTGTGACCCTACAGACTGAATTGCCTGACCAGGGGTATCAGCAGCTGAAGCTACTGTTAAAGTACCCTTAGTGTTAAGAGTCAGATAATAAGCATTACCATCACCATTTGAGCTGTAGTTAGCTCCCTCCAAAGCCGTATTGGCCTTTGTTACGGTAGGAGCTGGACTTGTATTTGAAGAAAGCCCAACAATCGTAACGTCACTAGTAGTAGTACTACCAGGATCAGTAGAGGTGGCTATACCTATAGCAACTACGTGTAGATTGACTGCGGTAGAAGGAACATCAGCATTGACGGTAACCGTCTTTTGCTGTCCTTTGACAATATCAATCCCCAATAAGTTCAAGAAATCAGAGGCTGTAAATGTAACTTCGGTGTCAGTGCCATCCCAAGGCTTATTAGCAGTTAGTCTGGTAGATCCATCGTAAATTGCAATGTTAGACAAGTCAGTTGAAGAACCTTCACTAGAAGTAAGAACACTCCTGGTGAACTTTAACTTAGTTATCCTAACATCCTCACCTGTTCCAGCTGTTAGTACTAAACCAACAATAGGAATTTGAGTGGCTCCAATAATCTGGGTCTGATCGGCTGGGACTGCGGCTGCAGCAATAGTCAAAGATCCTGAACCAATAGTTACTAATTTACCAGTGGCAGAACCTGTTTCTGTAATATCAGCTGCAGAAGAAGCACCAGTTGAAGTAATATCACTGGCAACTGTTCCAGCTCCCGGAAGGTCAAAGTGAACAGAGGCAGCGGCGGCAGTGGTAGGAATATCAGCTACTACGGTAATGGATCCGGTCTGAGCAGCTGTAACTGTGAAAGTACCGCTAAATCCAGCAGAAGCTGTTGGGCTGGTAACAACTGATCCAAACTGTGATCCGTCTGACTTCAACAACTTAACGTTGGTGACGTCTCCTGAAGCACAAGTGGATCCAGTACCAGATCCTACATAACATCTAACTGTAATAGAGGTCACAGTCATGTCCTCTCCAGAACCTGCAGTAAAGTTAATCTTAGTGAATGATTTTGCGGTTGATCCCTTCACATAAGTCTGAGCAGGTGGAGTATCAGCAGCCAAAGCCACTGATAAAGTACCATTAGCCGTCACAGAGTGGGCGTTACCCGTAGCTGTTCCAGTAATAGCTGAAGAAGGCAAGTCGTATTGTGATCCTAGGCCATCGGCAGAAATATCAGATGCTGCAGATAAGCTCAGGCTTACTGTCTTTGTAGAATCAGCCCCGGTTGGAACATCAGCTTTAACTAAAACAGTAGTATTAGCTGATTTCAGCACATCAAATAGTCCAGTTACATCGTAACCAATAGTGTTAGCACCAAAGGTGACGCTAGTACCAATAACTGAGGCAGGACCTGCAATCTGAGTGGTTCCGTCCCAAAGGGTAACATTAGAGATATCGGTAGCAGAACCTGTTCCACCTAGGGTGAATACAAGTTTTACCATCCTAACTCCCTCTCTTGCACCAGTTGAGAACTTAACAGCAGTAATTAATCTGTTTGCGGTTCCCTTAACATAATTCTGAGCGGCAGGATTTTGAGCAGCATCCAAAGCAACGGTTAAAGTACCCTGACCAATGGTCATGGTATTACCGGTCTGCTTAACAAAAGTAGCAGAGGTAATAGTAACTGTCACTATTCCTCCGGAATTAGCACCGTAAGCCACTATATTTGTAGCTTGGGTAAGCTCAAAGATTGCTGTCCTTGAGGTCGAAATTCCAGAAGCAACATCAGTGTAAGAACAAACTGTCTTAGCTGATCCAGTTCTAATGTTCAAAGGAGAAGCAGATAGGTCAAACATTACCTGGTTAGAAGCATCTAAACTGAGCATGGTTGAACCAATCTGAGTTCCTGAAACTTTAAGAACTAGATTGCTTAGGTCAGCTCTAGCAGCAGAACCAACATGGGAAACCTTAATTGAATTAACGTCGAAGCCTTCGGTGTTGTCAGCCGTAAACTTCCAACAAGCAACTTCTTGGTCAGTAGCTCCAGATAGAACAGTGGTGGTAGCTGGAGTAGCCTGTTTGTCAACATCAAGTCGACCAACTGAAATTCCAGCAACTGTCTTCAAGTTTCCCATGATTGGGAAAGTTCCTGAAGGACTTACCGTTGCACTAATGTCTGAAGCAGCAGAAATTCCTAACTGGATAACATCTCCAACTGTAGGTGAAGCAGCAATGCTTCCAAGAATACTTAGGTATTTAACGGTGTAGGAAGGAATTTCCCATGAAAGGCTTCCAAAGGTTGCTTTGTGGGTGTTAGTGTTTAAGGCCTGAGTTGAACCTAGCTGGGCTGTTCCATCATATAACTTTATAGATGAAATATCAGCATCGGCTGAAACTCCGCCTCGAGCAACAACAATCTGGGTAACGGTATAAGCAGTGGCACCAGCTGAAAATCTAATCTTGGTGAAAGGTACATCTTGAGAGTTTTTAGCCACAGCACCTGCGACTGCAGTATCAGCAGCTAAAGAAACAGCGGCTGTAGTGCCGACTTCGCCAGGTGTTCCAGGTGTTCCAGGAACTCCTGCGCCCAAGAGACTATTCAGCTTAGTTCTACTTGTTGAGCCAATGAAACCAGTTCCAGTAGTTAATCCCCAAGAAGCTAAAACTTCACTGGCGTATTTTTCCTGGAATTTAATTGCTGCAGCTTGGGTTAAAGGACCAAAGTAGGTAGTTTCACTACCAGAAGATCCTACGCCTGTTGCAGCTACCTGGGTATCGGCGGCTGAATTCAAGATAATCTGTAGACATTTAACATCTTCTCCTGACGAGCCTACTTTTAGGCTTCTATCAAAAGAAGTAATTGTACAACCACTAACAGTTGGAGTTGTTTCTCCCCCTTCAAGTGTAGTCAACTGAGCCTGTAATGAGGACAATTGAGCTAATAAAGCATCAATTTGTACCTGAAGATCAGCTGCTGTTATAGCCAAAGCAGGGGCAATGGGGGCCAACATACCAACAACAGTAGCAATCGAAATAATTTTCTTCGTTATAGACATTTTTATAGTCATTCTTTTTATTCTTTTAAGTGATTAATTTATTATTACTTTTGTCGCGTCGACCACTTTATTCCTTTTTAGTAGAACACAAAGTTAGAATCTCAACCAATTGAGTTCTATCTAAGAAAGGAATTGTTCGCGACCCTAGCTATCAGTCACGAACTGCGACTTCCAATTTTATATTGTATCAAATTGTCAAAAAAATACTTGTGGAAAACTTTTAATGATAAAATTACCTCCTAAAGATCGTTCTGGCTTAGATCCAAAATTCCTATCAAAGCTTCAGAATAATTGCCTGATTCAAAATCTTGTCTTACAGCTTCTAAAATTTCTTGATCTTCTTCGCTTAACGTTCTTTGTTCTAAATCTAAAATCTGACTTTCAACTAGCTGGGACAAAGCAGTATCGTAGTCATCGGTATCAATTTTTGCTGCCAAAACTTTTTCCACCTTCTCTTTATTTTCCTCTAATTTTTGGGTTTGAAAAACAATCTCTTTATTAATTTTCTTTACTTTTGTCAGGTTCTCTGCAGCTTCTGCAACTTTGATCTGAAATTCATGCATGGCTGGCGCTAATTTCTTTGCTTCATTACCCAGGGCAATCTCATTCAATTCTTCTAATCTCTTATTGGCTAACTCAAGATTGAAACTGGGCCTTGCCTCTTCAGACGAAATAATTATCTGGCCCCTTTCAACAATCTTCTTGAAATAATACAGAGATTCACCAGGCAGGGCTCCCTGAGAGAATTCGAAGAGACCCAATAGTAGAAACAAGGCAAACAAACCAGCATAAGCTGGCCTCAGGAATGGGAACAATTCAGGGGTTACTTCTTCTCCCAATATCTGTTTTTTAGTAAGTAAGACCCAGTCTTGATTGGGCTTTACCCCCTTCAATTCTTTAATTTTCCTAATTAATTGAGATGTTGTCACAAAAAATGTAGTCAAAAAACGAAATAAAGGCTTTTTTACCCTTACCTAGATTTATGACGTAAAAAGGTCATTTTTGTTACACTTCTGAAGTTTATCAACCTACCAAATTAACTAACGCTAAAAAGAATCAATTCTCTTTAATTTTAACCTTTAATGCATTCAGAGCTCTGTGTAGTAGGACACGAGTAGTCTCTTTTGTCCTACCTAATACATTAGATATCTCAGAAATTGATAGGTCATCCAGATAATACCAGATAATAACGTTCTGATAGTCTTCTTTTAAGGTATACAAGATTTCTTTTATATTATCAACGTCTGAATTTAATATAGCTTCTTCTTCCAAATTATGTCTTGGATCGGCAATAGAGATATCTTCAGTCGATACTACCTGAGTTTTCCCTTTTTGCCGATAGTGATCAATTACTAAATTTTTGGCGGTCTTATACAAAAATGCTTGAATATTATCAATCTCTTTGTCTTTTTTTCTAAAAACAGCCCATGTTCTTGAGAAAGCCTCAGAAGTCAAATCCTCAGCTATTTCTTGAGAGTTTACCTTAAAGAAGGTAAAACCATATATTTTATCTATGTATTTGTCGTATATTTTACTAAATAATCTTTTTTTTCTTTCCATAAAATTCCCTATTTTTGTTCTAGAGAAGAGATATGAAATAGTAGGACATAACGCGTCCTACTAAATAAATTACCGCTGTCCTATTTATGACCTATCAATAATCTGATAGAAAGTCTCATTTCTTTCGCCCATCCTTTGTACCAGGCCCTCTTTGACTAAACTATTAAAATCTCTCCTCAAAGTTCTTTTGCTTACCTCTGGAAGGAGACCCTTTATCTCCCAAACCTGAGCTCTTCCTTTTTCTTTTAAAATCTCTAAAATCTTTTCTTGACGGTCAGGTATATCAACCTTATCATCTTTTGACACAGAAACCAGCGGAAGTGCAATATCTGCTGTTTCTTTGGGTAATTCTTCAGTCTCTTTTTCTGTTCTAAATTTTTCTAACTCTTCCCCTATTCTACTATACTCTTCTTGTAGTCTCAATATGTCAGGAGACTTAACCCAATTTTGGGTTTTTGCAAGTTCTAAAAAACTATTGATAATTTCGGCATTCCTTTCTAAGTCGTTGATCCTTGCGGATTTAATCTTTGGATCAGCATCAATCGTAATAGAAATAAATCCAGATAAAACATCGTCAGCCACCTCCCTCATCCTATATCTTAAGGGCTCCTTTTTGGGAAAAAGTAAAGTTATGCGATAGATTTCATTTGTGACCTGAAGTAAATAGTTTTTATCCATAATCCAGTTGTTAAAAAAATATACCAAAATTAAGGCTTGCGGTCAAAAAATTTCTCGACGGCTTTGCTCATAACAAAAGTTAATAACTTACCTCTTTTATTACTTAAAGAATATTTGCTATAATTCAATAAAGGTCGTAGCTAACTTTAAACTACACAATAATAAAATGTATTTCGCAATTTTACTTATAATAATTGGTTTAATTTTCCTTCTCCAAAATATGGGCTTTATAGCCGCTGGAGCATGGGGAATGCTTTGGCCAATTTTACTGATTCTTCTTGGTTTATCGTTTTTCTTTAAAAAGCGTGGTAGTCGTTGTTGGTGTTGCAGCTGGGGTCAAAAAGGACACGGAATGCACAAAGAGCACGGAATGCACAAAGAATCAGAGTCTCAGTAATTCCTTTTTAAAAAATTAAGGAAATAAAAAATGGTGCTAGTGCACCGTTTTTTTTAACTATTGGTTTTACCTCTTCCCATTTTTTTAGAAGGTGGGATCATTTTTCTGTTTTCTCCTCTTTCAATCTTTTTTTCTTCGTGTTTATCTTTGTTAGCTACTCTTCTGTAGTACTTATTAACTCTTTCACCTTTATCAAACGACAATTCATAACCTCCTTCTTATTAAAATTTGTTAAATTGCCGTCTTATTTATAAACTATAATTCGCTTTTCGTCAAAGGATTAATGTTATTTTATCTGTAGGAAAAAGTATGAGGTTGAATGATTTCTTGATTTACTCACGCTCTTTTATGATAAGTGGTGGTAGTTCTTCTGCTGATTTGGAAAACGTTTAAAAACTTTCTTTTCGGTACCACTTCGTAAAGGACTCTGTAGCTACCTACCCTCCGTCGCCACACATTATCTTCATCTTTGATTTTCTCAATATCTCCTTGATAAGGATTTTCTGCTAGCTCCTCCAAGACAGATAAAAGACGCTTTGCGTCTTTCTTAGGGATTCGTTTTACCTCCTTTGAAACTCTTTTTGCAACTCTAATCCTCCAGCTCATCTTTTAGTTGTTTAAGAGTCAAATACTTTTTTCTTTTAATTTCTCTTCTTCCAGATTGAATTGCTTTTTTTTCAGATAGAGTCGGTTTCACTAAAGGAATGACCTTTTTCAAGCGTAAAAGCTCTTCGTAATCAGAACGGGGTATTATAACTAATTCTCCCTTTTTTGATAACTGTTTTGGGATGGCAACAATTTTGCTCATATATTTTCATTGTATTCTTCTCTAAGAAAAATGTCAAAATTCATTTACTATTATTAAGGACACCGTCCTAATTCAAAGCTTATTATAATTTTAGAGAATAAAGACTATATGGTAATGATGAGGGAGAAGCTATTGGAAATTAAAAGGTTTCATAGGAGTTTGGAATTAGCTTTACCCATTGAACAACGTATTTAGAATCATTGATTAGATAAAAATTAGAGGAAATCTTATTAAATTGAATCTTGATTTCCCTTTAAAAATCCTGGTAACGAATGGTTTTTAATATCATTAATTGCTTCCAAAAGTTTAATAGTCTCTCCACTGCTCAATGAACTATTAGAATATCGAACCTGATATAATCCTTGCAAGTTTGAAGGCAAATCAACCCCCTCTTTTACTAAAAGTACAAATCTTTTTCCATAAAGAGCCATTGCGGCACCAATCTCAACTAAAACATTTGGGTTCAAAATTACTTGTTCCTTCCCCTTTGTACTGATCAATTTTTGCTCTGCTTCAATATGAATTATAGCTGCACCACAACTTTGCATTTCACCTATTATTTTTTCAGGTACAGGTTGAGAAGTGGTCTGCCTTTCTACTGCCACCACAGGTTCAAAGCCACCAAATATTAAGAACTTTTTTATAGGACTTATAAAAGCTTGGTTTTTCCCGTGGGTTATAAATACTCGTTGGAGTCGTTTTTTCACATCCCCAGTTTGTTTCATGGTCTCTTTTGTCTGGTCATCAGATGGAGCCAAGTCTAAATTATTTTGATCCCCTATTTCATCTGTAATGTTTTCTGATTCATCTGGCGATACTGTTTCACCATTATTATTTTCTTTTGTTCCCGAGGTAACGCTCAAATCAACAAAATTTTTACCTTTCATCTCTCGAATAAAACCAACTTCTTTAGCGGATTTTAAAATGAGGTCAAAGGTTTCTTTAGTTTTTACAGTTGGAACCCCCATCTCTTCAAGAACATTATAACCAATTTTTTCCGCAGGAAGAGAAGAGGTGTCATATTTTGTCAAAAATTCTCTAATAATTTTAGGTTTTAGTATTGCTTCTTGTTTTGCGGATAAATCGTCTCCATCGACAGTCGGAGCAACAATCCTTTTTGCTAATGGCGTTAATGATATTAAATTCGCGTTGTACCCACCCTCTGTAAGACCGTAAGCGATGGAAGCTCCACATAACATTCTGAAATTACTCGAAGCTGGTAAGACTTCCATTGCTTCTGCAACCCGAAGCGGTCTGGTGGGCTTTTTTCCATAATTATCAGCAATTGCATTTGCAACCCTTAATGCTTGTGAAAGCTGGTATCTAGGAATATCAGATTGACTTATATAAGTTCTCTTACTGTTTTTAATAGTTTCTATCTGATTTTTTTTAGATTGTTTTTTTATTTTTTTATTCATATGAGTTGTTTGTTACGAAATTAATTTACCCCTTAGTCTAAAACTTACTTTATTATTAATCAATTCTTCGGCTTTTTAATAATCTGAATAATTTTCCCGCAGACACTAAAGTCATCATCTTCGTGAAGATAAATAGGATCATAATCAAAAGAAGAGTCTGCCTTAAGAACAATTTGGCCATTTTGCCTATCATCTATAAATCGTTTAATGGTCGCCACATCATCAATGATTACAAGCACAATATCTTGATTTACTACATTTTTATCTTCTTTGTCAACTATAGCAAAATCACCATCTTCAAGAGATATTCCTTCTATTTTTGCTCGATTCATGGATGAGCCATCAGCCTTAATGGCATAAAGACCATCTGGTCTTGAACGTTTAATCAATTTATTAGATACACGTAAAAATCCCTGAAAATTTTCTTCTGCAAAGATTGTTGGTGGACCACAGTTTGCTGTTCCAACAACTGGAATTGAAAAAAGCCGTGCGGATTTATTAAGCAACCCTTTAGCCCAATCAGGGGTAGAAGAAGTACGTTTCATCACTCCCTTTATTCTATCAATCTTTAAAAATCCCTTCTTTTGAAGCTGGAGAAGGTGATGTTTAATCTTCTGTGGCGATTGGTTAGGCATCCCAATTAACTTAGCCATTTCTCTAAGGCTAAGCTTGGCAAGATTCTTTTTTTTAGAAAGCTTCAAAAGCTCTTCTTGGATTAAATGCATCATATAATCACACTATAGCATGTTCTAAAAATAATACAAGGAAACCTAGTAAGTCCTTAAACTTGACACCAGTTGAAAAATAACCTAAGGTGATTGAGAAAGGGAGTTCTTTTAATAAAAACAAAAACCAAGCACCTTTTAAAAAGGCTCTCAAGGTCTTTGCTTGAAGAAATAAATAATTAACCTAAAATTAACTTTACCTAGATGACTTACAGAAAAAGAAAGGGGCACGATACCTGGCACTTCTGCAGAAACTGCTCAAACTGGCCAATTTCTAACTACGGGGAAAGATATTCAAGACCCAGTAGTGGAGAATGGTGTAATGAGTGTTTAGCTAAGCGTGATTCAAAAAACTGTAGAAGCTAACCGAAGCGGCGAGGGTTGTACTGTTTTAGCAACCCTCGCTCACCTCTTTATTTAGCATATCACGTTTACTTTTTTGTAAAAAATGCCCAGCAGCTGGGCTTTTTGTTCTCATTTTTAAATTCTCAATTTTGAGACTAGGGTTTAATAGCCATTGAGTAACAATCAAATATAACTAATATATCTAAGATACACTCCAAGTAGTCCGTTAACAATTGATAAGGTCAGACCAAATATTCCTAAGTTTCTATATTTTTTATTATTCTCGGTTTTACCGAATCCGTATGCCATTATTCCCATACCGACTCCTACCACTGGAGAGATCCAAGTGACTACATTAGACCAACAAATGACATTCTTTAATTTATAGCTTTGATTTTCTCTTTTTGAATACCAATTAGCAAACCAATGGCCAGCGTACCCTGTTAATAAAAAAAGGAGAAAGACCAACCCCAAATATCTAGCTAGAGCATAGGCAATAATGAATGCGGTGATTGGGGCTACTACAGATAGAATTGATTTTTTTGTTTCTGGCATTTCCCAATATCCACTAAATTACTTATTAGTCTCCGACTCTCCTAATTTAAATATAGCTATTAAGAATAAAATAGCAACAATAAAATCAATTACCACCCAAACTCCTTTATCAAGATAAATAGGAATTAAAGGATTAAAAAGAATAGCAATCCCTATCATTAGCCAGCTCCAGTTCTTTCTTTCTAATTCGGAGGCTACCCACCATATAAAGACAGCTGCTCCAGCAACCACCCAACGCAGGAGAACATAATAACCATAAGGCCATATTCCTGAAGGCATGGCCAGTAAAAGCATTAGAGTGGCAATTCCAGAGGCAATATTTTTATTTCTTATAACTTCTTTATTCATTTCTATTTTTGGAAATATAATAGATATAACCTACAACACCTAATCCAATTATCCACCCCCAAAAAGAACCGTCGCTACCTTCTTTAGGAACCTCGGCTTGAGGTAATGCCCTTACTCCATGACAATGTCTTTGATTCCAAGCAACCCCCCAGGAGCTACAATTGGTTCTACAATAATGACAACCATCAGCTGCTGTTCTTCCAGGATGGGCAAATGTTAAGGTATTGAAGGCAAACAATCCTCCAATAATCATTATGAGAATCAAATACTTCTTAATTTTTTCTTTCATCTAAAACCTTTATTGGGAACTATACAAAAATGGACAAGAGTCCCTACCTAAAATGTTGTTTGACGAATACCATAAAACTTTGGTTAATATTTTTCTGCCATTAAAATATCTGCAAACTAATTGGGTCTGACTAGCCTCTCCCAAGTTCCCCCATCCCTCAACATAGTATTCTTGCCCAGGTTTAACTTTTACCTCTGAAACTAATATCCTAGCGCCTGATATCGAAAAAGCAACCCAAATAAGAGCTATAATTATTAGAATTTTAAGAATTTTATTTAAACCCATTTTATTTTGTTTTATGATTTTTTAAAAATTATCTCTCATGCTTTCAGAATAGCCTCATTTTTTGAAAAGCTCAAGCAAAAAACAGGGTTTTTAGTCCTGTTTTCGCTACCGAGCTCAAGTTATAGAACCCGAACCACATTAACTTATTTGGTAAGTAGGATATTCCCTACGTAGGGCATAAGAACAACAGAAACTTTAAAAAGAATGGGGTTTTTGTATCCTCTTTTTTTCGCCTTCTCTAAAGCTTCTTTAGCAGTTTTGCCAGAAGAAATTACCTTCTTCTCGTCGTCGGTAAGACCTATCCATTTACCTCTGTATTTTTTGGTAATTTGAGTAAAGTTTAATGATTTATCCATATTTTTTAATTTTTATTATAGCTCGCCTTAATATCTTATGATTACTATTTTAATTATAGTATAAATCATAAAAAAATCAAAAAATTATATGTTCTATACGGTAAACTAAACTGTAGATAAGGCTGCGGAAAAACTAATGTGTAACTAGTGATTAACTTATGGAAAAACCATGAAACAACCTGTGGAAAACTAAATTATTTTGTAAAAAAATAAGAACCTGGTAAGGGTTCTTTTGCTTTAAAGAACTAGGGATGTGTGAAGAAAGACAGGGTCTCTCAAAATGGAAACTTGCCTGGGACGCAAACGGAGACTTCCTATCTCTTTTTTCACTCTCTATTCTTATAAAAAAACAGGGAGAGCAGAATAAATGAGTTGCTCTCCTATTAAAATTAGGCTCTTTTCTCCTTACACATGGCTCTCGATGTCCATGGTTTTCCTCGTCGCCAATGTTATCGACTGCGGCGCGCCATTAGGTGCGAGAAAGAGACCTTATATATATAAAAAGAACTAACTGGGGGAGGGAAAGAGATTGTGGAGTAAAAAATATTGTCTCCGCAACCTCTAATTTTCATCTTAACTGACTGACAAAAGCCGTCAAGTTCTTAATAAAAACTTGACAGTTCCCGGTACAAGAAATGTCTCTCTGGAATAGAACGTAGAGCATCCCCCCAATTAAAATTAGAGTAAATATAAAGTCTAGGTAAAAAATATGGAATCCTTTTTGTTGATTAATCAGTTTCATCTTTAAAAGCCGGCAAAGGTTCTCACCTTGGTGACCGGGATAGCCCTGACTCTTCCCCAATAATCAACTGTGCTTAATCCTAAAAGCTCTCCTTCAATATTAAACAGAGGACTGCCAGCAAGAGTGCCTACTTCCAAGATACTTGTCTGGATTTCGTCCTCATTAAAATTGCTCACAATCCCCTCGTTAACCGTCCTTCTAAAATCTTTTACTCCAAAGGCTGTCCCAACCAAAAATACTCTTTCTCCCAGTTTTAATCTTTCAATATTAGCAAATCCTACAGTTGACAAACTATCTTTTTCAAGCTTAATGAGGGCTAAATTCTCTTTTAAGTCTCTCTTTAAAACTTGAAAAGAAGCTGGCTCTCCTTCAATAAAAAAAAGAAAACTACCGCCTTGAGGGACTAAATCGGCTAAAGTTACGACCAAACCGTCTGAGGTCAAGATTAAGCCAGAGCCCTGCAGGATTTTCTCTTTTGTCTCTGTTTTCACTCCAATTACTGCTTTTTCTACTTTCTCAATAGCATTCTGCAAGGCAACGTTCTCTTGAATGGTAATTTCTTCTTTCTCTGTGACATAGACTGGATTTTTCTCTAACCGGTATTCATAAAAAAGAGGCCTCTCAACAAGATAAGGCCAGAGAATCTGGTCAGCAAAAATTCCACCAAAAATACCTAAGATAAAAATGCCTAAAATCTTCAAGATAGCCTTTCTCATATTCAAGTCTAAACAGAAACTTTCTGTTTCTTGACCCTACTTTTAAGTTTGAGTAAGTCTTTTGGGTCAAGAAAAACTATGTTTTTGTTTTCTAAATTAACTAAGATCCTGTCTCCTTCTCTTAATTCTCCCGAAACAATCTTCAAAGAAAGAGGATCTAAAAGTTGTTTTTGTATTACCCTTCTTAGGGGTCTAGCTCCCAAATTAGGGTCAAAGCCTTTTTTAGCAATAAGTTCTCTGACTCTTTTTTCGACCTTAATTTCGATCCCTTTTTGCAAAAGTCTTTTAGTCACTTTCTGAAGCTCCAAATCAACTATCTTCCTTATCTCTGGTTTTGAGAGATAGTTAAATATGATTATTTCATCAATCCTGTTCAAAAACTCAGGCCTAAAGCTGTCTCTTAGGGCAGTCATAACTTTATCTCTCAAACTCTCTTTCTGGCTTTTTTCTTTGTCTCCTTCAATAAAACCCAGAGAAGCTTCTCTGGCGATGATGTCAGAACCAACATTTGAGGTCATAATTAAGGTTGTGTTTTTAAAAGAAGCTGTCCTTCCCTTGGCATCGGTTAATCTACCGTCTTCCAAAATCTGAAGCAGGATATTAAATACTTCAGGATGAGCTTTTTCAATCTCATCCAATAACACCACGCTGTATGGTCTTCTCCTAATCTTTTCAGTCAACTGACCGCCTTCGTCATAACCAACGTAACCCGGGGGAGATCCTATCATTTTAGAAACAGCATGCCTTTCCATATACTCTGACATATCAAGGCGGATTAAAGCATTTTCATCGTTGAATAAAAACTCAGATAAAGCCTTGGCAGTTTCGGTCTTTCCTACTCCGGTTGGACCCAAGAACATAAAAGAACCCAGGGGCCTGTTTTCTTCTGAGATACCGGCCCTGGCCCTTCGGATAGCACTAGAAATAGCCAAGACTGCCTCTTTCTGACCAATCACCCTCTTTGAGATAATATTTTCCATTTTCTCTAATTTTTTGATCTCCTCTTCTAGCAACCTGGTAATAGGAATACCAGTCCATTTAGAAACTACTTTGGCCACATCTTCCTCAGAAACCTCTCCTTTTAAGATTGAATGTTTTTTCTGTACCCTGGTCAGATTCTTTTCAGCAGCTTTTAAGTTTTTTAAAAGAGTTGGTATTTTCCCGTATTTTATTTCAGCAACTTTTTGCAAATCAGCTGAAGCTATTCCCTTTTCAGCTTCAAAGCGAGATTTATCTATTTCTTTTTTAAAATCTTTTATCTTAAAAATCAATTCTTTCTCTGTTTGCCATTTAGTTCTAATTGTTTTCTCTTTCTCTCTAAGGTCTGAGAGTTGCCTGGCAATAACGCTCTGTCTTCTTTTAGTTCCTTTTTCTCTTTTAATTGCTTCTTTTTCAATTTTTAGTTTTTGAATTTCTTTCCTTAGATCCTCCAGCTGACTGGGCTCTGATTCAATTTCCAAGCGAAGGGCTGACATTGACTCATCCATTAAGTCAACTGCTTTGTCGGGCAGGAATCTGTCAGTTATATAGCGGGCTGCCAGCTGGGCACAGGTAATCAAAGCTGCATCTTTTATCTTTATTCCATGATGTAGCTCGTATCTCTCCTTAATTCCTCTCAAAATCGATATGGTGTCCTCAGTTGAGGGTTCTGTAACATAAATTGGCTGGAACCTTCTTTCTAAAGCCTGGTCTCTCTCAATATACTTTTGGTATTCTTTTAAGGTGGTAGCTCCAATTGCTCTTAACTCTCCTCTGGCTAGGGCCGGTTTAAGCAAGCTGGAGGCATCAATTGCGCCCTCAGCAGCTCCAGCTCCAACTAGAGTATGCAATTCATCAATGAATAGTATATATTGACCTTTGGCCCTATTAATCTCTCGTAAAAGGGCTTTTACCCTGTCTTCAAATTCTCCCCTATATCTTGTCCCGGCCACCAAAGACCCCAGATCTAAAGCAATGATTTCTTTTTCTTTCAAGCTTTCTGGGACCTGGCCAGAAACAATTCTCTGGGCTAAGCTTTCAGCAACAGCTGTTTTACCCACCCCTGCCTCACCAATTAAAACCGGGTTGTTCTTTGTCCTTCGAGAAAGAATCTGCATTAATCTCCTTATCTCATTCTCTCTGCCAATAACTGGGTCTAGTTTTCCTTTTCTAGCCAAAGAAGTTAGGTTCCTAGCATATTTTTCAATCACTTGATACTTTGTCTCAGGTTTTGGGTCAGTAATTCTCTGTCCGCCCCTGATTTTAGCCAGCTCTTTCAAAAGTGTTTGATAGTCCAATTTCCCAAACTCCAAAGAACCTGGCTTAGTTTGAGGTTTTAAAAAGGTGGATTTATCTAAAATTTCCTTGACCTTGGTGTCGGTATTCAAAAGGCCCAAAAAAAGATGCTCTACTGAGATATATTCGTCCCCCATACGGGATGCCTCCTTTTTGGCATTATCTAAGACTTTAGCCATATCTTGTGTTAAATAAAACTGGCCAAGCGTCTGAGGAGTGACTATTGTTGAGATTTTACCCAAGGCTAATTTTGTTTTTTTCTTCAATCCTTCAATATCTGCTCCTATCCTTTCCAGCAAATTCAAAACAATGCTTTCCTCCTGGTTTAGTAAAGCATAAAGTAGATGCAGAGCATCGATCTGCTGCTGTTCTTTATCTCTGGATAGTTTTTGAGCTGAGATTATGGCCTCTTGGGCCTTGTGAGTAAATTGACCTCCATTCATATTATTGTTTATTGATATTTTACAATAAATTCTTAAAAAATCAAGTTAATTTGAACTATTCGCTCCTTCCCTCTAAAACCACTTTAATGGTTTTTTCTTTCTCTCTTAGAATCTTTAAAGTAATTTCGTCTCCTGGATCATATTTCATAATAATTTTTGCTAAGCTGTTTTCAGTGGTGATCTTCTCTCCATTAAATTCCAAGATTATGTCTCCTTGTTTCAGGCCTGCTTTTTCAGCGGCAGAGTCTGGGAAAATAGCGGCTTGACCCTGGGATCCCACTATCAGGGCTCCATAATCTACCGGCAAGTTGTTATCTTTCTGAATGCTTTCGTTAATGATAACATATCTTACTCCTAAAAATGGGTAAACTATTTTACCTAAAGTTTTAACCTGCTCAATTCCTCTTTTGGCCTTGTTAATAAGAATAGCAAAGCTAATATTTTGCCCTTGGATGTCAACTGCTGTATTAATCCCTATTACCTGTCCTTTTAAATTTAAAAGGGGACCGCCTGAATTTCCTCTGTTTATGGCAGCATCTGTCTGAATTACATCCTCTAAGGTTTCATAAAATCCTCCACCTGAAGCTGTAATGGTTCTCCCCAAGCCAGAAACGATTCCAACAGAGACAGTATTTTGGTACCTTGCCAAAACATTACCAATAGCTACTACTGTTTGCCCAATCTGTATTTTATCGGAATCGCCTAGTTTTACCTTAGGAAAAGGCTTTAAAATTGTCTCTCCCTGGTCATCGTTTATTATCTCTTGTTTAATCTTCAATATGGCTATGTCTTGAGCCAAGTCTCTAGCTAAGACCTGGGCTGAAAATCTCTTACCATCTGAAGTCAAAATAGTATAATCAGCTTCTTTGTCTAAGACAACGTGTTTATTGGTGAGGACCATTCCGTCTTCAGATATGATAAAACCTGTGCCTCCGCCAACCTCCTTTTTCTCCACTCCTTTCTGACGGTAGCCCGGAACTTTAATATCAAAAAGGGGATCTCCGAAGAAATCCTCAAAGGGAGAATAATAATATTCTTCAATTATCGGAAGGTCTTTGCTAATTATAATACTCACTACTGCTTTTGAGTTTTCTTTTACCACCCTGGTAACTGCCTGCTCTTGCGAAGTTTGAGGAATATAAGTCTCACTTTTACCAGACCTTAATTGATCAGTGCTAAGCCCCAGGTTCTCTAAATAACCAGCTATTTCAATATAGAAAAAACTGCCAGAAATTGTCCCGGCCAAAAAGCCAAAAAGAGAAGAGGTGAAGATAACTAGGGTAAAAAGCCAAAATAATTTATCTCTCCAGAATTTAGGAATTCTTACCTTTGATTTTTTCAATTTAGGCAATTTAAGTTTTGGCAAATTATAGCCAATCATATGTTGTATTATCTCTCAGTTTTTTTTACTTTTCAATGGGTCTTTTCCAATATTCCTTGAATAGATTGAATAGATTCGATTTTACTGGACCGAAAAAGATCATCCAGATTCCAGCTAGAATATACTTTAAATAAGTTTTAATCCTTCCCTCTCTTTCATATCTGCGGGAAGAAGTTAAAACGGGTTCCGTTTCAATAAAACCAAACTTCCCGTATTTTTTAGCCCTCCAGACATATTCTTGGTCTTCAGCTATCTTTACTTCTTCATCAAACCCACCTATTTTTTGGTGAATTTCTCTTTTTATTAAAACACTATTAGTAGAATAAGCTAGAAATCTTTGGGTCAATTTTGTCCATAAATTAAAAGCTCCGTAAACTAATCTATCGATTTTGCCACCATCAGCATAAATAGGGAAATAAGCTAAATCTAAGTCTCTTTTTTTGAATTCTTTAATGAGATTTTGTAAAAAGTTAGCGGACAAAAAAATGTTGTCTGAATCAGTAAACAAAAATAGCTTCCCTCTAGCAATTTTAGCGCCTTCATTTCTTCCTCTAGCTGGCAAGCCGCCTTTGGCAACCTTGCATCCAAAACTAACAGCTAATTCAACTGTATTATCCTCGGAACCTGCGTCAGCAATAATTATTTCGTAATCTTTAAAGCTCTGTTTCTTAATGCTTTTTAACAGCAAAGGAAGATATCTCTCTTCATTTAGAGCTGGAATAATAATACTTAACAACATAAATTAAAATAATCCTTTGGCCTCTTTCCAAATATCGGGTTGGTTCTGATTCTCTTTTAACCAATACCACCATTCACTTCCCCACAAATAAAATTCATCAAGGCCGGTTTTTTTTGCAAACTCAATATTATCTCTAAATTGTCCCAGATCCATTGTTTTTTGCTGCTCTTCTAATGAACAATCATAGAGCAATGATGGACACCAAGGTTCTGCTTGAAGTTCAACATTGATTACTTCTTTTTTAAAAATCTTTTCTATCAACTGGACTTTCCTCCAATAAAAAACAGGGGGAAAGTAATAATTAATATAAATACCAGGTTTAGGAAACCAAACCTTTCTGTACATAGTTGTTCCGACTATGTCGCCGAGTTTTGCAGCTTGAATCCAAAAAGAACCTTCACCGCTGTCTGAGATTAAGATTGGCCGTTTTGGATCAAGCGATTTTACTAAGTTTATTTCTTCTTTTAAAAAATCCTTATCGATCCAGGGGCATTCACCAAAGGGAAAGAGAGGCTCGTTTTCTACGTCCCAAGTAGTTATTGATGACGAATCCTGATATCTTAAAACAATTGTTTCAATTAAATTCAATATTCTTTTTTGTTGTTGTTCTCGGTTTAGATTTGTTGCCCAACCTGGGATATGGCACTCTGGCCAACGGCCAGTCTTCATGCCAATCACTAAAAGAATCTTGGCTTTTCTTTTTTCTGCTTCTTCAACTTGCCAATCTAAATCGTCAAAGTAAAAAATATCTTTTTCTGGTTCAATTAAATCCCAATGAGTCAGTAATTTTATATCTTTTACTTTTAAGTCATCTAATAAAGCCAAATAGTTTTCTTTCCAATCTAAAACTAATTTTTGAGAATGTTTTTGTGAAAAATTAACTCCAAAAATAATCTCCTCTGCTTTTGGGGCTGAACCAATAAAAAAATAGCTCACAAAAATCAAGAAAATAGCCAATAGCAGAAATAGAACTGTTTTAAATTTCACTTTCATTTTTATTTGATTTCAGAAATGATTTTTTGGATATTAAACGTTCCTCTCTTTTCAGCTTCAACAAACCCCTGCATCGCAGCCTCGGCAAACGAACCCTCTCCCAACAAATCAAAAAGCCATTGATTAGTGTGGTCTGGATTATGCTGTAAAATACCAGAGCCCAATTTCAAAAGCCATTTCTGATTAAATTCTTCTTGAGAGCCAATTGTAGGAGCAATAATAATT
This sequence comes from Patescibacteria group bacterium, assembly GCA_024239015.1. Taxonomy (GTDB): domain Bacteria; phylum Patescibacteriota; class Minisyncoccia; order Minisyncoccales; family JANBVM01; genus JANBVM01. The sequence continues at coordinate 10,072 of JANBVM010000004.1, read as the reverse complement.
GGTAAACCCAAAGCCGAATAAAAAGACAACTCGCTTGGTTTGGTCCATAAAATATCTGTTTTTCTCAAAGCTGAATTAAAGCTTTTAAAATAATCCTCTATTTTACTATTAAAAACTATTTCGATATTATCTTTTAAATTTAAATTTTCGATATTTTTTAAAAAATATTCTTTGACTGGTTCTCTGATGCCAGCCACCAAAATAATCTTAACTTCTTTATTATCGATTCTTTTTTTCAAGCTCTTCAAAATCCTAACCCCTATTTCTTTTTGAGCCCCAGCTCCCCCTACAGCAAATGTTATTGTCAAGGGATGATCTGGTTCTTTTGTTAAATTACCCAAATATTTTTCAATCAATGACTGGTATCTCTGAAAGTATTTCTTTTTGGGGTCGAGGTTGAAAAGACGATGATTCAAATCTTGTTTTAAAACTTCTAAATTTTCTGTACCAAGATTTTCAAGCGGCAAAGGATAGCCAGTTAAAAAGATATTTTCTGGCCTTACCCCATAAAGCTTTAATCTTTCGACCACCCTATTGTTGGGGGCTAAATATTTAATTTTACTCAAAGAAGGGTTCAGGGGCGCCCAATGGCGGGCTACGTCAGTATCAGTAATAACACAAAAAATTTCTCCGGGGTAACCAAAGGCTTCTGCCATAAAAGCTGGAACAAAGAAAGTAGAAATTAAGGGCAGGGGATTTTCTTTTAATTTTTCGATTAAGTGTCTCCCCCACCCTTTTTTAAATAAATAATAAATCCTTTTTAGATAAAGATTCGGCTTAGACAGATCTCTTCTGGGATAAAAGCTGAGGATTTTCTGGAATTGATCAAAAATGAAAAAAGAGGGCTCGCCGATTAAAGGCAGTCTCTTAAATTTTGAAACAAATTCATAAAATTTCCTTGAGTTCTCCCAAACCCTTCTATCTCTTTCAGGAATTCCACCATAATCGTTGGCGCTAATAACCTTACCTCCTGGGGCTAAATTCTTCAAAGGATAAGCTGCTCTTTGGTGGCCATAACCCATATTAACATCGACTATCCAGGCTTTTTGACTCATACTAAGTTCATTCTATCAAAATTTTGTTAATATGATAAATGTCAACTTGACAAGTTTTTACAGTATGCTCTAATTATACACAGAACGGTCTTTTTCAACTGAAGGGGAGGGAGAAAAATCACGGGATAGCTAATTTGTTTATCAATTAAGCTGTTGGTAGATAAGTTTACTATCCTGTGATGACACAAGATAGTAGGAGATAAACAATGGTCCAGAGTATTGAGTTTGATACAATAAAAGAATTCTTAATTCATAAAGATGAAGAAAAAAGAACTATTGCTGTAATAAAGTTCAAAGACGGCTGTGCTGTTGAGGGTGGGGTTAGACTCCCATTCTCCGAAGCATCTAGAGTAAGCCAAGAGGAACTGGAGGCCTTGATAAAGAAATACCGTAATTGGGAAGTAGTCAGCCCCGACGTAGTAGAGTCTTTATTTCTAAATCTTGCAGAAAGAAGGCAAGAGCTTATGAGGACAAGGGAACAATGTGAGAAAGCCAGAATAGAGAACGAGAGCATGGGCATATATAGTATAGATTTTGAATCTATAGACTTGATTGAGGATCAGATATCCCTAGAGGAAGAAATGATTGAGCTTTTGGAAAATTCTGGATATGAATTATTTGTCCCTACAAAGTAAAATGTCCTCTAAAATAATATAGAGGCTTTTTTTATTTCTACCTCTTTTATTTGACGAATCATTAATGTGTGCTATCCTATGGGCGGTACTTTGGAGGGTTTAAAACACTGACAAATCTAATCCTAATAGTAGAAGGAAAAAGGTTTCATTCCACTTTCAGCTCTGGAAAAGAAGCAGAAAAAATGATGAAGTCTCTTGAAAGAAACTATTCTAACTTACACCCCTTCATCGAGGATTTCTATGTTGATATCAAAAGAGCTCATTCTACCACAAGGGTGGTGGAGGAATGGGACAAGGAAAAGGGTTATTCTTTATGGTATAGTCCGGCTGATATCGATATTAGCGACGGCATTGATATAATAATGCCTTAATTCTTAAACAGAATAATCCTCTTCAAGAGCTAAGGCTCTCATCTATGTATTTATAATGCAAAAGAAGAGAGCCGATTTTTTTTACTTCTATAATCTTATTGACAAGTTATCAATATGAATCTATAAATTAATTATAAATTGGCTCTTTTAAATTTAGGAAGGAAGATTTACCTTACCGAAGTGTCTATCAAGTTTGGTAGATACTTAGGTGAGGTGAATGAAATACAAAATAGAAGGGATAGACAAACCGATATGTATAGAAAATGAAATGCTGAATTATGCGTTTACATTACACGATGTAGAAATTAATCTCCTGAATGCAAGGCTTTTTGCGAACAAAAAGGAAGTTTTGTTCTCTCTATACATAATAGATGAAATCTCTGTGGGGTATCTAGCTTTAGTTGCTGGCTCTATCAAAAATAACATTGATAGAGACAAAATAGATATTGAACAAATAAGAGATTTAAAAGAAAAAGAAGAGATTAAGGAAATTATCAGAAAGGAATATGGTAAGTTTATAGAAGTTGATTTTTTGTAGAATCCACTTTTTCTGTGCTTTTTAGCCCATGATCAATAATTTGTGGGCTTATTTTTTTATTTTATCTATTTTCCTATAGAGTAATCTGTATGCCCCGCTGAGTTACCCACATTTGACGGATAATCATTATCTTGTTTTAATAAAACTGTTCCTTTATTAATAGAAAATAAAGGATAGAGATGAAAGAGATTGAGTACTGAAAAACATACTAAAAAACATCATGAATACAACCCTGAAACCGGAATCCTGACAATAAAAGTAAGGGGTACCGAAAAAATAGTGGCTGGTAAGGTCATTAACATACGTAGTCGAGACGATCGTAGTCGAGAAGACGATAAGACTCTTGCTACCATGAAGAACTTAACTCAAGAAGAGTTAAAAGAGATCGAAAATGAGTATCCCTCGTATAAGATTATAACTTTTAGGGATGTAATACCCGGATTCGAAGATGAATGCGATCTTGAAGTCATAGGTTAGAAGAATTAGATAAAGCTCTCATCTATATACAAGATGTATAAAAGAAGAGAGCTGATTTTTTTTATCTTTTTTGACAAAGAATTGTAATCCCCCTATATCTACGCTTTAAGAGATTCTCAACGTCCAATCTCCACTTAGGAGTTCCAGCTTTCTCCAAAAAAGCATAGGTTCTTGAATATAAATTAACAAAAGGTTTTGGTGAATTGAAAAAAACCTCGTGTTCTTTATTCCTTAACAGGATTTTCTTGATAAGAAGAGCTTTGGCCAAAACATCTAATGTTGTTAGTAAATAGCTCCTGGGACGATATTTCAATATCTTAAAACCATTATCTAAAAGTATATCCTTTAGGTCTTTAATTTCGTATCTTCTTTCGTGGCCGGTAATGACATCGAACTCATCATATAGTTCTTGCCTCAAGGGTACAGAAAACAAGAAAAAACCAGAAGGCTTTAAAACTCTAGCGATTTCAGAAAATGCCCTTTTATCATTCTTGATGTGTTCCAAGACTTCAGCCGCTACCACTAGATCAAAAAATTGGTTTTCAAAAGAAAGATTTGTTACGTCTCCAACTGCGGCCTTACCCCCCAATTTATTCAGAGGCTCTACTGCCTCTTCGCTAATTTCCACAAAATAACTATTTTTAATTGCAATCTTGGGATAGTTCCCTGGACCCACCTCCAAACTTTTCTTTCCTTGAAAATTCTTTGTGATTTCCCAGAGCGACCAGCTTTCTGGTTTCTGGATATCTCCTGATTTCCATATTCGGTTGTATATCTTTTTATTATATACTTCTATTCGGTTCATTGTTTAAAAATATCAAATATAAGTTGGATAATCAAATTTTTTAGGAATAAAGTTCCGTTTACTGCAAAAGTTTCAGTCTATCTTTCTCTTGTAGGCGCCAGACCACAACTCCTAAAAATAAATAAGAGGTAAAAATAAAAATCCAGGGAATATTTTCAAGGCTTAAGGTTGCATGGGGAATTTTTGAAGAAAAATCAATTACTTTAAAGATATAAGTCAGAAGAAACCAGGCTGGAAAAGAAAGGATTTGGCCAAGAGGATAAAGAATCATTCCTAAGAAAGAAAAAATAAAGCCTAAAATTGTAATCACTACCAAAAGAGGGACAATAAGGACATTAGCTAAAGGCCCTATTAAAGGAACTTGCCCGAAGTTATAAATTAAAATCGGAAGAGCAAAAAATTGAGCAGCTAAGGTAGCTGACAAAGTATATCTAAGTTCAATTATATTTGGAATTTTTTTAAATAAACTTGAGAGAATTGGTTGTAACAAAACTAAGCCCAATGTCGCTAAAAAAGACAGCTGAAACCCAACATCTGATTTTAAAAGCAAAGGGTTTAAAAACAGCATTATGGCGCCTGCAAAAACAATTATTCTAAAACCACTTGAAACCCTGCCAAGATGCTGGGCCGTTAGAAAAAGAGCTCCCATGATACCAGCCCTGATAGCTGAGGCTGGAGCGCCTATCATTAGAATATAGAAAAATATAAAAATCACAGAAAGATAAAAGGCCTGGCGTCTCCAAAAACCCAAAGACAAAAGAAAACCCAAAACTAAGGTAGAAATAATCGTAGTATTCATTCCAGAGACAGCTGTAATATGACGAGTACCAGTGAGATTAAATTTTTCTTTCCATTCTGTTGAAATATTATCTTCGTCTCCAAACATCAGTCCCTCCAAGAGTCCAGATTGGGGAGAAGGCATTATTTTATTCAAACTCTTGCTTAGCCCACTTTTGAAAGAAAAAAGATATCTCGTTACTAAACTCCCAGACCCTTTATCAACTAGTTCTATTTTCGGGAAATACATTAAGGCATAAATGTTATCTTTTGCTAAAAACTCCCTATAATTAAAACCTTCGAAGACCTCTGGTTCTTCCAGCAGTCCAATAATTATTAACCTATCTCCATATTCATATTGAGGATATTTCCAAGTCCTAACTAAAATCTTTTCTTTTATTTCCTTTCCATTTAAATCCTCAGCTTGGACTAATAGTTTGGTGCTTTTTTCTCCAATACTCGGTTGTGAAAAAATAAACCCGGTTAGAGAAATCTCCTCTCCTATATGTTTCCTTAATCCGTTGTTGTTAATTCTCAGCTCAGCTGTCTGATGACGCCAAACTCCAGCTGAAAGAAGAAATAAACAGAAGCCAAAAATCACCATCTTTTTATATCGCCAGAAGACCGAAATGAAAATTGTACTTAAAATCAAAAATCCCAGCATACTTGGCTGAGATGTTTTAAATACTGAACTTAAGAAAACTCCTCCAATAAAAGAAAGACAAAGGTATAATAAGATTTTAGATTTTGTCATGACAGTTGATAAGGCTTTTGAGTTTAGGTATTTTATTTAGCGAGGCGATTCTTAGTGGAAAAACTAGTTGACAGAGTAAAAGAATTAGAAGAAAGAGTAGAAGAATTAGAAGAAAGCGTTGAGCAGTTGAAAGCGGTTAATCCAGGTAATTCAAAAAAAGGTAATCTCGTCTAGATCATAAAAGATCTTTACAAATTTACTGTAGAAGTTGCAGAGCAAGTGGATATAACTAATCCATCCCTTGGAAGAGAAATAGAAGCCCTTTCAGATGAATAAAAATAAGCCGGATGTCACCTCACATCTCGCTTTTTTATTGTCGCGAATCATTTCTCAAAACAGCAACTTGAGGAATTTTAAATTTTATTTTGACCCAGAATAAGACCGCTTCATAGGCGCCAAAGAATACGATCACGTAGAATAAATTCGATAAAAAAGTGTTCTTAAAAAAGGGTATAGCCATAAAATAAGATTGCATCAGGCCAAAAAAGTCTCTTGAATACATGTGGCCAAAAGCCCACACAGCAAAATTAGTAATTAAGAAAAACAAAAAAGCAGATAGAAGGGCGCTTCCACTTACTGCATACCATCTTTTATTGTTTTTTAACCAAAGCCCTAAAACTGCAGTTAGAATGAAACTTATGTAAACAGATGCCATCACCAAGGGATTGTAAAAACCGATAAAAATATCTGAAATTATCATAGCTATTATCGGTAAAGTAAGAGCTATTTTTTTAGAAAGGTAGGTCCCGCCAAAGAGAGCAATAGCTAAAATGGGGGCAAAATTGGGAGGATGAGGCACTAATCTCATTAAGACCCCAATCAAGATAAAGACTAAAGCAATAAAAATTTGGAAGAATTCTTCTTGATCCTTAAAAATCTTCATAATTAAAAAGGTGGTTTCTCAAACCTAAACTCAACCTTATCTCCTGGTTCTATTCCTCTTTTATCAGCTGCAACAGGAGGAGGTTGATTATTGATATAATATAGCCAATATTTTTCATCCTGACCATTTTTCTTATCCCCGATTGTTTCAATAAATACTCCTATATCATAGTTCTTAGTTTCTAGAGATAAACTTAACTCTTCTGTTCCTTCTTTTAATAAATCAAAGGCTGTCATTGTTTCTTTTGTTTCTCTTTCAAAGGTTTCGATCTCTCCCTCTCCAAAATCAATAACTAAATTTACTTTACCTACTAAGCGTCCTTCCTCAATTTGGGTTTTTATACCCTCTTTCAAATCAAAATCTGAAAAACCAAACACCAATAGAACAGTTAAGATAAAAAGTGTCCCTGTGCCAATTATTATCTTTGTGCTTTTTGTCACCTTTTTAGAATTTTATAGCTGGGAAGTTATAATGGTCTTTGTCTTTTGATTTCATCTTTTTATTTGTTATCCAAATCCCTAGAACTAAGATTAAGATTAAACTCAAAACATTAATTAGATTCTTTGAGTTATAAACAAGGTTTGTTCCGTTTCTATAAACGGTAGCTAAAAGGGTTTCCTTCTCTCCTTCAACGACCCTAACTTCTAAGGGAATCTTTACCCCAGAGTTTGCCTTGAATTTCCTTCCAGACAAAGGTTTAGCTACAACTGAAATGGTGGTTGAAAAAACACCTTTTTCTTTACTATCAATTTCTAAAATTACTGTTTGTGAATCTTCGCTTTCTAGAATAAAACTTTCTGGTTCTACCTTAATCCAATCTGAAAAATTATCCAGATAAACTTCATATAGGGCTACGTTATTATCTGGATTTTCTACGATGATTTCTTCTTTAAAATGAGTTTTGAAATTGGTTTCAATTCTTAATTCAGAAGGCTCAACCTTAACTGCTACAGCTTGGACAAGAGCAGCTGATAAAAGAAAGGTTATTATTAAGATTGATAGATTTTTTTTCATTTCTTAATAGCCCAAAAAGTAAGCTCTCCTTCTAGTAAGCCAAAATTCCCACTATAGTTTTTGGGAATGATTATTTTAATAGGTAAAGTCTTAGTTTCTCCCGCCTCTACCCCAGATGAGAAAACTTGCCAGAATTCTCCATCGATATCTAAGTTTTCCTGAAAAATACTAGCTCCACTTACTTCTGTTTCTAAATAAATTCCGGTGTCTTGATTATCAATAGTTAAATCTTTGGTTGAACTTTCCCCTGGCTTTAACTTTCCAAAGTCCAATATGTCTGGGCTTATAGAAAAGCTAATGGTAGTTTGTAGTCCAGCAGTCTGAACTTTTAATCTTTCAACATCTACTTTTAAACTCACTCCATGCTCTGGTGGAACTGTACCTATTTTTAAGCTTTCTTTTTCACTCCTAATATAACCTTCCTCATTTATAATTTGAGTCTCAACGAATACATCATAAAAGCCATCTTCTAAGCTAGCTAAAGAGAATTCTATTTGGCCTAAATCATTAGTTGTTAGTTCCGAAGAGCCAATCTCTACCTTTAGCTCTCCTACTTCTAGGCTATGCCAATCACCAGTAGTAGAATCGTAATATTTGACTTGAATTTTAACTAAATCGCCGCTCTCAATTAATTCTACTTTAGTCAGATTCCAACCCTTCTCCAGCCATTGTCCGGAATGCCATAAAGTTTCGTCTCCAATCTCTAAATAATAATTATCTGCTCCTATCGTTGGAGGAATATTGTCTACCAGATACATCCAGCTGGTCTCGCCTCCTAGCTCTGCTAGATATAGACCTAGTCCAGGATATTCAATGATTGAGTAATTATAGCCACATATTTTTGATCCTGAGATTATCAAATCCATAGCAGTTCCTCCATTAGTATCGATTTCGCAAACAGTACTATATAAACCCTCGATTCTTAGACGATGACTATTATAAATAGTTCCAGCTGGATAGTGTTTTCCTAACAAAGCAGTTAAAGCATAAGCACTACAGAATTTGTTGTCTCCAGTAGACTGCCACCAAGAACCACCATCTTCGTCTTGTAAAGATTTAAGGTGGTCCAGAGCGTTTTTCCCATCTTTTGTCCAATTTAAGTCTGTAGGGACTTGTCCTAGTTTATAGATAGATGAAATCACCCATGAATCAGAACAAGAATCAGAAATTGAACCTGAAGTATAAGGAAAACCTCCGTCTGAGTTTTGTCCTGATTTAAGATAAGAAACAGCATTTTGAATAGCCAAAGATGAGTCGGAAACCCCAGCTTCAAGTAAAGCCATAATAGCAGCTGCAGTGTCATTGGTGTCAGAAGAAGAAATAGAAATGTCATAGCTCCACCCCCCATCCAGATTTTGGTGGTTCAAAACATAATCTTTAGATTTTTGGACTATTGATAGATTCTCTTGACCGACTGAACCTAAAGCTAATATTGCCCAGATATCATCGTTAATTAAATTAGTGTTTCCAAATTGGTCCTCTTGATAATAACTCTTTAATTTTTCTACGTAATTTTCGTCTCCAAAATTAGTAGGATTATTCCCAGCTGCCACTAAAGCTAAGATATATTTGGCGTAAGCAGTGGTAGATTTTTGATCAGAAGGAACAGACCTTAAATGGTTCAAATCAATACCACTATCTCCAGCCCCAGCTAGTGCTATAGTGCTCCAGGCTGTTTGAGGTTGGGATTTAAGATAACTTACTGTTTTATCAATTTCTGATTGGCTTTGTGAGTAAATTTTGGGAAAATTAGTTAATCCAAGTATGGCAAGTAAGATTATGGCTAAAGAAGTAATAAAAATTTTCTTTTTCATAAATCAAAAATCCCACTTCGAGTGGGACAGAAGTAATCTTTATTTCAAAAAAAGATTAACACTCTCTCCTTTGCTCGAAGGTAGGCGTTAAAAGATTTCTAGCGGCATTCTGGCTTACCCTCCTCTTTGAAAAAAAGAGGAAGAGATTACAGTTGCGGCACAGCACAGGATTTTCACCTGTTTCCCCGCTTGTTTTATAGTACTTATTATTATATTTAAGAATATCGTTTCTCGATCAGTCGGTCAAGTGGAAAAGCTAAGACTTTTTAAAACCAGTGACAATTACACTTACTTTTATTTCTCCTTTTTTCAGCTTTTCATCCTGAACTGCTCCAAAAATTACCTTGGCTTTGGGATTAATTTCTTTGGTAATAATACTGCCAACCTCTTCAATCTCAGAAAGAGAAATGTCTCCACCTGAGATATTAAACAAAACCCCTTTTGCCCCTTTTGGAGTCACGTCCAATAATGGAGAACTAAGAGCCAGCCTTACTGCTTCTCCGGCTCTTCTTTCGCCCTGAGCCCTGCCTACTCCAAAGAGAGCAGTGCCTGCCCCCTTGAGAATAGATCTTACATCAGCAAAATCAACATTTACTATTCCAGGAAGTACAACTAAATCAGAAATCCCTCTAACTGCTTCCCTTAAAACATCATCGCAGACCCAAAAAGCATTTAATAAAGAGGTTTTGGGTTCAATTCCCTCAAGAAGTCTGTCATTCTTGATAACCAATAGAGCATCAATGTTTTTCTCCAAAAGATCTTTGCTTTGTTTAGCAACTCTTCTTCTATAAGAACCTTCAAAAGAAAAAGGAAGAGTCACTATGGCAACGGTTAAAGCTCCCAAGTCCATGGCTATTTTAGCTACAACTGGAGCTGCTCCAGAACCAGTTCCTCCTCCTAAGCCTCCAGCGATAAAAACCATATCTGATCCCTCAAGAGCCTTTGAAAT
>JANBVM010000003.1:35115-52718 GCA_024239015.1 Patescibacteria group bacterium | reverse complement strand
AGTTTCTCTACGCTGAAGATCTCACCCTCTTTTAAATTACCATAGACAGGAATATCTTTCTGGGAGGCTGCTTTCTCTGAGACTTTTACCGCTCTTGAAAAATCATAGTCGTGTTGAGGGGTGTTTTCTATAACAATGAGAGCTGTCATTAATTTGGTTAAAGAAGCAATTGGTAAAGCCCTTGTACTATCTTTTTGGAAAATAACCTTTTCTCTTCCTGTCTTACTGATCTTAACTAAAATAGCAGACTCTGAGAGAATATTTAATTTTGGTCTTTTGGATTTCTCTGGTATTTTGACGAAAGCTATTTTTTGAAAGGGTTCTGAGATTTGAGCATAAAAAAAATCTTCCAGTTTTCGCTGGAGAATATCTGTACCCCAAAAAAACGATATACTCAAAACCAGAGTTATTAAAAAGAATTTTATATTCCTACTCATTAGAACTATTTTTTCCTGTGACTTTTCTCAACTTTAAGATGTAATTCTTTTAATTGATCTTTGCTGACTTCAGCAGGCGTACCCATCATTAATCCTTTATTCTCACCTGTTTTAGGAAAAGCAATTACTTCTCTAATGTTGGGTTCACCTAAAATGCTGGCTAAAAACCTATCAATGCCTGGGGCAATACCTCCGTGAGGCGGCACTCCATACTCAAAAGCTTCAAGCAGATGGCCAAACTTTTCCCTTATTTCCTGCTTTTTATGGCCTAATATTTCAAATATTGCCTCCAAAAGTTCTGGTTTGTGTATTCTTATACTTCCTCCACCTATTTCAACCCCATTTAACACAAAATCATATTGGTGTGATAGTATTTTTCCAGGTTTTGCTTTTATTTTTTCTATATTCTCTTCCACTGGCGTCGTGAAGGGATGGTGCATGGAATCCCATCTTTTTTCACCTTTTTTCCATTTAAATAAAGGAAAATCAACGATAAAGGCAAAAGCTAGCTCATTTGCGTCTTTTTTGTTTTTTCTTAGATCTGGTTTATCGCTGTTATACTTTTCCATCACTTTTTTGTAGCTAAGTCTGGGAAAAGGAGTTTTAGCTATTTTCTTTTCTGGGAATAACTTTTTGATCAACGACACAGTTAGCTCTTCCACCAAGGACAGAATATCTTCTCTTTCTATAAATGACATTTCAATATCTAGCTGAGTGAACTCTGCTTGCCTGTCAGCCCGAGGATCCTCATCTCTCAAACATCTGGCAATTTGAAAGTATTTTTCAATACCAGATACCATTAGTATTTGTTTATACTGCTGGGGGCTTTGTGGTAAGGCATAAAACTTTCCAGGTTCTAATCTAGAAGGAACTAAAAAATCCCTAGCTCCTTCTGGCGTAGCTTTAGTTAACATAGGGGTTTCAATCTCCAAAAACCCTCTTTCTTGTAAAAAATCTCTCATGAACTTGATGACTTCTTGACGAACTTGCATATTTTTTCTCATCCTCTCCCTCCTTAGATCTAAATAGCGATATTTTAGTCTTTTTTCTTCATTTATTTCATAGCCCGGAGAATCAACAGGAAAAGGCATGGTTTTAGCTTTAGAAAGAATCTCCAACTCTTCCACCAAAAGCTCTACTTTACCCGTCTCAATTTTAGAATTTATCATGTTTTTTGGTCTATTTTTAATCTCACCTATGACTGAAATCACCCATTCTGACTTTAATTCTTTAGATAATTTATAAAGAGCTTTATTTTGAGGACCGAACACCAATTGCAAAATGCCTCCTTTATCTCGGAGGTCAGCAAATATTATTTTTCCGTGGAATCTTATACTGTGAACCCATCCTTGGGCTTTAATCTTTTTTCCAGGGTATTTAATTACGTCAGAAGTTAAAACCCGCTTCATTTAAGATGTGATTTTACCTTTGCAACTATTTCTTCAGGGGTGTAATCAGCCTTAATTAAATATTCTTTAGCGCCTAATCTTAGGGCTTTCTTTCTTGTGTCTGGCTCGTCATAATTGGAGAAAACTACTACTTTAATAGAGGAAATCTTAGGGTCTTTTTTTAACCATTCCAAGAAAGTAACCCCGTTTTCTCTAGGAAGTAAAATGTCAAGAATAATTAGATCTGGTTTTTCTTTTTTAGCCAATTCTAATCCCTTTCTTGAATCAAGGGCTAAGATTACTTTAAATCCATCCTTAACAAATCTATCTTGGTACATCTCCCCCAAGATTTTTTCATCTTCAATAATTAGTATTTTTTTCATAAAGGTTTACATTATTTTATTGGTACTTCCATATAGAAAGTTGAACCTTTTCCTTCACCCTTTGATTCGGCCCAGACCTCTCCATTATGCATCTCAACGAATTTTTTAGCAATATAAAGGCCCAAACCCGCTCCCCCCGTCCAAGTTCTCTGTCCGATACTTCCCCTGGTAAAGGTTTTAAATAACTGAGAAATATCTTTTTTTGTCATGCCAGGGCCCGTATCTATTACTGCAACCCTGTATTTACCATCTACTTTTTCGTACTTTATTGTTACTCCTCCTTCCTCAGTATATCTTATTCCATTATCTATAAAGTTCAATATGACTTGTCTAATTTTCTCTCTATCTAATGAAATTTTAGGCAATTTCTTTTTTGATTTTTCCCATCTCAGATAGAGACCCTTCTTTTTAGCCATATTTTTTAACTCTTCTACCACACTATCAATTACATCTCCTAAGTACAATGGTGTCCTTTCTGCCTTTATTCTTCCAGCTTCAATTCGAGATATGTTCAAAAGGTCATTAACTAATTTTATCAATCTTTCAGAAGAAATGTAAACATTACGTAGGGCCCTTCTCATTTTTGTTGGTATTTCACCATATATTTCTTCCCTGATTAAAGAAATGTATCCTTTAATTGCAGTTAAAGGGGTTCTTAACTGATGGGAAGCAATAGAGATGAATTCTGACTTAGCCTTATCAAGTTTTTCCAGCTCTTTATAGGTCTTTTGAAGTTCAGCCCTCAAAGCAATCTCTCTTAAAACGCTTTTAATGAGCAGATAACCGAAATAAAGAAAGATTATTAATAGTAATCCCTTGAAAAGTTGAGTGAGCGGTTCTTGAGTGAGGATAAATATATCGAAAAGAAGCAAAATGGCAATTAAGCTTACTAAAAGGGTGGTTAAAACAATCTTTATCCCAAAAAGCTCTCTTTTAACAATAGCATAAGCAGTAAAACCGAGAAGAAAAATAGCAGAATAGTCGCCGAGATAATAGAAACGAACAATCCCAAACATTGAGGGAAGGACTATATTAAAAATGGTATTCCCCAGATAAAATATAAGAATTCCGATTAAAAAATATTCTATTTTCTCTCTGCGTTCATACGAAAATTTTAAGTACGCTTTTATTAAAGGATATAGAGTTGCACTTATTAAGAAAAATCCTACACCTAAAAAAAACCACATTCCAATACCATAAATTATCGCCAAATCTCCGTTTACGAATTCTATTCCTTTAATAATAAAATTAGTAAATCCAACAACAAGAGCTGCGCTCCCTCCAGCAAATAAAACAATTTTATTTAAGAGCAGATATTCTTTTTCTTCTTTGAGGAGATGAATTACTAAAAAATATAAAAAGGTAAAAAACAAAGGGGTTACAAACCAAGCGATTTTAAGAAATAATTCCGCTAAATCAATTTGGTCTTGACCAATTGTTCTTGCGAAATAAGCAAAATTTACCCAAAGAAACATCAAGACAACCATAAATACAAATATCTTGTTTAGTTTTCCTTTGGGATTTTGGCGATAAACAAGGAGAGATAGCCAAAAACCAATAAGGTCAATCAAAAGTACCAAAACTTTATTTATAAGGGGAAGGTCTATCATGTCATAATCTTACCAATTAAGAGCAAAATGGGCCAAATAATAAACTCTCCTCCAGCGAGGAAATATAATCGAGAGGGAGAAATAATGGATTTTTGAGTTTCTTTAAAGATATAAAAATTAAAGGGAATAGTAAAAACAAGTATTAAAGAAAAGATTGGCAGTTGTTCAAACCAAACACTTAAGATTATGATCAAACCAAATAAAAGAGTCAGATACTTTAAATATACTAAATAGCGGTTAAGACTAAGAGTTATCGGCAATGTTAATAATTTTTCTTTTTCGTCAACTTCTACATCTTTTGTGTCGAAATAACTATTGACTATAAAAGTTTTTAAATAAACAAATATTATAATTAGAAATAAAGGAAGGCTAAATGAAAAAGAATAATAAATAGGGAGAAAAGCTATTGGTAACGTCCACTCTAAAGCAACAAAAAAATTTTTAAAAGCAGTTATCTTCTTAGTTACTTTTTTAAAGAAAACAGTGTAGAGCAACCCTCCCAAAAACAGAAAGAGGATAAAGGGCAACGTTAAAAGCTTTTTTGAATAAACTAAAATTCCAATAATTATAAAAAAAACACACCAAATAATTAACGGCACATATCTAATGTATTTTTTTAAATGTTGTGTCCTTTTTGGGTTTGTTAAGAAATCTTTATCTACTTCCTTATAACGATTATAAAGATAGGCGGTATAAGCAATTAAATAAATTATCACTGGATAATCCCAACTAACTCTTTCATCTAGTAGAAGAGCCGCACTGATAACTATGGCTCCTGCCCCCAAAGCAAGTAAATGCCCTCCATAAATAAACTCTTTCCAGCTGAATTCCAAAATTTTTTTAATTATCATAGTTTTTCAAACAACTAGATTACCTTTTTTGACATAGAGTGCATAGTATTATGATCATTGGCTAAATTTAACTCATGTATTTTATTTAAACGAAAAGAGCAGTTTAAACTGCTCTTTTTATTTTTAAATAGATCTTTCTAGTTCCATTCTCCAAAAAGACTCGATCTTTACTAGAGAACTGTTTATCATAAAAGGCGGACATGCCTTTCCATAAATTTGATTCTTTTCTATTATAGCTCTATTTATCTTATTAATTTGTTCAATACTAACCATATCTGATTTTTATTATCTCATTTACCCATTTAGTCTATATTACTAATTATAATACAGTTAAGAACTTCTTCAAGGGTCACAATTTCTTATTTCAATTTTGAACTCAAATCATATATATCCCCTGCTCCCATAAGTATTACAATCTCTCCCCCTCTTATATTCTCCTCTAAAAACTTTTGTATTTCTCCTTTAGATAAATAAGTTACAGAAGATTTATCTACTGCTTTGACCAGTTCTTTACTATTTGCTCTCTTTTTAATACCTCTCTTTTCTCTACCAACTACGTCGTAAATATCAGTGATAATTAGTTTATCTACTGGGGCCTGTTTGAAAGCCTCAACGAACTCATCAAATAGATAATGTGTTCTTTCGTGCTGATGAGGCTGATAAATGCACCAGATTTCTTTTTTAGGATATTTTTCTCTGGCAGCTTTTAAGGTTACCCGAACTTGGGTTGGATGGTGGCCGTAATCATTAATCAGCGTATAGCTTTTGGGCTTTTTAATTTTAATAATTTCAAATCGGCGCCAAGAGCCCTCATATTCTGAAAAATGTTTAAAGGAAATTTCATCTGGAATTTTCAAGATTCTAGCTACAGCTAAAGCAGCTAAAGCATTGGCAACATTAAATTCTCCTGGAATTTTCAATATTTTCCTCAATCTTTTAACATCTTTATCTTTTAATGAATAATATATTTTATTTTCATCTCTCAAGGCTGTAACCTTTCTAACGTTTTTATCATCTGAATTTACCACTAAAAACCCGTTCTTTTTTAAGTTAGCAACGAATCTTTTAAAAGCCTTAAGAAGATTATCTAAATTCTTATAATAATCTAAGTGGTCTACCTCAAGGGTGGGTAGAACGATAATCTCAGGAAAATAATTTAAAAAAGAACCAAAATGTTCGTCAGCCTCAATAACTAAATATTTTGACTTCCCTACTCTGCAGTTTGAATCGCCAAACTCTTTAACTTTTGTTCCAACAATTACTGTCGGATCAAGCTTAGCTTTCGTTAATAAAACACCTATCATTGCTGTTATAGTGCTTTTTCCATGGCTTCCAGCTACAGCTATTGTGAAGTGTTTTTTGGTTAGTTCCCCTAATGCCTCTGGGTAGCTCTGTATTTTTATCTTTTTCTCTTTTGCCTTTTTCATTTCTGGATTAGTTGGCATTATAGCTGGACTATAGACTACTGAATCAGTATTTTTTTGTAGATTCTCAGCTTTATGTTCACCAATAGAAATTTTTACCCCAAGTTTTTCAAGAGCCTCTGTAATTTCAGAAGATGTTAAATCAGAGCCACTTATTTTGTGACCCTTTGATAAATAATATCTAGCTAATGCTGATACCCCAATTCCACCAATACCGATAAAGTGTATTTTCATTATTCAGACTGTAAACTATATGATTTTAATATTGTATATTCAGCTCCAGTCTTTCTCAAACGACTTTCCATTATCTCAATAGAATTTACTTCAAACTTTAAATAAACCTCCTCTTTAATTTCTGGCCTTTCTTCAGGCTCAATCCTCTTAAATTCCCATTGGTTGATCCTTCCTAAGGTCACATGAGGAGAATAAGGCCTGCTTTGTGGTTTTAACGACTCTTTAAAAGGAGAAACGAAAAGTGAATTTTCTAGATCTTTATATAACCTTTCTAATTCTTCTGATTTTTCCCCTGCCACCCAAACCATTTTAGGCGGTATTTTCTTAGGAGGTGCATAGACAATTTTATTTAAATTTATTGAGAAAGGATTGTATTTTTGAGTAATTTCATCTGTTATTTCCAATATTTCTGGGATTTCTTTTTCTGGGATATTGCCCAAAAAAATCAAAGTAATGTGTAAATTATTTCTTTTTACCCATTTCACTGGCAGCTCTGGCCATTTAGACTGAAAATCTATCATTTTAGCTTTAATTTTTTCTGGCAAGTTGATTGCAATAAAAATACGATGTGTCATACAAGCGGCTAAACAGCCGATTGAATTTTATCATAAGACAGTTTAAGATTAAAGGGAGATCATGAAATTTAAGACTAAAAACGGAAAAAAGGGAAATATTATGAATATAGCTAGGAAAATTGGCTATATTTACCAAAGAGAAGACAAAGAAAGAGAAGAAACTAGCTTGGTTAGATCCTTCGGAAGAGGAGGATATCCAAGATTCCATCTTTATTTAAAGATGGATATAAAAAATCAGGAACTAATTTTTAACTTGCATTTGGATCAAAAAAAACCAGTTTACCCCACCAGAAAACCATCTCATTCACAAAAAGACAGCAGGTTTCCATGGCGTATTACTTCTGATAAAATCTACAAGGGAGCCCCAGCCCACTCAGCCGACTACGAAGGCCCAGTAATAGAGGAAGAAATGGAAAGGATTAAAGAGGCTTTACAAAAAGAATAATATGCTCAAAAAGAAGAATAAAAAAGTAGAAAAAAGTAAAAAGAAAGAGATAAGAGAAACAGTTATTCAGGAAATTGTTAATCATTATTTTTACAGCAAGGGTTTGAGTATAGATCAGATCAAAGGAGATGCCAAAAAGAAAAAAATCATCTATTCAAGATTTACCAGACCAGCTAAACAATTACTTGAGTTGGCAGGTTCTGTTAAAAAAGCAAAAAATGCTATCGACAAAGTAGCCAAATGGGCAAAATCAAGAGACTTGGACTATGCAATTGAGACAGTATTCAAGAAATGGTTAGAGTTAGACAGATTAAAACCAAAAGAAATTGTTAAGAAACCATACTATCTAGAAGATCCAATGGTTTGGTCAGAGACAAAAAGAAAATGGTTTGTAATTGATAGAAATGGAGATTGGTTAGAATTTGCTGGAAAAAAATCAGAAATTAAATGGCGAACAACAAAATAATCAATATATTCTAAATACTAAAAATGGTAAGTTATTCTGAATTAAAAAAAGGAGTAAGGATTGTTTTAGAAAATGATCCTTATGAAATAATTGAATCATCCTCTATGTTTAAGGCAAGGGGCCATTCTGTATTACAGACAAAACTGAGAAATCTAAAAACCGGGAGAATAATCTCCAAAACCTTTCATCCCTCTGATTCTTTTGAAGAACCAGAAATATCAAGAATAGGAGCTAAATTCCTATATTCTCACAAAGAGAAATATGTTTTTTCCGAGCATGATAATCCTTCAAAGAGATTTGATTTGAAAACAGAACAGGTTGGAGACAAAAAAGAATTCTTAAAAGAAAACCAAATTGTTGAAGCTCTTGTTTTTAAGGACAAGGTAATTAATATTTCTCTGCCAATTAAAATTAATCTGAAAGTCACTCAAGCCCCACCAAGCGTTAAAGGTGAAAGAGCTCAATCAGGCACAAAAACAGTTATTTTGGAAACCGGGACCAAATTAAATGCACCCTCTTTTATTGAAACAGGAGATATAATTGAAGTTAATACTGAAAGCGGTGAATACGTAAGAAGAATTGAATGAATCAAGGTTAATAATGACATCTTAAAAATGCCCTTTTGTAAAAGGCATTTTTTCTTAAGACTTAGCGAAACACTTTTCAAGCTGCCATAATACTGTATCCAGCATCAACATGTATAACCTGACCGGTTATGTTTTTAGATAAACTAGAACATAAGAATAATGTTAGGTTGGCCACGTCATCAGCTGTGATGTTTCTTTTCAGTGGCGCTATCTGTTTCACATGGTCAAGTATTTTATCAAAACCATCAATGCCGGAAGCAGCTAGAGTCTTAACGGGACCAGCTGAGATTGCATTTACCCTTATTCCTTTTTCTCCTATGTCCCTGGCTAAATACCTAACAGAAGATTCTAAAGCAGCTTTGGCCACTCCCATTACATTATAGTTACGAGTTACTTTCTCAGATCCATAATAGCTCATAGTAACTATACTTCCCCCATCATTCATTACAGGAAGGGATCTCCTGGTTAATTCTGTTAAAGAAAAAGCACTGACTTCTTGGGCGACCTGATAACCTCTTCTGTCAACTTCATAGTATTTGCCCTGCAGGTGCTCTTTTTTAGCAAAGGCAATGCTGTGTATTAAGAAATCAACCTGACCTAATTCTTGTTTAACTTTTTTAAAAAATTCATCAAGTAAATTATCATCAACAACATCACATTTTAAAGCTAAAGGATTATTCAACATCTTAAGTAATGGTTGCACCAACTGTTCAACTCTTTCTTGATATCCCAAAGCAATCCTTACTCCATTATCATTCAATAATTTTGCAACATGCCAGGCTATACTTTGATCATTGGCAACTCCAAAAACTATTGCTTTTTTCCCTTGTAAATTAAATTTCCCCATTTTACTAGAGCTTTTATCTAAAGACTTAATAAATATTCTTAAATTGTATAGTATCTTATAGAGCTTAAATTTCAAGGAAGTAGCATTATTACTCATTATTTATCCTATCAAGAAATCAGTTTTTTTGACAAATTCCTTTCATTGATTTAAATAGGTATAATTGCCATATGGATAATGAGCGTATTGAAGAATTAAAGAAAATAAGGGATGAAATTTGGAAGCTTACCGACTCCCCTCTTTATGAGTATAGAATACAGAATAACTACTATCCAGTTATTGGAGAAGGCAATCATTTTGCCAAAATCATCTTTATTGGTGAAGCTCCAGGGGAAAACGAGGCTAAAACCGCTCGTCCTTTTTGCGGAGCAGCTGGCAGAATACTTGATCAGCTTTTGGAATCAGCTGATATCAAAAGAGAAGATGTATATATTACTAACATCATTAAAGACCGACCACCTGGAAATCGTGATCCAAATCCTGATGAAATAGAGCTCTATTCCCCCTTTCTAGTTCGTCAAATAGATATAATAAAACCCAAAGTTGTAGCCACTCTAGGTCGTTTCTCGATGGATTTTATTATGCGCCTTTTTGATTTAGAGGATAAAATTGAACCAATTAGTAAAATTCACGGCAAAATCTTTGATGCCAAAGCATCTTATGGAGAAATTAAAATTATCCCACTTTATCACCCAGCAGTTGTAGTATATAATTCAAATCAACTTTCTATTCTTATAAAAGACTTTAATCTCTTAAAACAATTTTACAAAAATAAAAAAACCGAGAAATAACCTCGGTAGCGTATCAATAAGATAAATAATCAGCAGGAACAATTCTAACGTTCAATTCTTTCTTCTGTTTTTTCTTCAGCCATTTTATAAAGCCATTCAAAAGGATTTGATTCCCTAATCTTTTTTGCCAATTCTTTAGCTGATTCTGTTTTCAGGTCTTTCTCTGAATGATCATGCCATATTTTACGATTCTTCTTATCTTTGTAAAAATATTCTTGCTGCAAAACCATTTGATCTAACAAGTCAGCATCTCTGGCCACAATTGATTCTTTACTCTTACGCTCTTCAAACTCTCTATGAAGATCTAAAACCTCATCAGCAATAGGCAACCCTTTCATTTGGTCATTTATTGCTTCTTCTTCGCGTAAATCAACATACTGTTTATTAATGAAATTTGCGTCGCCTGTTCTAGCTTCTGGAATGTCATGGAATAAACACATTTTTAATACCTTGTTGGCATCACACTTTTCAAGATTGGCCAAGATCATTCCAATAATAGCTACTCGAAAACAATGATCAGATATGTTATCTGACACTTCTTGAATCATTTGACGATGAGATCTGGTCAACCGTCTCAAGGTAGCTATTTCAAATAGAAAATTAGTTATTCTTTCAATATTCATCTTGGATTGTTTTTATTTAATAGCTATAATAATAGTATAAGTTTATCATTAACTTCATATGAGGTCAAAAACTCTCCCAGAACTCTTTTCTCGCACCTGCAGTAAGCATTCTTACAAGGTAGCTTACCTATATCGTCCCAGATTCAGAACACTGAAATGGACCTATAGCGATATATGGAACCACGCTAACTCCTTTGCCAATATCCTTTTACAGCAGGGCGTACAGAAGGGAGACAAGGTTATTCTCATAGGATATAACTCTCCTTTTTGGGTGGCAGCTTTTTTTGGTATCCAACTGCAGGGAGCTGTGGCAGTTCCTTTAAGTCCGGAAAGCAAGTCTGATTTTATTCAGAACATAGTTTCTCAAACAGAAGCAAAAATTATTTTAAAAAATAAAACTGTTTTAACCAAAGGAATGGCTATTCCCAGTTTTATTATTGAAGACATACCTAAGCCTAAAAATACATCTGAGATTTCTACCCCCACTTTAAAAGAAAATGACATTGCAGAAATTGTTTATACTTCAGGCACAACAGGAGCTCCAAAAGGAGTCGTCTTAACTCACAAAAATATCATTTCCAACCTTTTAGCCTTAAGAAAAGCAATTCCTATAGATCATACCAACCGATTTGTATCTATCCTTCCTCTTTTCCATATGTTGGAACAATTAGGAGGATTTTTAATACCCTTTTCGGTAGGAGCCCAAGTAAGTTATGCTGCATCTATTAACCCGAACCATTTACAATGGATCTTTGAAGACGATAAACCAACCCACATGGTTATTGTTCCTGAATTCTTGCGTTTAATATATCTTCGCCTCAGAAATCGGGCAGAGGAAGAGGGAAAACTCAACCTTCTCAAAGGCTTACTAAAAATCTCTTATTTCCTTCCGATGGTTTTGCGCAGAAGATTGCTCGGGATTATTCACCGTAGGTTCGGATGGAAAATTCATACTATGGCCGTAGGCGGAGCGCCTCTTGAAGAAGAAGTCGAAAGATTCTGGGAAGGCCTGGGGATATACGTATTACAAGGATATGGTTTAACTGAAACATCTCCCATTCTCGCCGTTAATAGCTATCGGGATCGGAAAACCGGATCTGTTGGAAAACCAATCCAAGGAGTAGATATTAAGTTGGCAAAAGACGGAGAAATATTAGCAAAAGGACCCAATGTATTCTCTGGTTATTGGCGTCAAGAAGGAAAAACAATAGAGGTTTTTGATAATGAGGGCTGGTTCAAAACAGGCGATATCGGGTTTTTTGACAAAGATGGATATCTCTACATTAAAGGACGGAAAAAATTCGTGATTGTTCTTCCCTCAGGTGAGAATGTATATCCTGAAGACATCGAATTTGAAATAAATAAACAGCCTGAAATTGTTGACTCTACAGTAATAGGATTGAAAAAACACGGAAGCGAAGAAGTGCACGCGGTTTTACTTCTCGATAAGAGTAAAAAGGTTAATCCCAAAGCTATTATCGATCGAGTAAATAAATCCCTACTGTCGTATCAGCTTATCAAAGGCTTTTCTATATGGCCTCATGATGATTTTCCTCGCACCCCAACCAGAAAAGTAAAAAAACACCAAGTGCTACCAGTTATTAAAAATCAAATTCAGGGGAAAGAGCAAGATGAATTTGTTATTCCAACCACATCAAAACTAAAGAGTATTATTGCTAAAGTTGCGGAAATACCACTTCAAGAAATTGGAGATGAAAAACGATTAGTCGCTGATTTTGGCCTTGATTCATTAAAACGTATTGAGCTGGTAGCTAGAATTGAAAGAGAGTTTTCAGTATCGGTGGATGAGGCTGAAATTAATACTGAAACTACAGTAAAAGATATGGAAGTTGTGGTTGCCGAGAAAAAGCACAAACAGGTCCGTTATCCCTTCAAATCCAAACCTTTTTATGGTTTTACGGTTTTACTACGAGATATTCTTCAAAAAACATTTCTAAAACCCATTGTTCTTCTTTTAGCTCCTATAGAGATAAAAGGTTTAGATAATATAAAGGATGTAAAACACCCAGCTTTATTTTTCTCAAACCATTTAAGTTCTATCGACGCTCCCTTCATCTATGGAGTACTGCCCAATAGGATTAGAAAAAAGCTTTCAGTAGCCACAGCTACAGATGTTCTTTATGAGGCAAATGTGCCTTGGATTAAGTACACTAAAGAATTTTTCCAATTCCTTTTTCTTACATTTCCTTTTGCTCGTGAGGGACAAACAAAATCATCATTTGAATATTTGGGGCGTATCATTGATCGTAACTTCTCAGTGCTTGTATTCCCTGAGGGATATATGTCAAGGACCGGAAATCTTAGGGAATTCAAATTGGGTTCTGGTCTTTTAGCAATTGAAATGGCAGTTCCTATTATCCCAATCAGGCTATCTGGAACTCAATACGTTATACCGCCAGGGATTGAAGGGGCTAAACCTGAATTCAGTTTGCCAAAAAGACACAAGGTTTCAGTAGCTTTTGGAAAACCCTTTCTAATTGATCCAAAAATGAATTACAAAGAAGCTACCAGTCTTATTAAGGAAAAGATAAGGAATTTAGAGTAGCGTTTATTGATAAAATATTACATTGGCAATTGCGTATTCTCCATCATGAGAGATGGATAGTTCGTGGCCCCACCTTTTCTTTTCTTCATTTTCTTGAGGAAATTTAGATAAAAAGGGCTTTCCCTCTTCTGTGTGACTGATACAAATTTCTTGCCATTTACCAGCTTTCATGCCTAAAGCTTTAATTACTGCTTCTTTCGTAGCAAAAATGCCAGCCAAACTTCCTACTGAAGAATTATTCCACTCCCCAGAGCAGAAAACATTATCAGAAAAGTGAGTTTGATTTTCCCTTAAAGTTTTTTCAAATCTGGGGATATGTACTATATCAATTCCAGTTCTTATGATCATGGTTTATTTTACCCAAAAATCGCCATATAGGCGATTTTGGCATTAATACTTCTTCTCCAAAGTTCACTACTAGCATCCACAATCGCAGCTACCGTCTTCTTTATGAGCATGTTCGCATGACGAACATTTTTCTTTACGTTCCATATTACAACATGTGCCAGGATTTCCTGTTATTTGTGATTTGCAGTTAGTACAGATATAGTTTTTTTGGCCTTCTTCGCCTTTGTTCTGACCTTCTTCATTATTCATAATGTGTGATGATAATTATATTATTTATTTAATATTTAGACCTTTATAATATTATATCAAGAAACTACATTTTGGGAAATTATTATTGCTAGCATTTCTTAACTTATTTTCTGGCAGATTTCTTTGGTAAGAATTCTCTATGAATTCTCATATGGCCCTTTTGGATACCTTCTGTTCCGAGAACCGAGAGAGCGGATAAATTGTTAGCAAGACCAACTGAAGCAGAAACAATGCCCAACTCTTCAGCAGCTTGGACCCCTAAAATCTTAAGAGCTAACCTAGCTTTTTTTGATTCAGTAGCTCCACCAACTGTGGCCATGGGAAGAGAAACTTTAATTTTTCCTTTTAAAAAATTATTTTCCAATTTCCACCTAGTAATTGGTTTATATTTACCCTCCTTTAAAGCAAAACTGTGAACAGCAGCTTCAGTGGCCCGCCAGTCGTTGCCAGTAGCTAAAGCAACTGCATCTATCCCATTCATCACTCCTTTATTATGAGTTACTGCTCGATAGGTGTCTGACTCAGCTAATTTTTGAGCATCTAAAATCCTCTCGAGCACTTTTTTTTTATAGAAATCTCTTAAAGCCAATTTTTTAAGCGGGACCTTTCCCTCAACAAAGACTACTCTTTTGGGGGCAAAATTAGAAACAATTCTTACTCCTGTTTTAGCTTTGCTTATTTTAGCTAGAAAAGGGGCAATTTTCTCTAACATTGTGTTTATTATATTTGCTCCCATAGCATCTTTTGGATCAACAAGTAGGTGCAAAACTAAATACTCTTTGACTCTTCTTATTTCCAAGTCCCCTGCTCCACCAGAAAGTTTCAAGAGTAATTTATTGGTTTGATTGGCTATTTTTAAAATCTTATCTTTGTGTTTTAAAATTTCTTCTTTAGCTTTTTTAAAATCTTTAATTCCAATAAGCTGTACTTGACCAACCATTTGATTTCCTAAATACCTCCCCTTGAATCCTCCTCCCTCCCTTATCAATTTTGCACCCCGCGAAGCAGCAGCCACCACCGAAGGTTCTTCAACCTCCATTGGTACAAAATAGTCTTTGCCATTGATTAAAAAATTAGTAGCAATTTTGAAAGGTCCAATATTGTTTTCAGTATCTGAAAAATCAGGAAGTTTTTGATATTTTTTGATAAAGTCTAAATCTCCTTTATTTAAATTAGAAAATTTTTTAAGAATTTCAATTTTCCGCTCCAAAGGAAATCTATTAAAACTAGGAATAGCTGAAGTAAGATTTAGATTTCTTTTTTTCTCCATTGTTCGTATTGGGCAAAGCTTAATTTCTTTCCTTTTTTCACTTGAACTGAGAGATCACTTTTAAAATTTATATTCCTAGCCACTGTTCCCTTTAAGCATATGGAACCTGCACCACCACCATAACCGCTAATCGCTATTTCCTGGCCTTCTTTAGCTTTTTCTAAAACGGCAATTAAAGAAATAAAAATAGAGCAAGTATAAGAATTACCGATATAAGAATTATATTTTAGAGTCGGTTTAACCTTTTGGATAAAGAATTTTTGGAATTCTGGTAGTTTTCTAATCTTATCTAGTTCTTTTTTATATTCTTTAAAAAGATTATTATCTTTAATGCACTCAGCTAATGAAAGATGTTCTTTTTGTTTAGGTTTTTCATGCCGCCAAAACATTGCCGATGCCCATTCAACTATTTTGGGAAAAGGAGCATGCATAATGAAAAAGTTAAACATTTCAAGAAAAGTTTTTCCTCTTTTATTCAGTTTCTCTATAATTTCTGAATTGTTTCTCTTCCAATCTTCCAAAGCCTTCTTCTGACATTCTAAATAGGCGGGTTTAGTCAATCCGCCATTTACTACCGGGAAAGGAAAAGAAGAAACGGGAACTCTGAAATCATCAATGTCAGTAGCATATTGTCCCATGCCTTGATAATCTAAAATTAAAAGCTTGGGGTTCATTTCTACCCTCATTGCTACTGCCGCCGATCCTTGGGTCACTTCAGCAGCTGGTTCAGTTTCCTGATAGATAGAGCGATCAACAGCCAAAGCAATAGCTGGTTTACCTTGATGGGCTACGGAATACTCACAAGCTGAAATTAAGGCCTCGAGACCACCAAGACAAGCAAATTTATATTGAAATGGAATGGCGGTAAGTTTCAATCTTCGGTTGATAATTTTAACACCAAAAGGTTTAGAAATATCGGAATCTGACTCTGTGCCAATATAAAACCTCTGAACATCTTGATAGTCAATTTTACGAAGAGCCTCAACAGCTAAGTCTTCTATTGAAGACTGATAAGGAGTCCTTGCTTGGAATACTCCCAACCCCTTTATCGCATATCCTGGAGGCAATTTTCGTTTCTTGGCCAGTTCTTCGACTGAGATGAAATGTCTGGGGATTGATACCCCTATCTGGGATATTCCCACTGATGGGGCTTTTGTTTTTTTGTTCATTAAGCTATTTTAACAGATTTATTCACTAAAATAAAAATTGAACGAATTTCTTTCTAAAAACTGTTATCCTTTATTATCAATTCGTTAACAGATTCTGTCTTAGAAAACAAAGGTAAATTATCAAGCGGAACCAAAGCTCCAACATCAATATTATTTTTATCTGTCCAACCAGCATTTACTTCTAGTACGTATTGAGCAGGCTCTCTAGGTTTAAAGATTTGAGGAAATGAGTCTGGCTGGATATTTTTAATTATGTCTACAATCTTTCCATCTCCACTAATCCAAATGATATCTATTGAGAACCGCATATCTTTCATCCAAAAAGGATAAAGCTTAGGCTCTTGAAAAACGAAAAACATTCCTTGATTTTCAGAAAGTTTTCTTATGTTTGAAAGTCCTCTGGTTCTTTCCTCTAGAGTCTCGACCAGTTCAACTTCAATACGAATGTCATTAATCTTTATGGGAAACAAGGATTTAGCTGACGATAGATCATTAAGTTTGTTCTGCAACACAAACCAGCCCCCTATAAAGAGGCTGAAGATGACAAGAAAAAAGATAGAAGATCTTTTCATAAAGAAATAAAAATCACCTAAATTATTATTGTTGTCTTTCTTCTTGACGGTGGATTAGCGTGCCGATTCCAAATGCAATTGAAACCAGGAGAAGCGCTATTGCATCCTCATACATATGCTCTGGCGAGAACATCAAAGAAAATCCGTCTGACTTTGCAAGCGCAATCCACCAGCCAAAAAGTACCAAAATACCCAATACACCTGCTATAGCGGCAATGCCATGTAAGATTGGTGACCACTTCATAATGTTGTTTTCTTCATTAATTATTCAACCTTTAACGATCCAAACATGCCTCCTTCACGATGACCAGGGACAGCGCAGTAATACTCAAATGTACCTGATTCAGTTGGGGTGAATTCAACCACAGGAGAATTTCCGCTAAGCGGGACGTTAACACCTAACTCTTTAATGGTAAAGGTGTGTGTCCCTGTGTTCTGTAAATTAATTACAACTGGTTGATCTTTTGCCACAGTGATTGTTTTTGGGCTGAAGAATAAATTACCTGAAGTTATATTAATACCCTTTATTAATGAAGTGCCCCCACCAATAAAAGTAAGGATTCTCTGTTCATCAAAATTTTCCAAAATTTCTCGTCTGCCGAGTTTAGTTAAAATTATCTTACCGTCATAGTCGTTTGGCGCAAGATAGACATGCTTTGGATACTGATTTACAATCTCGGTTAATTTCTCTATTAAACTTGCTTCGCATTCAAAACGATCACAATTGTATTGGATAATAACTCCCGGGGTTTCTTTGCCGTCAGCGTGTTC
>JANBVM010000003.1:32472-35105 GCA_024239015.1 Patescibacteria group bacterium | reverse complement strand
AATTAATCATAAATGTGATCTGAATATTTTCTGGCATCGGCTCATTCAATATGTGGCTAGGCGGAGAAACTTCAATATGTCCTTGCATGGAAATTGGTGGCAGTTTAGGTTGACCACCGATAAGCCGAAATATGATGACAATAAAACCGATCCCAATTGCTGCATAGGTCAAATATGTCACAATTTTCTTCAGATTAGTGCTTAAACCTGAGCTATTTCTCAGCTTCTTTTTCTCTGTCTGTTTTTGTTCCCTTTTCAACTCATATAGTTCTTTACCGGTTATATTCTCCTCAACTGTATTTTTGTTTTCTTTTAATTCTTCCATAAGATTTTTAAATTATAATAAATATTTAGATCACATTTATGATTAATTTTTCAAGATGACCTATATTTCTGTTTCACAAAGATGATAAACCAACGAAAATAATCATTACACCGACAACTATAGCAATTAACCCATAAAATAAGTATTTCATAATATAATTTGAAGATTAATTAATTTAAATACCACTAGATCTTGAATTACTCTGGGGAATCTACTTTACATACAAGGGGGTCTTGAATCTTCTTTGCAGTTGAAAAAATAGAAAAACTAAGAACTCCAACGCCAAGGACTCCGAACCCCTGTCCTCCAAAAGGCAAAAGGGCAATAATTCCTCCAGCTCCAATCATAGAAAGCAAAGGTCCAAGTACTAATGTTCCGCAGGCCGCACAACCAATCCCAAACATACCGCTGACCAAACCCCCGAAACTTAACGCCATTCCATTTTTTTGTAAAAAACTTTTCCTCTGTTTAAAGTAATATATAACCATTGCCACATTAGCACCGAATAACACAGCAATAGCTATAGTATAGGAGCCTGAAAAAACACTAAAGTTTGTTTTTATTGAACCAAGCAAGCCTATCAGAATACTGTATTTATCTAGCAAGGTTGCAGTGGAAGAAGTTATAACTTGCCCAACAAGCTTTAGGTTTGGCAACCAAACAGATAACACAAAAGCGGCAAAACCAGTAATAACTGCAACTGCCAGATAACGTATGTTACCAAATACTTGTTTGAGAGAGGTTAGAACCATTATTTTTAGCCTTCTTTTAATGCTAATTCAATGATTGATTTTATTGCTGAATAAGGCTGGGCGCCAGAGATAATAAACTTCTTTCCATTTTTAGCGATGACAATGCTGTAGGGAGTTCCCCTACCTCCGGAGGCAACTGCATCTTGATAATCTTCCTCTATGTGTTGAGCGTATTTGCCGCCACTACTGTTTCCCTCCAAACATGTTTCAAATTCTGCCTGATTAAGCCCTATTTCCACTGCAATTTGCGGCAGCAGCGCCAGGTCAAGTCTGTTGTTAGAAGGGGTAATCTCAAAGATCCTATCCAAATATGACCAGAATTTTTCATTACCGCCTAGCTTGTTAGCGCATTCTACAGCTTGGGCTTCCTTACGAGCCTTGGAGTGTATTGAATCTAATGGGAAATGACGAAATATCCATGCTACCTGCCCATCTTCACCGTATTCGTCTATTATTTCATTCATAGTCACGTGGAACCTTTTACAGAAAGGGCATTCGATATCGGAGAACTCTACTATTTTAACCCTAGCATCAATGCTGCCTAAAATATGATCTTCTGAACTTACTGGCTTTATCTTATCTGCTACTTGGGAAGGCGCAGGGCCTTGAGCGGGCGCTGTGCCAATAGAACCTGCTAGATTACCAACGGAAGATCCGTCTCGAGAATAGAATATCGCTCCAGCAATGATAATGCCAGCTATAATAATAGAAATAGGCGTTAAGTACGAATTTTGTTTTTTCTCATTCATATGTTTTTTTAAAAATAGGTTATTTTATATAGACTCACAGAACATATACTTATTATAATATAATCACGGAAACGAATTTAGTCAATCTTAAAACCCGTCTCAGTCAGACTTATTTCATTACAAAACTCGCAATTTTTTTAATCAATTCGTCTTTTCCTTCGTTTGTTTTGGCTGAATATCCCAAAATCGGTATATCTTGCACTTCTTTTTGGATTGAGGAAAGCTGTTTTTCCGCAGCGGCTTTAGATAATTTATCAATTTTGTTTGCAATAATGATAATTTGATGGTTATTTGCCTCGAGAATTTTTATCATATCCCGATCAAGAACAGTCAAGCCAACATTAACGTCAATAATTAAAAAAACTGCTTCGGGCCTTACATTGGAGGACTCCACATACCAAAAAATCCTTTTAATAATTTTGTTGCGCTCCAACATCGAACGCTTCGCATATCCATATCCTGGAAAATCCACTAAATAGAAAAAATCATTGATGAGGAAGAAATTCGCTTCACGTGTTTTCCCTGGTGTCTTGCTTACCTTTACGAGGTTTTTTTTACCAACTAAAGAATTAATTACGCTTGATTTTCCCGCATTGGAACGGCCAAAAAAAGCGATGTGCGGTAAATTATCTTTCGTTCCATAATCGCCCCCAACAACACCTTTAATAAATTCTGATTTTAATATTTTCATAATTCTATTTAATCCTAGCAAAAAACCGCCTATTGGGCGATTTTTTCAGATCCGACGGCTGTCCTTGGGACAGCTCTCAGAAGTTACACAATTTAATTATATCAAAATATATATGA
>JANBVM010000003.1:0-32462 GCA_024239015.1 Patescibacteria group bacterium | reverse complement strand
ATCTGGCATTCTCGATCTAGAACCTGCTTAGAAATAATCTAATAACGCTTTACATTATATTTATCTTCAAAAAAAGTGAACCTATCTCCGTCAACAACATCTATTACCTTTAGCACATCGTCAAATAATTCAGGAGTTTCTTTTATTTCTTTTTTGGTCATCCACAGATTTCTTCCTCCTTCAAAATTTTCCAATAACTCTCCTGATAGTTTATTTGTTTTGAGAATATAAAAATATTTATCTTCTAAAAGTTTTCCATCTTTAGAATAGTCTATTTTATGCTCAATGCCAGCTAATTCTAATTTTGCTCGCAAGCCTGTTTCTTCTTCCAGCTCCCTGGCGCTTGCCTCGTAAACGGTCTCTCCCCATCGGATTTTTCCCGAGACAAAACCATGAAAACCATAATAAGGATGTTTTAGTCTTTGTTGAACCAGATATTTCTTCTTATCCCCAGAATCGTCTATACAAACTATAAGAACGCTTATTTTCGCCTGTTTTTCTATTTTTACTTCTGTAGTGTCTGTATCTAATCTATTAGCATATTCTTTCCCTGAAATAGTTAAATTGTAAAAACCTTCCTGACTTTTCTCAATTAATTCCTTTTCTGCTAATTTCCTTACATGAAAACTAAAATGATCATTAGAGACATTCTCTGTATTTAATTCTGAAAAACGTGCCTTTTCTTTAAAAAGTAAATTCCTGAGAACATTTTTTTGTATTTGATGCATATTGTTACCATTAATCATTTATCCAATTCATTTTTATAATATATGTCCTACAATTTCTTAGCTAAAAAATAAATTAAGACTGTAATAACATTTACTTGTAATAAAATCTCAACACCAGAAATCAATCTATTAGATTCTCCAATAATTTGATAACTATTAGGATCTATGAAAAAGGGTATTAAAAAATAAAGCCAAACACAAGCTGAAACCAACGCCATTGAGATGCCAAATAGTAGCCAGAGTTTCTTAATTTTTTCTTTCATTATTTTAATTTAGCTCTTTCCTAATCCTTGTCAATTTTGAGAAAACAAAAACCGACAAATGTCCTTGCCTAAAACAAAACAAAAACCGCTTAAAAGACGATTTTACCAGTTAGCTAGGCGCAAAACAGCTTATTCCTGTTCCTGTTTATCTCTCACTAAATCTACCTATTAGAGATGTAGTACCTTCAAGGCGCAATAACTAAAACACCTTGAAGGTGAAATTCACAGAACTCATTCTGCCTGATATAATGAAAAAAACATATGTTAATTACAGAAATAAACATTAAATTTAAGGCTGGGGATGGCGGGAATGGAAAAGTTTCTTTTCATAAAAGAATAAAAGGCCCAGATGGCGGTAATGGAGGAAATGGCGGCAGTATTTTTATTACCTCTACTTCAGATATTTATGCTCTTTCTAATATTTCAAAAGGCGCTAAAATCAAAACAGAAAACGGTCAGCATGGGACGTCAAACATAAAGTCCGGTAAGTCTGCTGAGGATTTAGAAATTAAAGTTCCTATTGGGACTATTATTACTGATAATAATTCTAAAGAAACCTTTGAAGTGACTGATAAAGATTCTCGTTTTCTCTTATGTCAGGGAGGACGAGGCGGTAAAGGCAACTGGGAATTTCGTTCTTCTACAAATGTTACGCCAATGAATGCCCAGAAGGGTTTTAAAGGCCAGGAAAGAGATTTATATATTAATCTTAAGCTTATTGCTGATTATGGGCTTATTGGCTTCCCTAATGCTGGTAAAAGCAGTTTGCTTAAAGAGCTAACAAACGCTAATCCAAAAATCAGTGATTACCCTTTTACTACTCTTGAGCCTAACTTAGGAGAATTAGGGGGTAAAATTATTGCTGATATTCCAGGACTTATAGAGGGGGCTTCTAAAGGAAAAGGTTTAGGGATTAAATTTTTAAAACATATTGAGAAAGTTTCACTTTTATTTCACTGCCTTTCTTGTGAACTTGAAGAACCTGAAAAAAGCTATCGACAAATCAGGAATGAGCTAAAGAGTTATAATGAAAAATTATTAAAGATACCGGAAATTATTCTTCTTACCAAAACAGATTTAAAGTCAGAGAAAGAAATTAAGTTAATCCTTAAGGTTTTGAAAAAACTGAAAAAACAAATATTGCCCGTTTCTATTCATAATCAGGATAGTTTGAAAAAACTAAGAACCTTTATTTCATAAATTAAAAACCCGAGGAATAATCTCAGGCTAAATTTGCTCCCCCCTATTGAATGAGTTCAGAACCATTGATTGGAGAGTCTCGGTCTCTCGAACGGAGCTCAAGATAGCTGCGGGTCGCAGACGATACTAGAACCTGCTTGCTAGAAATTTAAGTAAAACCTCAGAAATAAATAGGGATTAAAGAAAATTAATCCTTCTCAATCCTTAAGCTATCAGGTAAAAATTGATCAATTTCTTCGTTCGAAAAAGTCAACTCTTCATTAATCTTTAAAGCTTTTCTTGCTTCTTGATAGGATTTTGAATCCGTTCCTGGAGCAAACTCATATATAAGTTTTAATTCCTCAATTAACTGATTTCTCTCGGCAACAATTAAATCCTCGCTCAATCTATCATTAATTATATCTGCCATCAAATGAACATATTTTTCTCTTATATACCAAAGTTTTTGGGCTGTGGATTTATGTTTTGCGGCTCTCTCTGCAGGATTGAAACTTAGCTGAAAAATTGTGAAAGCCAAAGCTAAGGTAGCGAGAGCAGCACCAATATAAAGTAAAGCTGCTTCATTGGTCACGATCCTGCCGACTAAAGTTCCTGAAGTAAAAGTTGTCAAAAAAATATTACCCCATTTAATTTTTTTCTTTTTGCCTTCCTCTATTTCTGCTGCCTTTTCATGTGTTTTATGCGAATATGCAACTTTCCCGAATGATTCTCTTATGATTTGTAAATTAGTTTTATCCATAGAGTTCATTTTTTAATTTATAAATGGCACTGTAAATTAATTTATGACAATTTTTTAATTCTTTCTCTCTTTTACAAAGACACTGATGATGGCCTTTTGCTTTTTTAATTTTTTGTAATTCTTTCTCAGAAAAATATTCTCTTAGTTTTTCAAGATTTATATATTCTTCGGCATATAATTCTAAATATCCTAAATTTCCATGAGCGTATTCTTCCCAGGGAGATATTTTATATTTTTGAGTATAACTAATCCAATAAAGATAAGGTTCTAGTATCTGCTCAAAGAATACTTGCATTTTGAAACCAGTTGGGAAATACGCTTTTTCTTTTTCAAAAATACACGGGCATAAAGTTCCGTCTGGATTAACATGCAAATCGATTAGGGGCTTTGCTAATTTTTCCGAAATTCTTTTAATTTTCCCACCAAATTCTTTTACTTGAGGTAAAATAGAGTTCTCCTTACTCTGCAGTTTTATCTCAAGAAAATAGGAATCCTTAATCCCAACGCTTCCATATTTTCTATTAAAAGATAATTCACCTCGAATCACATTTTTTTCTCTATGAAATTTTAGTTTGGGATATTTTTTCTTGAGCCAAGTTATATCATCTAACGTTAGCTCAATAACCATGTGGCTTGGGAGGATTTACTATTGGCCCAGGCTGATCATTACTTGGAGCAAAATTATTCCTTTGCTGTTCTTCTTCTTTTGGAAAATCGTCACCAAATATTTTTTTCCATTCATCGGTCGCTTTATTAATTTTTCCCTCTTCTTCAAAAGAATAAGCCTTTTGAGCTCGATCGCGTACTGTTTTCAGATGACTTTTTAGATCTTCATCACTGGCATTATCGTAGAAAAAAGCAAAGAAATCTCGAACTAAAATTGAATAAAATTGATACTTTAAATCAGATAAATGAAAGAAATTCAATACTTCGTTTTCTATCTTATATGATTTTATCTCCACCGAACATCTCTCCGTCCATTTTTTAATCATTCGAATTAATGCTTTTGTATCTCCGGTTTTTGTGTCTGAGTCTTTAATTCCTTGTATTTCTGATCTTGGGTCCCACCCTTCCCAACTTCCTCCATTTTCTGAGTTCGGAATTTTGAAGGTTTTGTCCTCATTCTCCCACGCTGGGAGCAACTCTACCTGATGCTGGCTATCAGAAAATTCTAATATCACTACTTTTCCGGATGCTCTAATTGGAGTATCTGGATATTTTTCTTCTAAAATTTTTTTAATATCCTGCAAAAGTTGAGACTGACAATTTGATTGATTATCATCGTATTGGTCAAATTTTTCTGAAGGCATTATAAAAATTACATCGATATCTCTTGCGGGTCTTATGTGTGTTTGTTTTCCATAAGAACCAATCAGTAATCTTGTGCTCCCGTTATATTCAATCTCAGGATAATAATTATCATGTAGCTTTTTGCAAACACCATCATATTTCCTCCTTGCATCTTCTCTTTGGACTGATGTAAGTTTAATGTTCGCGTAAAATTTTTCGAATTGTTTCTGAATAGCCATATTCTTAATAATTGATTTGTTCTTGGAACCTTCTGATCCGTCTCGGTCTCTCGAACCGAGCTCAAGGTTGCTGGCATCCTCGGTCTAGAACCGAAGTTTTAAGGGAAAAATGAAGGATCTTGAAGGTTTTGAATAACGCGTCTCGGTCGGGACCACTTTAAGCTAAAACGAGACAAATGAGACAGTGAATAGGCTAAAGAATATATTTTTCTTTAATTAAGAATCTTGGACGTTCAAAATCGGCTATAGAGAACGTCTTGCCCGGGAAGGTGATAATATAATTATGTTTATCTTTGTTTATGGGTACGGGCTCGTATTTTTTTGAACTCGAATTCTTGGGTATATATTGAGAATCAAAAAAGGGAGAAATAAGATAACAATAAGTATTTAGCTTAAAGAATTCATTTAAATCTTCGCTTTTGTAATCCAAAAAATCCCTCTGATAAACCAAAACAATCTCTTCGTAATCTTTTACTAACACCTGAAGTTTTTCAACATCTATGGGTCGGAAGGGAGACAGTGAGCCACTTATTAAATTTTTATAATCAACATACTCTTTAATTTGGAAAAGAAAAGGTAAGTGTTCTGTAGGCAGTCTGAGCTGTTTCTCGTCCAACCTGTCAATCTTTGCCCCTGGCTTAACAACCATTATCGCAGTATCGCATGAGGATTCTTTCTCCGGTATAACAACAAAAATTAAGCTACCGGGGGGAAATTTATCTTCCAAATATTTAAGGAATATCGTTGTAATAAATAACTCTTTTACTTTCTGTCCATCTATTTGTTTACCGCCTACTGTAAGTTGGTCGTGTGCATTTAATTTGAAAATAGAATCTGTTAATACTTGGGCGTCCACAGGAATTGCACTACCAAGCGGAAGATTTTTGAATTTGTATGCTAAGGCAGCTCTAAAAATCTCTTCATAGGCTCCTTGACAGCTCACTCTTCCCTCACGGCGATAGCCAAAAATTATTTTCCATGGTGTTTGCATATAGTCTACATTAAAGCTCTTAATTAAAACCTTAAATCAAAATTAGAAAGCATAGAAAACAGCAAAGAATCTATCTACCCACCCCTAAGTTTGTTTATATGGATTTTTCCTTGTGTGACGTATTGCAAGTAATATAATACATCTTTCTGCAAGCCGGTAAACAAAACTTGCAAAATTTATATTGATTCTACGATCGATATTTTTATCAAAATCACTAGGATGTATTTTATTGCGTATATAATTAATAACGCACAGAAAGAAGCCGATTTCCTTAGAAAGCCTTCTTCTGTATACCTTGAAATAGAGATGAGTTAAATAACCCAAGGTAGGCTTTTTTACCCTCTCTCTTGACACTTCCCTTCTAACTTTTGGCAAGTTGAAAAGAAC
This sequence comes from Patescibacteria group bacterium, assembly GCA_024239015.1. Lineage (GTDB taxonomy): Bacteria > Patescibacteriota > Minisyncoccia > Minisyncoccales > JANBVM01 > JANBVM01. The sequence continues at coordinate 26,625 of JANBVM010000003.1, read as the reverse complement.
TCCTTCTATTAATGTGCCGGCAAGTAGCATTATCGCATAAGAAACTCCGTATTTTTCTAAACTATTCTTTTCTAATTCCTGTCTTTTTCCCACCAACCAACCAGCTGCATTATAAAATGATTGAATGTGAACACGATACGGGTTCCTTCTGAGAAGTCTATCAAACGGTTCCCATGGCAATGTGTTAAAAAAATTTGGATCTTCAATATGAAGATCAAAGGCCTGGACAATAATTTGATTGATGATCCTCCTATCCTTTCTGTTGCTTAAAAAGCCTCTTATGATTCTAAATTCTGGATGAACCGCATACGCATTGTTCACATCATCAATAATTAACGAAAGAAAGTTCTTTAGTCTAAACGCTGCCATTCCTTTTGCCTTATGCTCGGCAAGCTTTATACTTCGGAAGTTGCTTGGATCTTTCTTTTGGTACTCTAAGTCTTGCTCGTATGATTGTTCTAATAATTGAATAACTTTTGGGAATTCTTCTCCGTCCACTAAATCAAGTGTTGCTAGTTTCCAATATACGACACCCCAATATATTGACTGTTTTTGAGATATCTCAGCCTCCTCAATGGTTTTTCCTAATTTTATCCAAAAATCTATTTTTGTTTTTATATTGTGTAACTTAACGGATATCTTGTTTGCATAGAATGACCACGAGTCAGTGCTTTTGCTAAAATCATTATCTTCTAATATTAATTTAAGTAAAAAATCTTTCGCTCTCAAAATATTATTGCTAGCAATATATTTATTTAATTCAGGATTGTTTATTTTTTTAGAGATTGCTGACATAATTCTGAAATATTTTTACATTTTCTTTATAAATTTTATCGGTTTTTTTTAACGTTTAAGCCAGAATTATATTAGTAATTTTTGGGCATTTTTATTATTGAAAAAAATTTATCAAAAATCTCCCTATCTCTTTTGTCATAGTATCCAAATGCTCTTTCAAAAATCTCTATAACATTCTTAAGATTAATGTTATTTTCTTTGTGTTTTGATTCCAAGTATACATTTCCTCCCCTGTAATTCCCGAAAGGAGTTCTCTGAGGATTACGAACATCCACTTTAATCTTTGCTTTAAACCTATTATTAAAGAATCTAACAATCTTCTTATAAATCTCTCTAGCATAATTAACATCGTCTGGACCAAGATCAACTTCACACCCATGAAACAATTGAGGTCTTATTCCCTCTCCATAAGCAAAAATTTTTTGGAATAGATTGTCATCTTTGACAATTTCTTCCTTAATATATTCTTTGTTCGTGAACTTTTTACCTTTGATTAATATTTGACCTGCAATCCCTTCAAGAGCTGCAACGAGCATGGCTAGTCTAGTATAAAATGTAGAAGAATTAGTGGATTCCCGCAGATATCGAAATACATGCTTTTTCTTAAATTTATCAAGCGATTCTAGGGCGCTCTTTTCCTCATCGTTAAAGTGCAATGGGACTCCTTTCGATTCGTATGCGTGCCTTAAGAAAAAAATAATCTGAGGATTATCGTTTTTCCTTAAAATCATAAAGGACTCTAACTCTACGGTAGTATAACATTGGCTTACAAAGGCAATACAATCAACTATAGGAATTAATTCTTTCCTAAACCTATTAATTGCTTCTGTAGCACTCTCAGCAATAATGAGTTTCCTTGCCACCCATGCGTCTCCCAGCCAACCATCTCTGTAATTAAAATCCCAATGTCTAAAATTAAAACCTTTATAATCGAATGGCTCCGAAAGTTGGGACAGTGTTTTTATTTTATGTTCAATTAAATACTCGTTCATATATCAGATTATCAGCCTTATTAAATCTTCTTTATTATCATATCCTCTTAGTCTCCCAGATAAAATCCCTAATCTGTAATTAACCCCTTCACTCATTAATCTCCAGTTCGTATTTTCAATATTTTTCTTGATAATCCTTTGCAGTTGGATTCTACTGTCATGCTTTCCCCTATCAGCTTTATCATCCTGAACAGTGAATTCAATGGCTATGTCTTTTTTAATTTCTGGTTTTGAAAATTCAAGTTTAATATAATTTCCTTTATCTAGGGTTGGTGTTAAGAGTTTTTTGAGTCCTGCAATGTTTAATTTCTTTATTTTCTTAACCTTATCGTATAATTCCTTGTTCTTTTGTTTTTCTTTCCATTCGTCCAGCATCTTTGAAATATGCTCCAGCTTTACCTTAGAAGCAACATATTCTTGTCCTTCTTTTTCTGATAGGCAGAATCTTTTTCTGTCTTTTTCAAAATCTGGGTCTAGCTTTTCTTTAGGCTCTTTTTTATCAAGATCCCAAACCTCTTTTTCTTTATGACCACATTCTGAACACTTGTAAATGGTAGTTATCTTGTTTCCTTTCCTCTTATGATCCCTTTCTACTTCATTGTTGCATTTTGGGCACATTACCGGAGCAGGTTTCCACCCTTCTCCGTTTTCATATATTCCTTTTCTTTTCTTACAGGAGGGACATTCAAAGGAGAACAATACCCTATTTTTTGATTCATCTAATTCAATACGTAAATCTTTCATAGTAACTTCCATTTCTGAGTCACAAGAGGGACATGAAATATTTTGAGGTGGTGGCGTGTTTTCTAATTTTTCATCCCTGCCCCTATCTCTTTCCATCCATTCTTTTATTGTTTCAGCTTTTTTAAAATATCGTTCGCCCTTAATAGCATATAAAGGAATGGGGGCTAAATTAATTGTTACCTTTATTTCTTTTTTCTTTGATTTTTTATTTCCTTTTATTTTTGGCTTGTATTCTAATTTAGAAAGACTTTTTTCTATCCTTCTACATTCTTCAACAGTAAAGCGATCGTAGAGATCGCTGTAATGTGATTCTGGTTTGAGATATTTATAAGTCATTTCCATAGTAATCTCTAAACTCTTTTCGGCCCCTGACCTGCATGAAAAAAATCTCAGCTAATCTCTTGACTACTTCCTTTATTGGTTTTCTCTTTTGCTTTTTTTTAACAAATCTCTTTTTTTGTTTAATACCTATTCAATACCTAAATCATTAAGCTGTCCCTTATTGAAAATATTATCTTTCTTATATTGTCGAAGTAATTTTTTAAAATCCTCCCTTTCCGCTGGATGATTGCTCTTTTGCTCAATTAAACGATTCTTAAGCTCATCCACTCTGTGGCTAAGAGAGCCGATGCCTAATTCTTTTAGCGCATTCATAATTTTTGCCAAATCAGCTGTATTCAACGCAGGAATCCTCTGGATGATACCCACGATCATAGCCTCTTTGTCGCTAATATTAAAATTAATTGCCTCCATGGTGGGCAAAAAACTTAGGCCATTATTTATGAGACCCATAACAACTATTTGATTTTGGTCGTCACTAAGAACTTCGTATAGCTTTTTTTCTAAGAAAATTATTGGATTTTTTTGACTTCTACGCAAAACGGCCTCAACGGTCGTTGGCTTTTGTGTCCAATCCTTCAATTGCCTCATACTTACCGCGCGCAAAGTCTCATCGCTTGACGATTCGATAAAATTGCTAATCTTCGAATCCATCACGCTACGATTACTGTTCATTTTCCAATTAGATAAGTAATCGATAGCGGATATTATTTGCTTCTTACCTGTTTCATCCATCTGATCGTAGAAACTACCGAAACTGGCAGCTATAGCTGATATTTCAAGCGAATATGTCGAAGTATCACTTTCTTTATTTACAATCGACGCATTATTTTTAGAAAATTGCACAAACTGTTTGCTGAGTTCTAGTTTTATCTCGCTCTCATCTTCAGGCTTAGTCGCCTTGACCAATTCTCTGTATTTTTTGAACGAATTTAATATTGCACTGGTAGGTAGGCTCAATCTATTCCAAAACCGAAGAACTTCTTTCAATTGTGCGGGATTCTCAAAATCTTCAAGGTCAATGGAGTCGACAAACTTACCGCTAGCATCTTTTAATACAAACAACTCGCGTGATCTTTTACTTCTAAATTGAAGTAAGTAGGGATATGTAAAGAAATGATCTGATATTTGATTTCCGATTTGTTTTTTATACTTTTGGAATATTTGTGGACTCTCTGCGATTACGGTTAGTAAGGACAAGGCATAATCTTGATCTAGTGCGGTTGTTTTTCCGTCAATTATTATCTCTAATAGTGCAATAAACGGTGGTACAATTCTATCTCTTTTTGTGTTACTGATGTTTGAATACCAAAACTTAAATATTGTTTGAGGGTCAAACTCCTTGTAGAAACGATTAAAATCAATGTCATATGGAAAGTGATTTGCTGCAGCATCAAAAAATTCTTTCAGGGGTTCTTTGTTTTTCCCAAGGATTTGCAATGTAATCGCGACAAAGTTTATAAGAGCAGAACCCATACGCACCCTTTCAACCCTGTCTTTTAAAAGTTGGTCAAAAATTGCTAGATTATTTTCCTTTTTGATTTGTGAAAATATTTTTGTTGCAGCGTTATATTCTTTCTCCTCGGCAGCCAATACATAACTCTTCCATTCGGGTATTTGTTTTTCTTCGTCTGATTGACGAAGTGTAAGAAAGACATCGAGAGTGTCAACGTTAATACCTGGCGTAAGACCATTAAACTCTTCAAACCTCCTAATTTCCTCGGCGATCTTGTCTTCACTCCAACCCGAAAAGACTAAATTACGCTTAAAGGCCTTTGCCAAGTCTTCGTCATCCAAAGTCACGAGAGAGCGGATGGATTCTTCTTCAAGGATTAAATACAGTTTCGGAAACTTTTGCCGTATCACTAGAAGTTTTGCCAAAAAAGCGATGCTATCGAGCACAACCTGAAGCTGTCTCTCTCGTGCAAGTAACACCTGTGTAGTGAGCGAGTTAATGAATTGCTTTATCTCTCTAGGATTGTCCTTGAGTGATGCGTAAATAACTCCTCCTAGTTCAGAATTTTTTTGATATTCTTCAACTTTCGTTTCTTTTAATAAATCACGAATATAATTAAAAAGATCTATATCGATAAACTTCGGAATTCGAATACTTAAGTTGAAAAATTTCCTAAAAAACTCGTCTGCGTCAAAGTCGTCGCCATGTAGTTTGCTGAGACGTACTCTTAGGGATTCATAATCACACGGAATTAAGAATACCACCTTTTGCTCACCATCATCACCTGTAAGAAAAGTTTTTATGTCAGATAATACACTTATTACTTTTGAGTTTTCCACACGATCAAGATTATCTATGATTACAAAAAGAGTTTTGTCCTTTAATTCTTTTTTCTCAAAAGCATTTTTAAAATGAGCTTCAAAGCCTTCGGCAGAATCTGTTCGATATTCTCGAACCGTGCCATGAACTACTTCAAATGACTTTAAGATAAAACTTATTATCGTTCCCAGAAGTCCGAGCTGGAAAACTGCATTTGATAAAAATATTACGGAAGGTTTAGATTCGGTTAAAGTAAAGAATCCCCAAAGACCAAGAAGAACTATTGTACCGATCCCCAAAGACCTAACAACGATGTTTTTGCTTATTTCCTTTACATAAGTGCGAAAATCAATTTTCTTCGGCCACGAAAGTGACTGATTTAATAATGCCTCATATTGTAAGCGACTATCAAAAACTTTTCTATCGAGCTCAATAAGAAATTGTCTTCTTAGTGAGTCTTGTTCGTACTTCCATACATCAAAATAAAGCGTCTGGTACCCGATTTGTTTTACTAGCTCCTCAACAGATTTAACTATCGTAGTTTTACCGGTACCCCAATTACCGTATAATCCTATCGCAAGAGGAGGATCAGTGTATCTTATAAGTTTAAAAATTGTATTTATTATTTGTTTATGACCAAAACGGATGTCTTCTTGTTTGTCTGGTTTAATTGGTTTATCTGGAAGTAACTTAAAGCCAGGATCAACTTCGGAACCTTTACCTCTCTCTAAAAATACCTTCTTTAATCTATTGATTACTGACTTCATATTCTTTTATGACAGACGCTCTCGTATCTCCTCGCCTATCGACGAAACTTTAAATTAAGATTTTGGTTTTTTAATAACTCTTACCACTACCCCATTTACCATATAGTCTGGAAAATCCTTGGAATGAATATAAATGGGAGGTATGTCTGATTTTGATTTGGACATTAATATGATCTGATCTCCTTTTCTGTAGAATCTTTTAAGATTAGCGCAATCGTCAATTACAGATAGGACGTAATCACCATCTGAGGGACTACGATTTTTCCCATCAATAACGACGTAATCCCCATCCTCTACAGTTCCACCCGGGATTTTTGCATCATTGAGAGAGTTTCCCTCTGCCTTTATAACAAATAAGCCGTCTGGATTTTTATTTCCTAAAATTTCCGGGGATACCTTTAGATAGCCTTCGAAAGATTCTTCAGCTATCAAGCCTGCCGGACCACAATTTGCAGCTCCCACTATAGGCAGATTAATTAAACCATAGTCATCAAAAGTAACTACCTTTAATACCTTTACGGCTTTGGTCTCATGGTTATAAGAAATAAATCCCTTTTTCTCTAACTGCTCAATATGATGTTTTATCTTCTGAGGGTGAGGACTCTCAATAAACCTCCCCAGCGTAGAATAACCAATGCTCGATATTTTTGTTTTTTGAAGAAATTTTAATATCTTTTTCTGTACTATATGCATAAGATAGGTTTTAACTCCTTAATAAGGTATTTGTAGCACAGAAAGGAGAGAAACGCAAGTTCTTGAGGGACTTGACAGAGATTCCTGATAACCTATGATTAAAATAGTTTACAAATAAATAAAAAGATTGTCTTTCTCTTCAAGACTATTCTAGATATAAAGGTTCCTTATTGTCAGAGAAGATGGTGGTTGTAAAACTATAGTAGTTGTCGAACTCTTATAGGTAAAAAACTCTCCTTCCTTCTCGTACGGCTTGAGGAAATATATTACTTCTAGTTGGCCCGCCAAGAAGTAGTCAATCAGCACTTACACTTAGTTTATATTATAAGCGCTGATTTGATTTTACCTCGGTTTTTTCATCAGTAGCTTATATTATAGCTACTGATTTTTGTTTTATTAATTAAATTTGAATTTACTATGAATGAAATTAATAACCTCAAGGTTTCTTATGTTCCAATAAACCAGCTCAAGCCGTCAACATACAATCCTAGAAAGTGGTCAGATAAAGCAACGGCAGATTTAAAAGAAAGCATAAAGAAGTTTGGATTGCTCAAGCCTGTAATCTGTAACTCGGCTCCCAACAGAAAGGATGTAGTAATAGGAGGCCATTTCAGGCTCAAGGTGGCTAAAGATTTTGGCTATGAGGAGATTCCTGTGTTGTACATAAACATATCAGACATTGAAAAAGAAAAAGAGTTAAACCTTAGGCTAAATAAAAACACCGGAGAATGGGACTTGGAGCTTTTGGGCAAATTTGATGAAAATTTCTTATCTGATATAGGATTCCACAGTGAAGAGTTAGACGATATCTTCCCTATCGAATCTATGCCGGAAGAATTTGATCTGGAGAAAGAGCTAAGAAAACTGGATATTAAAAAAGTGAAAGTGAAAAAAGGAGATATCTATCAGTTAGGAAACCACAAATTAATGTGTGGCAATTCGACCCAAAAAGATGACGTCCTAAAACTAATGGATGGACAAAAAGCAGATTTCTGCTTTACAGATCCGCCCTATCGGCTTGAATATCTAAAAACTAAGTATAAGGGCAAGGCTCCTGGGTTTGGATTCCGTAGAAATAGGAAGTATCTTGAAACAGATGTTCTACCGGATGACTTTACTGAAAAATGGATGGCTAATATCAGTAAGATTCAAAAACAAGATTTTAATATTATTGTTTTTGAAAATTGGAAGAACATCAGAGAAGTCTGGGGCGAGATGGAAAAACATTGGAAGGTCAGGAATATGATTGTCTGGAACCTTCCTAATAGAACTCAAGGGTTCGCAGCTAAATATAGATTCTTCAGTAAGCATGATATAGCCATGGCAGGTACTTCAGGGAATATTGATTTGAACATGGAAGATGAAGATGAATTATTGCAGAACGAGTATGAGACTGCACTGTATGCAATTGGCGGTAGACCACACTGGGAAGGATACAAAAAGGGCAAAAAGATTTGCCCTACAGACTTTATACAGTTTAAGGCTGACGACGCCAAAAGCTCAGGACAAGGAGTTGTTTTTGGCTGCAAACCAGTGGAGATACTTATCCCCTACATCAAAGTTTTAACTAAAAGGAACAATTTAATTATAGAACCATTTGGTGGAAGTGGATCAACACTTATTGCATCAGAAAAAATGCAGAGGAGATGTTATCTGATGGAATTATCAAATGTGTATTGCGAAGTTATCAAGCGAAGATGGGAAAGGTTAACCGGTAAGAAAACTAAAAAGATACAGTCATGAAAAAAGATAAGACTAAAAAGCTAATAATAGACCGCCTCAGCCAAACACCGATCGTCCAGATTATATGCGAGAAAACTGGTGTTGGAAGGGCCACTTACTACCGATGGAGAAAAGAAGATCCTGAGTTTAAAAAAGAGACAGACAAAGCGATTCAGCAGGGCTTACTACTGGTCAATGATTTAGCCGAGAGTCAGCTGATCTCGGCTATTAAGGACCAAAATTTGAGCGCTATAACGTTCTGGTTGAGGCATCACCATGGAACCTACGGCAATCACTTAGAAATCACGGCTAAACTTAGAATCCAGGACGAAGAACTAACCCCAGAGGAGGAAGCACTCATTAAAGAGGCTCTAAGTCTGGCCTCTCTTAATACAAAAGGTTTCGATAATAAACAATTAAAGGAGGAAAAAGAAAAATGAATATAGATAAGATAATTAGAAACCCAAGACTCAGGCGGGAGCTTGGGAAAAGGAGTCATTACTGGTTTTTCAATATGTATCTCAAGTTACACGTGAAACACCAAACCGCTAAATTCCAGAAAGAAATGTTTGCTTTGAGTGAAAATACAAAGATCAAAACTCTTGTCATGGTAGCTTTCAGAGGTTCAGCTAAATCAACCATTTTTACTCTCTCCTACCCTATTTGGGCAATCCTTGGAGAACAGCAAAAGAAATACGTTGTTATTCTCAGCCAAACTCAAAGGCAAGTGCATCAACACTTAGCAAATTTGAGAGAAGAGCTTGAAAACAATGATTTATTACGAGCAGACCTGGGTCCTTTCAAGGAACAGACTAATCAATGGGGTTCGTCTTCCCTTGTAATACCTAGGTATAAGGCGCGGATTTCTGTTGCTTCGGTTGAGCAGAGCATCAGAGGGTTGAAACACGGAGAACACAGACCAGACCTCATTATCTGCGACGACATTGAGGATTTAGATTCAATAAGAACTAAAGAGAATCGGGATAAAACATATGCCTGGCTTACAGGTGATGTAATTCCATCTGGAGATCAGAACACAAGATTAATTATTATAGGTAACCTCCTGCACGAAGATTCACCATTAATGCGCATCAAGAGAGGAATAAAAGAAGATCGGTTAGACGGACTATATAAAGAATACCCATTTATGGACCGAGAAAATGCCTTATGGAGAAGTAAATTCCCGGACGAGCAGGCTGTAAATGCCGAAAAGAGGAAGATTGGAGATGAAGCAACCTGGCAAAGGGAATATATGTTAAAGATAGTTCCGGATGCAGACAGAGTTATACATCCTGATTGGATAACTTATTATGATGAATTGCCTGACACAGAGAAAGAAGAAGTTCAATATCTCTATTCAGCTACTGCTTTAGATTTAGCTATTTCCCAGAAATCCAGCGCTCACTTTACAGCCATGGTATCTGCCAGAGTGTGTAGAGAAAGAGGAAAATTAAAAATATATATACTCCCCTTTCCAGTAAATGAAAGATTAACTTTTCCTGAGACAACGGAAAGAATAAAAGAGATATATGCCTCAGCTGGTAAACCGCACTACATTTATATAGAAGACGTTGGTTATCAGAAATCTCTTATTCAGCAACTTGAAAACGAAGGTTATCCGGCTAAAGGGATTCCTCTTATGGGTCAAGATAAAAAAGCTAGACTGTCTATCACCACTCCGTATTTAAAACAAGGAAAGGTTTTGTTTCATAGAGAGGGAAACAAGCAGTTGATACAACAGCTCTTAGGGTTTGGATCAGAAAAATATGATGATTTGGCTGATGCTTTTGCGCTACTTATTGGAAAGATTATCGAAGAGTCAGATTATACTTCAAGCGGATTTCCCTCGCAGGGAACAGGACAAAGACCGATTCTCGCTGGACTCCTAGACCGAGAATTTTAGAGGGATTTAAAGGGATTTTTGATGGCTTTTAGTTACCAACAGTTTACCAACTGATGGATCCTGGACTCACTAGCAGGGTTGCGTCATCAATGTAATTGGTCGACACATATAAGAATTAAAAAGACCAATAAATGATGAATACAACCCTCACAGATACCCAAAACAAAAGTAAAGAAGCATCTCAAATCCCTATCACCCGCTACTGCCTATATGCCAGAAAATCAACTGAATCTGATGAACTTCAGGCGCTTTCCATTGATTCGCAGATTAAAGAAATGCTCAAGATAGCAGAACGAGAGAAGCTCGATGTGGTTGAAATACGAAAAGAAAGCCATTCTGCCAAAGCGGTAGGATTAAGGCCTGTTTATAACCAAATGCTCAAAGATATAGAGGTCGGTAAGTTCAACGCTATTCTTACGTGGGCACCAGATAGACTAAGTAGAAATGCAGGTGACTTGGGAGCATTAGTAGATCTAATGGACCAGAAAATACTTCTCGCCATCAGAACTTATAGTCAAAAATTTAGTGACTCGCCTAATGAAAAATTTCTACTAATGATTCTTGGGAGTCAGGCCAAGCTTGAAAACGATAACAAAAGCCAAAATGTTAAACGAGGCTTAAGGGCTAAGGCAGAGATGGGTCTTTGGTCATCAACAGCGCCAACGGGCTACCTAAACGAAAAAAGGACAGATAGAAAGGGCTATGTATTAGTTGATCCAAAGCGCGCACCGGTTATTAAAAAAATGTTTGAGAAAGTTATTCATGAAGAATGGAGCGGCAGAAAACTATACCAATGGTTGAGAGATACTAATTTTAAAACCAAGAATGGAAAACCTCTGAGTTTGAGCAATATATATCTCATTCTTAAAAACACCTTCTATTATGGAGTCTTTGAATATCCTCGCGGGAGTGGAAACTGGTATACGGGTAAACATACCCCGATTATAACCAAAGAGTTGTTTGAGAAAGTTCAGGATAGGCTTACCAGAGACAATATAGTAAGAGCTCAAAGTAAAGAATTTGCCTTCACCAGATTACTTAAATGTGGATTGTGTGACTCTGGGGTTAGCGCAGATGAAAAATTTAAAAAGCTTAGTGATGGAACCACTAAAAGGTATGTGTATTATGGCTGTACTAGAAGTAGGGACATTGAATGTAAATCAGGATACATTAGAGAAGAAGGATTGATTGAGCAGCTGCTAAGCATCATAGACAAGGTTAGCTTGGACAAGCTTGGTATGGAAGAAGGAATAGAAAAAGAAGTAGAAAGGTATAACAAATTCAGATCCTCAGTTCTTGGAATAAAAAAGCAAGCTGAAGCCAAAGATAAAATAAATGCCAAGATCTACGCAAAATACCTTTTAAAGGAAGGTTCTATCGTAGAAAAAAGAGAACTTCTTTCCCGCTTAAAGACAAAGCTAGTACTCAAGGATAAAATGATTTATCTGGAAAAATAGAAAGGTTCTGATATGATGAAGTAACAATTTAATATGCCTAACCCTTATAAATTTCATAAGGTATGGCGCAAAAAACCGATCAAGGTATTAAGCTCGTCGTCAGAGCACCTTGATCGGTCATATCGGGAAACCGGTATGGGTGGCGCAAGTCATCGCTGGCGGCGAGCTTTGTGTTCCCGTCAGTTAAAATGCAAAACCAAAAAAAGTCGGTAAAATAAAATTAAAATAAATCAAAATATGAAACCTTTATTTGAAACATCTCAAACAGGCTCCAGGATAAGCGTTTATCCTGATTATGTGGCTTACAAGTTAATTTTGAGCGGCGAGAAGACTATTGCAATCAATCACATTGTATCTGTAGAAACATCAAGATTTCTTGGACAAGTAACTATTGAAACAACTGCGGGAAAAAGAATCAAAATACCAGTCAAGGCAAACGACCAAAACAAACTCCGTGACGCTATCTACCAATCAAAACGAGAGTTCGGACAGGTTAAACAAAACCAAAGAGGAGACCAAGAAAAACCATTATCAGAAATTCCTGAACAAGCAGTATTAGAAAAACCTTCTAAAAAGAAAAGTAATCCGGTAGTTTTAACCTTCCTGATTATTCTGATAATCTTTATCTTTAAATCGGGGCTTACAAATGATTCCAAACCAAGTTCTCCATCGTCTCAATCCAATCAAGGGCAAGAAAGCAAGCCTACTGAAGGTCAAGCCGGTATTATAGCAAAAAAGTTTGTAAAAGCTTTCTTAAAATCTCCCTCAACGGCTAAGTTTCCCGGAGTCTTTGAAGGCGAACCTAGGATTATTTCCCTACCTGACGTTCCGGCCCACGAAGACGAGCCAGCATTAAAAAATCGCTTCAGGGTTGTTTCTTATGTTGATGCCCAAAATTCTTTTGGTGCCATGATAAGAAGTAACTGGTTTGTTACGTTAAATTGGGATAAATCAGAAGGATGGCAGAGCGAAGAGATAATTCTTGACGATGAAGTAGTTTATAGTATTTACTAAAAAATCTAAATATATCTCTTAAGACATTCTTTATATAGAGAGTCAAGGAGTTTTTGAGTATTGCGGAGGAATTAGTAATGACATTCACCGTCTTAATGGAGACAATAATGAAATAGCTTGTGAAAGTCTACATTAGATATGGTCGTAGCTATAACAAAATAAAATGCCCGATATCGGACGTTTTATATTTATAGAAATCTCTTTGTCTTCGAATTTGAGCTGCGGGGTATTGTAAACTATGTTCGGACACCCGAGTAAATTAAAAATAGGCACAATCACCACTCAATTCATGAAATATATTTATCCTTTAATTTCCTTCGTAAGAAAAATAGTTTAAAAAGAAAAGCCAAGTAATTTGTTTTTATCGTCTAAGCTTAAAATAATTTCTCCTTCGTTGAAAGAAAAATCTTCAGGAACATCGCTTTTAATCATACTAACTATGTATTGTAGATCATTTTCTTTACAAATTTTTCTCACTTCATTTGTAAAATTCTTTTTGGGATTGTTTCCCCAACTCTCAAACAATCCATCGTGATAGGCAAATTTATAAAACTTTCTTGAGCTATAAACACTTAGGATGGACAACACAAAAGCTGCACACTGCACTTTTTTTGACGTATAGCCTTCGCTCTGACCAGTTAACTCGTCTTGTGCTTCTTTGCTTATGGTTATACTTTCAAATTCAGGATTGCCAGCATTATTAGGTCTCACAACAAGTAATGCACTACCGTGCATTGTCTTTTTAAATATATCTGTAAATATAGCTGAAATTTTACCGTGTATTCTATTCCCAGCGTCTATGACTTTCTTTAGACTTTTTGCGACATCTTTAGATTCTTCTCTAAGAACTTCGATTTTTTTCTCATAATTTTCGGCTGTCCCTAAAGAATCCAATCTTGCTTTGTATTGATTTATTTGCTCTTCTAGCCCAAATAAATCTTGTTGATTCTGCTTATACTTCCTAAAAGTATCAGTACCTCTTAAGAAAGAGAGGTCTTCCTCTTTTTGCTGGTTCAACTTCTTTAATTCTGACGTGACATCAGATAGATATTCAGCATATGCTTCTAAATCTTCATGCAAATATTTAGATCTCTCTTTAGAAATACTTAAATTAAATTTTATTAGATCATCGTAATCTTTCTTCATTTTTTCAGGAAAATAAATTTTCACATCTTCAAACACCTTTTGCACATCATCAATACTAAAGATCACCTTCTCTCTTAAGGCTTCTTTTATCCTGTTTATTTCATAGTCAAGTCTGTATCTTTCAGAATTTAATTTACTAATCTTAGTTTCAACTTCTTCTATTAATTGTTTATTTAACTTTTGTTCTTTCAAATAAAAGTCGAACTTATCAACTTGCTGACTTACCTGCATTTTTTCACGCTCTTTCTCTGTTATCGCAGCTTTTAATACGTAAGCTTCACCGCTACTATCTTTTTTACTACCTAAGACCGTTTTAAGTATTCTTTGGTTATTATCTATTTCATACTGAATTCTATATTTTTCAATTACGTATTTTTCTTCAAAACCCAACAAACTAAAGAGAGGTGGTTTCCAGTCCACGTCTAGCCCTTGAAATTCAGGCATTTTGAATACATCACTGTAATCATATTGGGTGCGCAAGAGATAGGATAAAAAGAAACGAACTGAATAATTTTGCAATACGTCAAAACCTAATAAATCCTCCAAGATCGTCAATGAGTCTTTTGACTTCTTGGCGTACAACTTAGTGTCCTTCTCATCCCAGACGATTTCATTCGAAAAATCTTGGTTTTTCTTGGAGTGGAGTTTAAAGGACGCTAAAGAAGAACTGTCTAGAGATCTTTTGATCGTTAGAAATTTTCCTTTTTCTAATTCAAGTTCCATGAAAAAACACCAACCCCCAAGTTTATCTTTATATTTAAACAGTCTATTTTTTTTACTCGTACGCTTCAATAATAAAAAATCGATTAAATCAACAAGGAGTGTTTTCCCTATGTTGTGTTCGTTCTTGATTGCAGATTTCTTTTCAACATCTCCATACACAACATTGAAGCCTGGCCTAAAAAGAATGGGTTTCATTCTTGGATCGTTTGAATATATTTTGCTAATTTTCATGTTTAAATTCTATTACATCCTCTTTTTTATGATACTCAATTCTGCCGAGTAAATATAAAAAGCTTAAAGCAGGAAGAAACAGTTTTCGTGTATTCTCTCCTCTTACGCTCAAGACCTGATTTAATAAATCTGAATAAGCTATAACCTTACGAGATTTAAATATCTTGAGTAATTCGTAGCTTACAAACAAAACAGATAAATCTACGCTTGTGTACTTGTTAGGCTTTAACATATTATCTAGGGATTATTCCCAATATCGCAATTAAAATACATATTATGTAATATAATTAGTAGCTTCGCATCATCCATTACGTCTCTGTTCTGATAATTAATTATTTCATCGAATATGAAGCCGAATAAGGATTCAATGCCATCAAATTTTTCAGAATCCTCAAAATAGACTTTCTGAAAAGCCTCGGTTATTTCAAAATACTTTCTTTGGTATTCATCGTTGATTGGATCACCTAAAAAAGTTTCTATTTCCTTTGCATGCTTTAAATTTGGAATTATTTCCTTGTCAAAAAGTGTATCACTAGCATTATTCAATGTATTTTTCCGAGCAATGAAATCATTTTCACGCTTATGTAATTGATATTTCTTTTTTGAACCCTCTATTACTGTGAGGTTTTTATTTATATATGCCCAAAGAGTTTCCAAAATGAATTTGATATCATACTCTGACAAATCGATTGGATTGATAGTTATAATGTTTTGAAGTTCAGAATCGAGATAATTAGATATATCAGCTATCTTTAAAGTATCAAGCGAATAAATTTTTTTGAAAAGTGTTCTAATATCCCATATATTGTCGTTTTTATCAAAATGGATTTTTTTTGTTTGAAAGTCTTTTCTGTAATTCTTCTTATAGCCAACGACAAAAATTATAAGCGTATCATACTCCTTATATCCTTTTTGTGTCTCAAAGGTTGTAATGGTATCCTTAATCTTGTTTGCAGCATTCTCAGCAGTTATCTGCACACACATCCTGCGCCTCTTATCGCCTAAATCTATGCCCGGGTAATTACTTTTTTCTTCATTTAAATTAATAAATTTATAGCCATAAACTTTATTCAAAAGGTCTTTGAAAAAATCTTCACTAAGAACGCTGCCATCAATAAGTGATAAAGCATTCTTGTTTTTAATGCTCACAACAAGAGCGGAAAGAAGATTATTTATTTTATCTAAGTATATACTTTTCTTATACATAATCGTTCTTTAATTATAAAATAATTTTATCCTTTTTAGAATGTTCATAATTCTAGTTGTTATAAAATTAATTTTTTGCCTTTTATTTATAAACTCCAGCGTAAAAATTCAAGCCAAACTAAAAACCCGATTTATCGGGTTTTTAATGCGGCTCGGTCACTCAAACCGAGCACTAGCCTGCTCCGGCGGTAGGATTCGAACCCCTCTCGGTCGCTCTAATGGGATAAGCAGATCGGTCTCTCGAACCGCGCTCAAGGTTGCTGCGGGGCTAGGATTCGAACCTAGATTAGAAGTTCCAAAGGCTTCCGTCCTACCATTGGACGACCCCGCAATGATTATGTTTCACAAATTTCTACAATAACTAATTCTAAAGGTAATTGTGGTATTGGAGAATATTTCATTTTGTTTTGTGCTCCCAAAAGGCTATTCAGGATTTCTCTTAAATCTTTATCTTCAAAACTCTCAACCTGGTTTTTAAGACTTTTAATCTCCTCACTTGTTAATCCAGACAAGAAATCTTCTGAATGAATAGGATTACTTTCCTGCCCCATTATCTTTAAAATCAACCCTTTCCTTAAATAACTAATCAATGTTTTTACAAACTCATGCAAATCTAATCCTTTCTCATTGACTTTATTCAAATAACTTATTGCTTCAAAAGTTTTTTTATCAGCTAAAAGATTAGTAAAGTCACTGACTAATTTTATCTCAACCAATCCCAATAAATCTTTAATATCTTCAGCTTTAACTTCCTTCCCCAAACCCCCGTAAAGAGTAAAAAGTTGGTTCAACAAACTTTCTGCATCTCTAATTGATCCTCCTGAGACTTGAGCAATTAATTCTAAAGCTGGTTTTTCTATTTTAACACTCTCTTTTTTAGAAATAATATCCAATCTTTTTGATATTTCAGGCAGAGTTAACCTTCGAAAATCAAATCTCTGACACCTGGAAATAATTGTTGGAATCATTTTTTGAATCTCTGTTGTTGCCAGAACAAAAATAGCGTGAGCTGGTGGTTCTTCTAGCGTTTTTAAAAGAGCGTTAGCAGCTTCCTTGGTCAATTGATGGGCTTCATCAAATATAAAAACCTTGTATTTTGATTTTGTTGGAGAAAACTTAATCCCCTCTTTTAACTCTCTAATATCATCTATTCCTCGATGAGATGCGGCATCAATTTCGATTAAATCAATTGATCTTCCAGCTTTGATCTCAAGACAGGAAGAACATTCATTACAGGGTTCAAAGTCTTTCTTTTTTCTGTTTTCACAATTGGCTGCTTTAGCTAAAATACGGGCTATACTTGTTTTTCCTGTTCCTCTTGGCCCTGAGAAAAAATAGGCATGGGAAATAGTATTGCTGGAAATGGCATTGGCTAGAGTTTTAACGACATGTTCTTGACCAACGATCTCATTAAATCCCTGAGGTCGGTATTTGCGATACAGGACTAATGACATAGCTTCACTTCTTAAATACTATGAATTTGTAGCCAGAAAAGTTCCAGATGAAACCAACCACAGCTGCAAAGAGTGCTGAAATATTTATCCAAACCTGGAGTGGTATTCCGTATTGGGGGCCAACCGTATCTACTATAAATGAGGCTACCCCAACGTTTATTCCCAAGCCAATCAGGGTGACAACGAAAAACTGAGTAAACTCTTTCTTAACCCCTGTCATTTCAGATTTTTCAAAAGCCCAGAATTTGTTCCCCCAGTATTTAGCAAGAGTAGCTACCAAAAAAGAAATACCCTTAAAAACACTGAAGGTTAAACCGGTAGCTAGTCCAAAGAACCAAAATAGAACATTCAAAATTCCCAGATCTATCAAGGTCGCCATAACTCCAGTTAAAAAGAACTTTGCTGCCTGAGAAACAAACAAGAACTTCTTTCCAATTAAGAAACTTATCCAAAGGGCAAATAGAGTTAAAATTGGAAAAGAAATAAACAGAATCCAACCCATAAGTGCAACTCCTATTCCAAAAATTTCTTCTAGACCAGAACCTTTAATTAGACCATAAAACAACCAAGCTACTCCCTCTCCAGACAAAATTGCAAGTATAATATCTGCTTTTTTCATAAACTTATTCTATCATAAATCTTTAAAAAAAAGAAGACCTATAGTAAAATAATTATATTATGCTTAAAATCTATAACACTCTTTCTCGAAAAAAAGAAACTTTCAAACCAATCAAAAAGAATCAGGTAGGTATGTATACTTGCGGACCCACTGTTTACGGTCCGGGACATTTAGGTCATGCTCGAAGCTACGTAAATTTTGACATCTTAAAAAGAATGTTTCTCTACAACGGCTATAAAGTGAAACACATTCTCAACATTACCGACGTTCATGACGATATGATCAAAAAGGCAAATGAACTCGATATCACCATAAGAAAATTAGCTAATCGTTATACCCCCCTTTTCCTAAAAGACCTTGCCGATCTAAATATTATTCCAGCTAACAAGTATCCTAAAGTTACCGAGCATGTACCTGGGATTATACGAATGACCCAGGCTTTAATTAATAAAGATTATGGTTATGTGGAAAAAGACGGATCTGTATATTATGATGTTTCCAAGTTTAAAAACTATGGAAAACTCTCAGGCATTAAGTTGGATAAAGCAAAAACTGGCACCAGAGTAGAAACCGATAAATACGAAAAAAAAGATATCGCTGACTTTGCCCTGTGGAAAGGATGGAAGAAAGGAGAGCCTTATTGGAAAAGCCCATGGGGAAAGGGCAGACCGGGATGGCACATTGAGTGTTCGGTGATGGCTAGTAAGTATTTAGGGAAGACGATTGATCTTCACGGAGGAGCAATGGATTTAAAATTCCCCCATCACGAGAATGAGATTGCTCAATCTGAAGCTGCTAATGAAGTCAGATTTGTTAATTATTGGTTTCACGCTGGCCTTTTGGATATTGAGGGCCAAAAGATGAGCAAGTCGTTAGGAAATTACATTGAAATGCATGAGGTTAAAAGTAAAGGATTCAATCCCCTATCCTTACGCTACTTATTTTTAACTGCTCATTATCGATCAAAGATGAATTTTACCTGGAAATCCTTAAAGTCAGCTGAACAAAGTTTAAATAATCTTTATCAGAAAGTAATAGAAATAAAGACAGGAAATAAAAAACAAACAGCAAGAAACGAAATAATGCAGAGCTATCAAAAAAAGTTCTTGAGATCCATTAATGATGATTTAGACATGCCCAAAGCCCTAGCTTTAATGTGGAATGTAGTAAAATCAAAAAAACTTTCTAATGAAGAAAAATACAAAATCATTTTAGATTTTGATAAAGTTTTTGGCTTGAATTTAGCTAAAATTAAAAAACCAAGCATTCCTAAAAAAATAAAAGACTTGGTTAAAATCAGAGAAGAATATCGAAAAAAGGATGACTGGAAAAAAGCAGACAGAGCAAGAAAGGAGATAAAAGAATTGGGATATTCAATTAAAGATACAAAAGAGGGTTCAAAAATCAATAAGATTTAAAGAAAACAATCACTTTCCAATACGATCTATCCATTTTGAAACATCTTTATTGGCTATATCAAAAATCTTACTTTCTATATTTTTAAGAGAAAAACCGTTTTTTCTCTTTTTTGTTTTGGCTTCCTGGCAAACTCTGTAAAAATCTAAAACTTGATTTGTCACTTTTGGCCAAGAATATTTCTTGGCTTCTTGGAATTGCTTTTTTGCAATCTTCTCTCTCAATCCTTGGCTGTTAACTAAAACCTCGATTTTTCTAGCTAAACCCTTGTAATCTTTTGGTTCCACTAAGAATCGTTCAGCCGCTTTTCCTTTTAAAAAAGACTTGTATCCTTGATTAGCAAAAGCTACTACTGGAGCTCCACAAGCCATGGCTTCCAAGAGCACTAAACCGAAGCTTTCTCCAAAAATAGCTGGACTGATAAAAATATCTGCTGTTCTGTAATAACCAGCTAAACTTTTTGGAACTTGGCCCTCAAAAACAACTTCTTTTAAATCGTTGTCTTTTACATATTTCTTACATTCTTTTTCCAAAGGGCCTTCACCAACAATAATTAGTCTTAGGTTTGAGGATTTTTTCTGCAAGATTTTAAAAGCCTTAAGTAAATAGATTAAACCTTTTCTTTCTTCTATCCTACCCACAAAGAGCATATTAATCTTCTTGTCAGAAAACTTCTTGATTTTAGGAATACTTATATTAAACTTATCAAGATCTATTCCATTGGGGATTACTTTCTTCAGCCCACTGTAGAGGCTAAAGTATTCTAGATTTAAAGGAGCTACCCCTATGACTCCATCTATTTTCCATTGGCTGATTTTATTAGAAAAATATATAAGTGCAGGAAAATTCTCTAAAAACTCATTGCCTTTAATGTTGGCATGAAAAGTTAAAACATTTAAAGATTTTGAAGCAGAAGGGCTGATTAAAATTTGTAAAATGGAGGGGAACCCAAAATTATGAAAGTGCAGAATATCAAACTTTTCTTTTTTTAAAGTTCTTTCAATAGCTATAGGATCAAAATGTATATTAAAATCAGCTTGGCTGCCAGTAAAATTAATTGGAAAAGAAGTTCCTAATAAGATGACGTCTTTACCATAGCTTTCTGACCTTTTCCTTCTTGGAATAATGATTTTTGTTTCTACATCCCTTTTCTTCAGCTCTTTGTGAAGATCCAAAACGTGCCTTTTTACCCCGCCTGGGTTTAAAAAAGAATGAAAGCAAATTAAACCAACCTTCATAATTCTACAAATTATTACCAATAATTCGTTTATTCTAGCAGAGAGTCAAAAACTTGCCAATCTTAAGTTGTTGGGGTAAATTGAGTATAGTATGGCTAGTGATTTACCAAAAAAATTACCTCCCCAATCAATTGAGGCTGAACAATCTTTGTTAGGCTGCCTAATGCTTGATAAAGAAGCTATTGTTAAGGTGGCTGATTTTTTGAGACCAGATGATTTTTACCGTAAAGACCACCAAAGAATCTATGAGGCTTGCTTGAAGCTCTTTGGAAACAATGAACCAATTGATTTCTTG
The DNA here is from genome assembly GCA_024239015.1 of Patescibacteria group bacterium. Taxonomy (GTDB): domain Bacteria; phylum Patescibacteriota; class Minisyncoccia; order Minisyncoccales; family JANBVM01; genus JANBVM01. The sequence continues at coordinate 5,596 of JANBVM010000003.1, read as the reverse complement.
TCAGTTTCAAATCGATTAAAAGAAGAGAATCGATTAGAAGGAATTGGAGGAAATAGCTATATAACTGAAGTAGTAAATTCTGTTCCTACTGCAGCTCATACCTTAAATTATGCCAAAATTGTTCATCGAAAAAAGATTCTGAGAGACCTAATATCAGCTTCTCAGGAAATAGAAGGCTTGGGCTATGATGAAGCAGAAGACGTAGACAATGTTTTAGATAAAGCTGAAAGAAGGATCTTCAGCATTGCCCAAAGAAGTCTTTCCCAAGAATTCACACTAGTAAAAGACTCTCTAGAACAAGCTTTTGAAAGAATTGATAATCTATCAAAACACAAAACAGGCTTGAGAGGATTAGCCACTGGTTTTCCCGACCTAGACAATATTTTAGCTGGTCTCCAAAAGTCAGACCTGATAATTCTAGCCGCTCGTCCATCTCTAGGAAAGTCAGCCCTAGCTATCAACTTAGCTCTTAATATCTCAGTTAATCAGAAAATTCCAGTGGGACTATTTTCTTTAGAAATGTCAAAAGATCAGGTAGTCGATAGATTGATTGCCAGCGTCTCTGGAGTTGATTTGTGGAGATTAAGAACAGGCAGGCTTTCTGAAGAAGGCGATGAAGATGATTTCAGTAAAATACAACAAGCCATGGGACTTTTATCTGAAGCTCCAATCTATGTTAATGACGCTTTCTCTTATACCGTATTGCAAATGAAAGCTATGTGTCGAAGGCTGCAAATGGAAAAAGGGTTGGGATTAATTATTGTTGACTACTTACAATTAATGGAACCCATGAACCCAAACGCTAACCCAGTGCAACAGGTTTCAGAGAATTCCAGGGCTTTGAAAGGTTTGGCCAGAGAGATTGATATTCCAGTTTTGGTTGTTTCTCAATTGTCCCGAGCCGTTGAACAAAGATCTCCTCAGATTCCAAGGTTGTCTGACCTAAGACAGTCTGGCACAATTGAACAGGATGCAGACGTAGTTTTGTTCATTTACCGTGAGGATCGTTATCGACCTGAAACCGCAAGGAAGAATATAGCTGATTTGATTATTGCCAAACATAGAAATGGACCTATTGGAAGAGTTGAGCTTTATTTTGATGAAAGAAGAGTAACCTTTAGAACTTTAGACAAATCTCACGATGCTTAGACATTTTTATGAATTACCCAAGAAGCATTCAAAAATTAATTGAATCATTTTCTAAATTTCCAACCATCGGGCCTAGAACAGCTGCCCGATTTGTTTTTTATCTTTTAAAAGCCAAAGACGAGGATGTTGATAGATTAGTCTCTTCTATTTCTGACCTTAAAAAGAATATAAAGACTTGTTCTTTGTGTTTTAATACCTTTGAGGCAGAAGCTGAAATTTGTGAAATCTGTTCTAACTCTGGCCGAGACAAAAAACTACTCTGTATTGTTTCAAAAGATCCAGACTTAATGGCTCTTGAAAAATTAAAAATATATAAAGGGCTTTACTTTATTTTAGGAGGTACAGTTTCAGCTCTAAGGAAAAAAGACATTGAGAAATTAAGATTTAAAGAATTAAAAGAAAGGCTTAAAAAAGACCCGGGAATTCAAGAAATCATTATTGCTACCAATCCTAATACTGAGGGTGAAGCAACAGCTTTGTATATAGAAAGGATTTTAGCGCCTTTAAATAAAAAAATTACTCGTTTGGGTCGAGGATTACCAGTTGGCGGTGAACTGGAATATGCTGACGAAGAAACCTTAAAAAGCGCTCTAGAAGGAAGGAAATAAAAAAAAAGCCCTGATATTCATTCTGTGAATAAACCTATTGTTATTCTATCTCTATTTTAGTTATCTCTACCTCTGTGAAGGACTGTCTGTGACCCTTTTTTACCTTGTACCTTTTGCTGGCCCTGAATTTAAAGATAATCACCTTTTTATGCTTATCTTGCTTGATTACTTTCCCTACCACCTTTGCTTTTTTAACTAAGGGTGTTCCAACCTCCAATTTTTTACCTTTTTGCAATAATAAAACCTCTTTGAAGGTTGTTTCCTGTCCCTCCTTTTTATCTAATTTCTCTATTTTTATTTTATCTCCAGGGCTGACAATATATTGTTTACCCCCGGTTTTTATAACTGCAAACATATTGATTTTATTTTAATTTTTTTGTCTTTTTCATGTCTAATAATTTCTCGACCCTACCTGAGAATAAACCAAGTCTTTTTTCCGAGCTGTCATAGGCAGAAACCGTGTTTTTTAAATGGGTGCCGAGCCTGCCAAAATTTTTCATCAGTTTCCCAGCATCCTGATTAATCCTGCTTAATCTCTTTAAGATTTCTTGAGTCTGCTTTGAGACTTGGGTGTCTCTGAACCAGTGCTCAATAGTTCTCAGAGTCAGATAAATTGTGTTGGGAGAAGTTAAAATAATCTTATTCTTCCAGGCATAAGAGGCCACATCTTTTTCCCTCAAATTAAACATTATCTCGTAATAAATGGCTTCGGCTGGAATATACATTAAGGCAAAATCTACTGTCCCTTCTGAGGGTAAAACATACTTTGAAGATATTTCATCAACCCTCAGTTTTAAATCAGAGAGAAAGCTTTTTTCATGAAGACTTCTCTCGTCATCAGTGGTTGAATGAAGCATCCTTTGGAAATTATCTGAAGAGAACTTTGAGTCAATTGGCAATATTTTACCATTGGGAAGCTTTAGAGCCATATCCACTTGCTGCCCTGAAGAAAAACTGTGCTGGCGGATCCAAAGCTCTTGAGGAAAGTGTTGGGTTAGGATGTGTTCTAAAGAAGCTTCTCCCCATTGTCCTCTGAGTTTGGGAGACTTAAAGATTTCCTGGAAAGAGGAAACATCTTGCACCTTTTCTTGAATTTGCTTTAAACCTTCTCTAATCTGAATCGTTTCTTTTGTAAACGACCTTATCTGGTCGTGGAGGGCTCTTGATGCTCCTCCCTGACTATCTCTGACTTCTTTCATCTGTTTTATCATCAGGTCAGTCAGGCGTCTCTCCAAATCTCTAATAGACTCATTTTGTGTTTTATCAGAACTTGATTTTCTGTTCAAAAAGATAAAAGTTCCAACTATTCCTCCGCCTAGTAAAATAACAAATGAGATAAAAAAAAGCTCGTTCATTGCTTAAATTTATCTTAATATTTGATTAAAGTCAATTACCCTACGGTAATCTGGGCTAAGAAGAAAATGATATAAATACCAATTAAGAATATAGCCTCCCTTTCGGTAATTTTACTATCGGTTTTGGCAAAAAGAACAAAAAATAGAGAAGTGACTACGGTAAAAATGATTCCTATTAAGTAGGGTGAAAAATTAGTAATCTCAAAGGGTGAAATTATAGCTACTAAACCCAAGACAAGGGCAGAATTAACTATTACTGAACCCATTATATTTCCCAGAATCGTTTTCTTGCGGCCTGCTTGAGCAGCCCTAATCTCAACAACTAGCTCGGGGAGAGAAGTCCCAAAAGCTACTAAGATAGCCCCGATGATTACCAAGGATATGTTAAAAGTAACAGCTATCCTTGAAGCTGCAAAAATAATTCCTTCTGAACTTAATAACAAGAAACCGATTGCTATCCAAAAAACAAATAAATCTTTTAGAAATAGTTTGAAATGAGACCACCCTTTTTGATTCTGGTTAGAAAAGATTTTGGTAAACTTCCTTTCTTGAGATAGGAGCTGGAAAAAATAAAAGGCTAGAGCCAAAAGTAAAATGACTCCATCTGGTCGAGAAATTTTACCATCGAGGATTAAAACAAGAGGTAAAATACCGTACAGACCAGCGTAGAGAGAAGATCTTTGTATGATTTTGCTTTCGAATCTTAACCCCTTTGCAACCAAAACCCCAATTCCTATTACTAAGGTTAGATTAATTATGTTAGAGCCAATAATAACCCCGAAGGCAAGTTCAGGCTTTTTAGCTAGGGCTGAGGTAATACCAATGAAAATTTCAGGCAAAGAAGTTGCAAAACTCATTAGGACGGAAGCCACCACAAACTCTCTCCACCCTAAAAATTCAGCTATCCTATTTAAAACTCTGATTACCCATACCCCAGACTGAACCAAGGCTAGGGAAGAAAGAATGAAGATTAAAATGTAAAACCAGATTATTAAAGCCATTATCTTAAAAAGTAAAATATTTCATAAAATATTCCAATAACAAAGATCGAGATTAGAGGTAATATTAGAAATCTAATTTTTTTAGGCTTTGCTCCCTCTGCCTGATTAGAAATAAACTTTTGATACATCAATAAGATCAAGATACCGTTGATTCCTAACATTACTCCACCCACCAAGCCTATCACTTTAATGAAGCTTTTGACACCTGCTAAGAAAAGGATCAAAGGGACAGAACATGTAAGTGCCCAAGATAAATTCTTTCCTATCTTTAGATCATACCAAAAAATCTTTTTCAAAGTTAAGCCCAGAACGATAAAAGAGGTAAAGGTAGCTAATAAACCAAAGATAAGGGCTAGAACCACTATTCCGTTTCCCAAATAATCCTGCAAGCCAGTTAAGGCTGATTCTGTAGTTTGGACTCCAGTAATACCTAAAATTAAATAAATAAAAAAGAGATAAATTATTATTGGGATTAAGGTAGCTATAACAAGTATCTTGGATAGTAATTTCTTGTTCTTCCCCAACATCTCTTCTATTTCAGGAATTAAAGATGCTCCCCAAAGAGAAAAAAGGACTGCTCCATAGGGTAAAAAGAGAGTTGCTGTATCAATGCCTGAAACTGAACCCACTGGAAAAAGCATGAAATTCCCTATTTCAATAATTGAATAACTACGGAAAAAAATAGCCAATAAAGCAAAAATAAAAAGAATCAATGCTAAAAACTCTATTTTAGCTATAATTTTTATTCCAAAGAAAATTAAAATAGCTCCAAAGGCAAAGTAAGAGATAGTATATAAAAGATTGTTTCCTCCAAAGGTTGGAGAAAGCAAACTCTCTAAAAATCTTCCTCCAACAATCAGATAGGCCAGAATTGCCCCAAAGCCCCCCAAAATAGCAGAAATTGAAGCTATTTGTCCACCTAAAGCTCCCAAATGAAATTTAGCAAAGCCCGGCAATCTTTTGAAATCAGGAGTAACTAAAGCTAATTCTCCAAAGAATAGATGAATTAAAATCACCAAGGTTCCCAAGATTAAAAAATAAATGAGCATTGGTAAAAGTCCTACTTTCAAGGTTATATAAGGTAAAGAAAAAACACCCACACCCACAATAGTGCCAGAAAGAGTAGCTATTGGAAGAATTAATTTCTTAAACATATTCTTTTTTAACAATAAAATACCACTTAGTAGCTTCGATTAAAATCATATTAATAAGGCCTACTCCAATAATAATTAGCCAGTCCTGAAAATTAAGAGATACCGTTTTTAAAAGCGTTTGGAACAGAGGAAGATAAATAGCTGAGACCAGCATTACAACTCCAACCATTAAAGCTCCAATCAAAAACTTATTTGAAAAAGGGTTAATATGCCATAAGTTACGTCTCAAGCTCTTGCAAGAAAAAACATAAAAAAGAGAATCAATAGATAGAGCAGCAAAAATCATTGTTCTTATATAGGCTATGTCAAAGTTCTTATTGAAAAGCCAA
>JANBVM010000002.1:53772-61481 GCA_024239015.1 Patescibacteria group bacterium | reverse complement strand
TCATCCAAATTACTAGAATATGCTTTAGACCCAACATACGGAGAAGAATCATTAATATTAAGATTACCTGGTTTAAATGAAGATGTTGGCATATTTGATCTAGCAGGTCAAGAAAATGAACGATGGCTTGAAACAAACGAAAAGACAATATTTTATGGTGCTAAACTGATATTGGTAGTAATCGACATCACTTCTAGTCATGATGAAATTATTAAGTTTACAAGGAAAATTATCGATTTAAGAAATAGTTTAACACCATCAACATTTATTTTTGTATTATTACATAAAATAGATTTAGTGAGTGAAAAGAAAGTTAGGGAAGTTAAATCAACAATTAGAACTGATTTCTCAAATGATACTTTAATAAATTTTCGATTTACAAGTTTAAAAAGGAAGTATTTTCATCGAACCTTTTCATATTTCATTGACATCATGAAAATCTGTATTCAAGATATCATGCCTGATGAAGGGTTATTATTGAATATGATTGATGAATCACTGAAAATCATACAGCAAATTGATAAAAAAGTATTGATTTCTAAAAATATTCTTTATGATAAGTTAAATCGTCCTGAAAAATTAGTGAATTACTTAGTTGAAAGTTTAATTAATAAAGGACATATTGAAGTAAGGGAGGTAGAAAATAAAGAACTTCTTAGTTTAACAAATAAAGGTAAGGTAATATACAAAGAAATTTTAAATGGTTTTTCTTCTGCTTCAATTGATAAATCTGAGAGAAGATTAGATTCTACAGAAATTCCACCTGCAGAGAGAATTTCATCGATCATAGGAGCAATAATATCAGATAAAGATGGACTATCATTATTAAATTTTGAATTATATGATAATGCACTTAAAGGTTTTATTTCACAAGGTGTTCCAAATGATGGTACAATTATTCCAATTGATCTTGAATTAATTCCAATGTTTATAAGCGCGCTAGAAAAATTCTCTTTGGAATTAAACATTCAGGACTTAACAGGCTTTGGTTTGAAAGGGAGTAATTTAAAAATGCACATTTTTGGTTATGAAAATTATACTGTAACTGTTTTTATGAATCCTAATATTAACTTAGAAGCTATTGAAAATAAAATAAATAATTATTTTAAGAATTTATTTGAAGAATATAAAGATAAGTTTGAAAAGGGGATTAAAACAGGAAAAATCGATGATCTTTTGCCAATAAGAGAAATCGGAAGGAATTGGTTAGACAAATTAAATAAATCCTATCAAAACATGATAATTAATTCTGAGATTATTGATAAAGAACATGCCCAAGTTCTTTATGGAAAAATAGATGAACTTTATGATGACATCAATAAGAAATTTTCTGTCACTCTTGAAAAAGTTAAAAAATTAAAAGTCGATATAATGAAATCAATAATAGAAAAAGATTATGAAGAATTAAATAAAATTGCTGAGATTGCTCAAGAATTAAAATCAAAATTTGGCCCATGATTTTCATTCTTAATTCTCCTGCTTTAATATCAAATTTTTAAAAACCAAAATAATTTATAAAAAATGATATATATAAACGTATTAAATTCATACTTTCTTAAATAGAATTATTCGAGAAATCCTATTTTTATTTTCATAAAAAAAGCTGGGTAATAATTTATGACAAAAAATGTGTATGTAATTGAGGATAACGAAAAAAATATGAAGTTATTTAGAGCCATTTTAAATTTAATACCCGATATTGAAATCCTTGAAGAAACTAGAGGAGATTTAGGATTTGAATTAATAAAATCAGGTAATCCGGATTTAGTTATTTTAGATATTCAATTACCAGAAAAGAGTGGTACAGAAATCTGTTCAGAGTTAAGAAAAATCGAAAAATTCAAAGATCTTCCGATAATCGCCGTAACCTCTTTTGCTATGAAAGGCGATAAAGAACGTATTTTAGCATCTGGTTTTAATCAATATATTTCAAAACCTATAAAAGTACAGGAATTTAGAGAGTTAGTTACTAATTATTTACAATAATTATTTTAAATATTGAAGCCTTACTACGTCAAAGTCAAAAATTTAAAAAATCTATTGAATAATTTTACCTTTTTTAGGAATAGTAAATGTAAAGACACTTCCCTTTCCTAACTCACTAGAAAAAGTTATTTCTCCTCTATGTAAATTTACTAATTTTTTAGTTATAGGTAATCCTAATCCCGAACCACTTATACTGGAAACAATTGGATTGCGTGCTCTTTTAAACTCTTTAAATAATAGATTATAATCTTTTTTATCTATTCCAATTCCCGTGTCTATAACCTTAAATTCCCAGAAATTTTCGTTTTCTATTATTTTAAGAGTAACAGAACCTTCTAGCGTATATTTAAAAGCATTACTTAATAAATTATAGAGAATCTCCTTAAATCTTATTGCATCAATATAAACAGAAGTTTTACCGTTTAATCCTTCAATATTAAAATCTAAATTTTTAGAAGAATATAATGGTACTAATGACGCTTTAATTTGGTATATCAAATAACTTAAATTAACTCCCTCAAAATTTAATTTTAGTTTTCCTGAGCCAATCCTCGTTATATCTAAAATATTATTTATTATGTTTAATAGATGTTCTGAAGAGAATTTAATGTCTTGTAGAAAATCTAGTTGCTTATCATTTAATGGTCCATATAATTTCTCTAAAAGTAATTCAGAAAACCCAATAATAGAATTCAAAGGCGTCCGTAATTCATGAGATACTGAAGACATTAATTCTGTCTTAAATTGAGAAACACTCAAAATTTCATTCATAACTTTCTTATGTTCTGTTATATCTCTCCCAATAACAATAACGCCCTGTATTTCCCCCCTGTTATCTTTAATTAATGAAATAGACATAGAAAAGGGTATTACGCTGCCATGTTTTGTTTTAAAATTTTTCTCAATATCTCTAATAAAATCGGTATCTTCTATTTTCTGCTTTAACAATTCATTAAATTCTGAGTTTTTCATATCATCTTCAGAAAAAATGATATGTATTGGGTGATTAATTAATTCTTCTCTTTGGTATCCTAATGATCTTAAAGTAGCATGATTTACTTCCTTGATTTTATGATCTGGTGATAAAAGTAGTAGAGTATCAGATAAACCATAAATTATTTCAGATGTTAATTTCGAAAAATCTAAATTAAATAATTGATATTTCACCATTGCATAAGCAATAAATCCACAGCCAATTGTAAATCCAAATATTCCAAATTCGGGTATTTCTATCTGAAAACTAAAAAAATTAGTAAAATCAGTAAAATAAAATATTAAAAATGAGATCAAAGAACCAACTAAAATTAATTTTGCTTGATAATTTTTATAGGAAGTAGGCTTTTTATAGTAAGTAAAAAAAAAAAGAATAAAAGAGAAAATTATTAAACCAAACATCCAAAAATAATATATACTTAAAACTAATGAAGAATCTTGCGCTCCAAATGTCCAACCCCAATATTTTTTTATAGGTCCTTTTTCAAATATATCAGTGGTTAAAGCTAAACTTATAAAAAAAACAGCAGGAAAATAAATGGAAAGATATAAAAGTTTTTTAATAATTTTATTGAATTTTTCAAAAAAAATTATAGTAAAATGAGATAAAAAAGAGAAAGGAAACATATTTAAAGAGCCAATCTTTGCCCAAATTAAAGCAATTTCATAACTTTCAGCTATTCTCATTCCATATTCGGCCAATCCCATAACAAAAAAAGAAGAGCAAAATAACATAAATAGAAGATTTAATTTTTCTTTAGGATTTTTTGAATAAACAAAAACACCAAGAAAAAAAGAAAAAATAGAGCCTGCTAAAGATAAAAATGCAAAGATTAGCATTAATAGAAGATTCTTTGTCTTGTTAATTATTTCTAAATTCTTAATTTTCTTAATCTTATATATATCTATTTATTTGCAAACTATTTCTAGCAATTTCAAGATCAATAAATCTTGTAATAATTTTAAAAAGTAAATTGATAATGTTAGATATTTGATTAAAATTAACTAATTAAAAAATGAAACACAAGTATTTTCAGATAAAATTAAATTATTAGTTTTCAAAGGAGATCCTCAGAAATACATGAGTTAGATAAATACTGAGATTAATCAAAATATTCAATATTTTAATCGCGGGTTTGTTCAAATATTAGGACAAATTTATAAAAGTAACTAATTATATTAGTGATTCAAGACAAAATTATGAAAAAATTTAGTGAACTTATAGGATTTTCCCCTCATATTTGGTCTATTTTACGATTAAAACACGTCAATTAACCAAACAGCTTAAATAGATAAAAAATAATTAACCGTTGGTAAAGGAATTAAATTAATATAGAATTGTTATTAGAATAAACATAGACGTTATAATATGGAAAGATTTAAAAAGGTTGTTCTTGTCGGTCCACCAAATAGTGGGAAGACAACAATTAAAAAGGTATTCTTTAACTACTCAGATCCTTCAAATATTCTGAAAGAACCTTTAATACCAACAAGAGGATGTGATGTCCACACATTTAATATTCTGAAAAAAAAAATCTCTTTTTTTGATTTAGCTGGGCAAGAAAATAAGAGATGGATAACTGAAGATAGTAGTATCTTTAATCAAAGTGATTTAATTATATGTGTATTTGAAATACAAAAATCTCTAGAAGAAATTGTACTATTTTTGGAGGGAATCAGAAAAGTTATCGAAGAATGTAATCTAAAGAAGTGTCCTACATGTATTTTTTTACATAAGATTGATTTAAGGCCAATTTCTTATTCACATCTTAAAAAGAAAAATTTAATTAAGAGTTTGATACAATTTCCTTTAAAATTTTATAAAGTGAAATTAACCTCTATAGAAAAAGAATATTTTTATCCCTCCTATTATGAAATAATTGAAATTTTAAATATTCTATTGGACAACAATCAAAATATTAATCAACTTGAAATTGATAATCTTAAAACAAGTATATCTATAATTTTAGATTCTGAAATATCAAAAACTTACGATAAAGATTATATTATAAAGAATTATAAATTAACTGCAGAGGAAATTATTATTCATCTAAAAAGATTGGTTAAACTTGGTTTTCTTCAAGTATCGAAAGACTTTCAAATATTTAAAATGACCAATCGAGGAGATTATTTTAAGAAATCATTTCTACCTGAGAATATTAATGTCGATACTCATCTAAAGTTTTTCAATACTTTAACACAAATAATACCTGAAAAAATGGTTTTTTAAAAAAAACGATTATATTATTTCAGAAGATGAAATGATTAAATAAGAAATTATTTTTTCTGTGAATAAATTATTTTAAAATGATTCTTTGAACTATTATCTTAAGAATTATTCCCTTTCTCCATTATAGGTTTTTTAAAATCCTATAAGGAATATCAAATATCTTTAGAAATTCTTCTACAACCTGAAGTTTCGCTAAATCGTCTGTAGAAAGTTCAATTAAAGGAGATGGTTTTGGAATTTCGATCATAGTAAGTAAAATTGCCAATCTATCATTATGATAAAAATTTTTCGAAAAAACTTCAACCCATTTGATTTCACCTGATTTTACAACAATTCTGCATTTATATCTTGTTGCATTATATTTTTTTTCTTTTAATTTTGGTTCCATTTTCTTTCTAACCATACAAAGATTGTCAGGATGGATTGCTTTTATCCAGAAATTCATTTATTAAAGATCCTCAAAAGAATATCCGAAGAGCTGTAAAGCTGTATATTTACATATATAATTCTTCCATCTTGAAAAACCCCGATTCCAAGTAAAGAATTCTCAATAAAATCTTTTTCAGAAAATACATTTTTACATATATCCTTATAATTTATTGCCAAATTATATCACTTTATTTACAAAATTTTGTTTAAAAAAAGTTTCTTTAAAATAAAAAACAAGTAAATAAGATAATTTTAAGTTAACTTACTCCCTAAAAAATAGGAATCTTTAAGGTTAGCGATGAGTACTTATTAGCATTTAAGGGATTGAATAATATTTAATGGTAATTCCTATTTTTAACGAATATACTAATATGTATTATTATATTCAAAAAGAATACCTTTCAAATAAGTGTAAAATTATTTGAAAAATCTTTTACTTTTAAGATTTAATGTTATACCCCAACGATTTTGGTTTTGAATCGACAGCAAATATTATTTTATTACTTAATTATGTATACAAATAGAGAAATTTAGTCATTCAAATATAGTTTCAATTTCTTAAGAATACTAAAGAAAACCTTTTTTAAAATAAAATGTGCAGTTGAAATTTTGGAAGAATCTGTTGAAACTTTTTTGGATGATAAAATTCTATTAGGCACATTAAGAAAAATTTATATCGAAATGGAAGCTTTTCAACACGCATTTGATTGTTATGAAAAAATAATAAAAATAAATCCATATAACGAGCAAGCTGAGAATAAAATAAAAATACTAAAACCTTTATTGTGAGCAGAAAGTATTTTTTGTTTATAAATAATGGTTAGATATTTAATTTACAATGATAATAAAAGGTCTTGAGAAGTGTTCAATATGTTTTGAAAGAATAAAAAATCCCTTAAATGCCTATAAACCCAATTTTAATATTGGGCTTGTGTGTGAAAGATGTAATCAAGTATTTTCCCCTGCACAGAGGGATATTATAACTCACGCATTTAACGTTGCACGAGGAATTTTTGAAGTTACAGAGGACAATGGAATAGTCATAAAAGATGTACTTTACGATGTACAAAGTAAATTAAAATTACAGAATGAGGAAACATTTTCTGTGCAACTCCTTTTCCAGAAAATATTACTCAGGGCTCAAATCTATCGACTTAAGTTAAACAATTTTTTCTTGACGAATTGCCAATACTCCAAAAAAGTACTAAAACACCCAAATTGTGTAATTTGCCACAAACCAATTATAAGAAATATGCATAAAGGAGATCCAAAACCTAATAAGGAGAACATATGTGATTATTGCAAACTAATTTTTTCAGAAGGAGAAATTTTAACCATGACTTTATTATTCAAAAACTATGGGGGATTCTTTAATGAAATGGACTCCCGAAAACTTTCTCTTAAACGAATATTAGAGAATCTTTTGAACAACATGAATAAAGAAAAAACCCTTTCAAGAATGATAGAACTTAATGAAATAGCATTACATCAGGCGCTCATATTCGGATATCGACCAAAAAAATTTATAGAAGAATTAAAGAAATTTTAAGTATACACAAGAAAACATTAGGATTTCTATTTTTTTAAGAAGAAGTAGCAGGGAATTATAAATCCCCCGAAAGAATGCTATTATCCAATGTAAACCGTCTAACTTTTGACAGAAGACAAGGAAAAAAAATTGAGGTATAAGGCTTAAACATCTTATACTTTAAAGGTTCATTTTTAAAGGGCTCGAATTTTTTAAGAAGAAAAGGGAGTGAAAACCCATCAGCTAACCTTTGGTTGTGTACGAATGTGTTCAAAAGGAAACACACCCTAAAAAGTGATATAATGTTTATGATAAATAGTCAAAATTTTTATATTTAGAGCTCATTATCTTTAAAAATGGAAGAATTCGAGATTTCCGGGAGAAGGATGTTTCTCAAAAAGAGTGGCAGGGAGTTAAAAACTCCCTAGCCGAAAGCAATTTTGTATATCTCCCACGAAAACTGACCCTTATAAGAATCAGATGCTAACCCTTTAGATGACAAAAATATAATAATAAGGGTCGAAAATTGAAAGTTGAGGTAAG
>JANBVM010000002.1:8203-53762 GCA_024239015.1 Patescibacteria group bacterium | reverse complement strand
TATTACTAATCTTAACCGTAATATTTAAAATACAAGAAATCTAACTATTCATTTTTGTGGTTAAAATGTTTTTTACGCCATTTTCTTAAGAATCTACGGAATATTGAGGGATTCAGACCTATGGAATTAAGTCTTGAATCATAAATATCCGTAATTTTAGCTTGTATTATTCGCTGATAAAACATTAAAAGAAGGCAAAACTATAACAATTGGCTATTATTGTATGATTAAGAGAGCCTATTATTATGACGAAATGTCATATGGATATTTCCGTAAAGAAATAGATAATATAATTAATTCTTAATTTTTTTTTAATTCGTTTTCTTTTTATCCTTCTTTTTTAATTTTAATATAATTCCGACAAAATTGATATGATTCAGTTACCCGATGAAGCTTATAAAATTAGGTTTACAACGCTTATTGACCGAGTTAAGAATATTATTAAAATTTATAAAGGAGGTGATTGTTTGACTTCTGTTGAGACAATGAAGGTTGACATCCCGGCGGAGATATTCAATAAATATGTTGAGTTGTGTAAAATTGCTAATGTAAATCCTATTGTCAAAATTATTGAAGATTTAGAATGTCGTATTGGGAGTGTCGAAGTCAATGAATATGCAAATGGATATAAAGAGCTTTTTAATTTTTGAAATAATTCGTTTTCTTTTTATCATTAATTTTAGATTTCAAAATTAACCTTCTATTTCGTTGTATGTGATATCGATCCTTTATTTTCGTCAATATTAATTAGGTTTTAATATATATAAAAAGTGAAACTTTTGATTAAAAAGATATATTTTTGTTGAGCATATTCTAGGGGAAGACAAAAATTAATTAAAAAAATTAAATAGATCATTATGTATAATGGAACCTTCACAAAAGCCGAATTAGAAAATATAATTAATTGCTGTTTACAAAAATTAAGAAGACTGGATAGGTATTTACTTGATGAAGAAGTTAATGAGAGAACTATTACACATAAATTAGCAGAATATTTGCAACAACATATTCCTGAATTCAATGTTGATTGTGAATATAATCGTTTTAAAAGGAGAGATATTGAGGATATTGTTAAGAGACTGGAACTTCCAACGGATAATAATAATTGGGATGATACTAAGTTAAGTCCTGTTATTCCTGATATTAATATACATGAACGAGGACCACATGGAAAAAATATTTTGGTCATTGAAGTTAAGAAATCCTCGAGCTCTAGTTCTGAAACCGTTGATAGAAATAAACTTATAGCATTTACAACAGAACCTTTAAATTATGAATTGGGTCTTTTTCTAAAGATAGATTTGGATAATGAAGATGATATAATGGATTGATATTTTAATGGAGCAAGAATTAATTGAAAATTGTGAGTATTAACAATAATAGTAAAATTGAAACTTATGATTATAATTACGATTTAAAAATCTCTATTTTTCTCCTGAAAGAAAGAATAAAAAAAAAGGATTTTGGTTTGTAAACTTTTTCTAAAACATTTTGTTTTTTAATTGAATGATGAAATTACGCCTAATGTTGAATCTAATGGATTTCCTAAAGAAAAATATACATTATTCTTAGTGTCAACAAAGAACGACCCTGCAGTGCCTACACTTAATGGGTCTGGAGAAGTATATCTTCGTGATATCAGGGTGTCTGAATAAATTTCAAATAAATCGTTGATGTCTAATTTTCCGTCTTGGCTATAGGTTTGACATAATTCTGAGACTCGATTATATCGTTCTACATATTTCGTAGGATATATCATAAACATCTTGAAATAAGGATTCTCATATATGTTTGCGTCAAATGTATAACTTCCTTTTCTAGTCCTCTCAAAACTATAAGAATTAGGAATAGTTTCAATTGCTACTACATGTCTTTTGTCTCGAATGATGAAATTCCAACCTAATGTAAAATCGTTATCAAGAATAATATTCTTAGCTTGTCGAACATTTTTAGCGTTTTCTAATGCACTTCTATAGATTACGGAAAGAGGTTTTCCTATACTACCAATATTAAGCACTTCGAGTAGGTTGACTGAAATAGCAAGGCCCCTCTTATTAACTCCCCCCATTGCTAACATACTACCCGTTCTGAAAGAAAATACTTTCTTTCCTTGAATTTTTGTATAAACCCAAGATGCAGTAGGTTGCATAAGAAGTGAAATGTCGATTGTCTGACCTAAAATTGCTTTTTTCCCAGTATTGGAACCGATAGCAGTACAACCAGCACTTATTAACGGGGGTTGAGGGTATCCAGAAAGCATCGGCACAATCTTACCATAGTAAATATCCCAGAAAGTATTCTGAGCTAAGACATCCAAGAAATCAATAGTGATATTATAAACAACACTCATAAAAGGAATCAATACATAATCAATAGCGTCAGCGATTCCATTCATTTCAAGTATGTATTCCTCTGGAATGTAATCGAGATAATCTAAAGCATAATATACCGCGATATCATAAGAGAACCCTATTTGTTCAGCTTGGAGCATAATCATTAATTTCATCCAAGCTGTTTGAAATGCTAAATTTTGCCCTTCTAAATATCCAAGTGTATAATAGCTATCTGCTGATACATAAAGATAAGGCTGACCATTTGAAAATCTCCATTCCGCATAATTAGACTCATAGGAATCATTTTCAAACGCTACAACGGAACTTATAAAACAAAATCCTACAGAAAAAGCCACAATAAAAAGTAATAAACCAGATTTTTTACTTATTCGCATATGGCTTCCCCTAATTAAATGGTTCTAAATTTTATTTAAAGTTTGGTATATTTTTTTCTATAAACCATGATTTAAACCCCTTGTTTAGTGCCTTTCTGTCGATTTTACGACAAAATCTCTATCAACCTAAATCTGCAATTACACGTATTTTATAAGATTTCTCTTAGAAACATAAGTATGCATGATTTTGAAGTTACTGGTTATGAACTTATTAGTAAAGACGGAGAGACAAATCTTATTGTCTGCTACGGGTGTTATGAAAACCTTATCCCAAAGCTACGAGACGAACATAATATCGAACATGAACATCCCATTAATTATTCCGATGAAGTTAAAACTGTTTCTAATTGTGAATTTTGTAAAGATCCCATACCACAGACTATAGTTGACTAATTATGAAGAAAACACAAGTAAAATTAGATAGTATGTTTGGAGAGGAAATAGGATTTACTTCAGATAAGTTTGGACAACAGACTCACATATGGTTTGATGGACTTGATATGTACTTTACAAAAGTTTGTAGTAAAGATATTAAATTTACTTTTCCTAAAAAAGAGATGGAGGTCTTAATCAACACACTTTTAGAGAGAGGTTTTAATTGTAAGATTCGAGATTCTTGGACAGTTGACAAAAACTTCCTAATTGGGCAAGAGTTTGAAAAATTTGTTGTGTTTAACGATTTTCTTAATAAGTCTATTACCTATTGGCTCAAAAAAAGCCATAAGAATCTCATCCCTTAAGAAAAATAATGGTGTGACTGTATTTCAATAAAGGGTAAATCTCAAAGTTCAAATGCAATTAGAAAGGATGTATTAGATTTCTTACATTATTTAAAAAATTCAAATATTTTAATAGTGCGACCTGAACATATCTATAAATTTTATAATTTCAAATCAGGACATAAACATAAGAAAAAAGCCTTTCTAAAAACTTTAAGCTCCTTTAACGATAAAGGGTATCTAAGACCAAATATCAATGGTGATTATGTCTATTATCAGATTATTTTAGCACGATTCAAAATCGATAAATATACCGAAGAAATTTAAAGATTATAGCTATTATAGTCTTTCAATCTCAATTTGAAATCATCAACTCGATTTTTCAGATTATCTGGGAGCGAAGGCTTTCCAGTATTTTGATAAACAACGACATCCGCCTTTATTTCCGTGTCTTCTTTTTTCCTGTCTTCTTCCATATAAATATCTAAAAGCTCCGCATTTTCATCTTTAAAGGTATTATTTAAAAATTGGACAAGTACTTGCCTTCTAAACATATTATCTATAGAAGCCATTTTAACATGCTTTTTTTTCTTAATCCTATATTCAATAACTAGCATTTTTCATTAATTACCTCCATTAGCATTTCTTACTCGTCTTTTAACCTCGACTCTTTCCCATCCCTTTCCATTTATCCATTTCTGAATTATTTCTCTACAGATATCCTCTTTCGACTTTGGTACTCTAAATCCAAGAACTACACTCTCTTCATCAAATTTCTTTTGACGAGTCATTAATCATTTATTATTATAAACATTAAAAAACCCCGAAGAATTGTTTTCTATTTCGTTAACGCTTCTAATCCTCGTAGAAGGAATCGTTTTCGTTAACACGAAAAATATTCTGTAAAATTGTTTTTATTTTGTAAACGAAAAGAGAAAATAAGAAATCAGTCAAAATAGGTGATATAATCAATATCATCTAATAATTCATTTAAATTCTCATATATTCCCTCTCTAAACACGCATTTCGAATGAAGAGTGATAAAGTATTCTCTTTTTTCATCAGTATACAAATGAAAATGCTGAAAAAATCCACGAGGTTCAAACTCATTACAGACTGGGCATAATTGAGAATTGTTATAATTCTCTCTATCTAAGACAATTTCTAATGCTTCCCCTGTTAACAAACCTTTAAAAACCTTAAAATCATGTTTATTAATCATTTCTTTTCCCCCTCTCGACCATCTCCTCTAACCCATTTCAGAAATCTTTCAAGCTTTTTTTAAGTATCCAAATCATCTCTATTCTTCCTAAGCACTTACTACAGACAAAAAGACCCTCTTCTGGGAACTCGTCTGTTGGAATCAATATCCCGTACTTATTACACTGAACTTTAACAATAGGGTCTTTACTTTTTTCGCTCAACTTATTAGTCAATCATAATAAAAATATTTAAACTGGTATTATTTGATACATTCCTCATATATTTAGACTGGTAATATGCTGATAGTAATATGATATTTATCTGACAGTCAGCATATATTTATATATATATGTACATACTAACTTACTATCTATTAAAAATTAGAATTAAAACAAAAATGAGGAAAATTCAATTGAGAAAAAATATCAAGATATTTAAGATAAAGAATCAAAAAAAATGGTATCAGGAATTAGGTTTATCGCGGGTGTGTGAGTCATGCGGAAAAACTATTGATGAAAAAGCAACTTGGAGTGCGGGGGCTTATTGTGATTATTATTGCTCGAAAGAATGTTGTAATAAAGTATATATCCGAATGACAAATTCTCTTGGTATAAATGTGGAAAATCCATTCATTTGCTCTTGTTATTAATTAGAGGTGAGAAATTGCATGGTAAAAACAGTAGCAGTTCATTTGGAGGAGTATGAATATGATAAGTTAATAAAAGTTAAGAGGAAACTCACATGGCACGATTTCATTATGACTTTAGTAAAAGATGAAGAAGAAAATAAAAATAATAAGAAAGGGAGTGAGGATATGTGAGCTTACAATTAGCAGAATCAACATATCGAAATAAGGTTTGGCTTAGAGTTGAATATATTTCAAAGAAAAGAACACTTAAAGATATAGCAGAACAGTGTCGAAAATCTGAATCCACAATCCAAGGGTGGGCTATAAAATTTAACCTTATTAAACATCCTCAGAATTATCATACTGATTATCAAAATAAAGAATGGCTTCGTAATCAGTATGTACTTATGAGAAAAACAAAAAACAGATTGCTGACCAACAAGGAGTCTCTGAAAGAACAATTGAGCGATGGCGATGTAAATTTGAAATAAGGAAAATGAGGTGTTGAAAAAAATGAGTATAGCATACACAAAACCAAAATACAGGATGAAGTCGTGGCTCAAAAACGAATATATGACAAATAATCGGACTATTAAGGAGATAGCAAAAGAATGTAAGGTTTCAAGAGGAACAATTAGGAGGTGGACATCAAATTTCACACTTAAAAAACGAACACCAAAATCTACGGATTATAGAAATAAGGAATGGCTCTACGAAGAGTACATTGTCAAAAACAAAAAAAGGGGAGAAATCGCAAAAGAACAAGATGTCCATATTGATACTATTGCTTATTGGCTTTCTCAACATCAAATAAAAAAGAATTACTATTAGAGGGTAATCAAAATTGGTAAATGTAAAATCTTTAACGATTAATGAACTACGAGAGTTTAAGAAAGAGCATTTATATCTGGGTCAAACTTATCTCTTACAAGAAATCACGAGACTTGAAGACCTTTTAGAGAAATATTTTACCTCTACTAATAACTTTGAAGAGAAAAAGTCAGTAGTTTAGAATACCGAATAAACACTTTAGATTATCTATTCAAGCATTATTACATAGTCTTACATAAAATAGACCGTCAAATAACTCTTTTAGAAAAAGGACATATACGAAAAGTAAAAGAAAATCCAAAAATTAGGGATTGGATTAAAGCTACAAAAAACACCTTCAATGACAAATAAATAAAATTAGAAACATGAGGAAAATGAGCGAAATAGAAAATCTTGAGGGACAATTTAGTGATTTGGAAAGCAGAATATCGGATTTGGAAACAAAAGTTAAAGACCTTGATAATGAAATAAGAGAGTTGAAAAAAGCAAAATAAGTAAAGAAATTTGAAGAAGTGATAATAAAAATGCCAATAATAACAAACTTAGCTTTAGAGTCGATACTTATAATTAATCTATTTGTAGATTATCCGAATGATTAAAGCGGGATGGTTTTTTATTCCCCCAAATAATTCTTGATAAAAAATAAAAGAAAAAAAGAGGTTTAAAATAAAAATGTGCGAAAAAAATGAACAACCACCATTGGTTCATTATCTTGATATAAAAGATGAGGAACATATATGTTGGTTTTGCAAAATAAAAGGAAGAGCTTCAGTTGGGTCTTTCTTCAATCCCCAAAGCTATGGTTATACTTATTATTTCTGTAATGAGTGTCTCAAAGAGATTCTTATTAATAAAATCGGAAATTTTGAGAAACATTTGCTAACAACAATATTAAGGTGCTCTGAAAAAGATATAGATTATCTTAAAATCCTTGAATGTAGATTTAAAGAAATTTTACCTGAAAAAGCGTCTAAATTTTTACAAGAAGACTTAGATTTCGCTTTAGAAACTTATAATCCAAAAAAGAATCAAGTAAATGACTTGATTTACTATATGCTGTGTCACATTACGGAAAATAAGTATGGAAAATACTTCGATGAAGAAGATGCTTGGAGTGATGAGCTAATTGAATATATGGATTCTTTGAATTCACCAGATTTCTCATTTAAAATTATATTATTTAAAGAATTTGAAATCTCATCCAATATTCATGAAGAGATGGTCAATCTGTTGAATAAGTTCTTAAAGATTTAATTTTTTTTATTTTTTTACTGGATTTCCCAGAATGGTTGAGAAGACAAACATATGTTAGAATATACACCAAGTAAACCAATGATAGAGTTTTTGAAGGTTTTAAAGTCAGTCACTCCAATAACAAAAGAAATTTTTGATGCTTTAAAACAACTAACTACTGAAGAGATTAAGGCTTGTGTAGAAACTCCCCCAAAAGATATTCCCTATTCTTACGCTCTTAATTGTAAAAACTCTATTTCAAATATCTTAAACCAAAAATAGAAAATAACAGGTAGACAAATCGAATGAAAGTTACCATACTTTTTTATGTATTAAATCTGGTGGGTTGTTTAATTAGGGGTTCAAGCCTTTTTCTTTTACCTAACTCATCTAACATTGGATTTCGCCCTCTTTCATTTGAGTCTAAAAATTTACTCGATTCGAGTAAAAATATAATAAAAAACAACAATTAAGAGAGGTAAAAAAAATTGATGGTTGAAAAAGAAATCTTGATTGGTCTATTAAATTGTTCTGAGAAAGAGTTTGATTATCTGAAAGTCTTAAAGGTGAGATTTGGAGAAATCCTTCCAGAAAACCATTTCATCTATTTTCATGAGAGTCTTAAATTGACTCTTGTAAATATGACTATTGGGTGTCACTATGGGGAAGAGAAAAACCATGTTAATGATCTGATAATCCGTATGGTGGGGCATATAGTAAAGGAAAAATGTGGAACCCTTATAGACGAAGATATTTTATATGCTGTTTATGATTTGGCTATGGAAATCAATTTTCTGAACCCCAAATTTCAATTCGATGATTTACTGCTAAAGGAATGGTTAATTTCTAATGACACTAAAAAAACTATAGTAAATTTAAGTAGTAAATTTTTAGGAAAAGGAGTTAATGAGGTGACATAATGAGTGTGAATTTTGAAGAGTTATTTCTAATTAAGCGAGATGTGGACAAGGATTAAAGAGTTATTTTCTCTCTCTCAGTTATTCTTGAGTTGTCTCGATATTTCACTTGCTCAAATAAGAGATTTTTACCACTTTTTTGAACTCTGCTGGGTAGCTAATATTATTTTTAATTCTTTATAATCTATTACTTGAGTTCTATGACCTCGATGTTCTTTCTCAAAAAAGTTTAATGATTGAATGGTTTTATAATCGTTAACATTTACTATATGATGCTCACGACAAGTAAAACAGTATCTTACTCTACTTTCTAAATTTAAATCACTTAGACTCATCACCCTATTATTTAAACTTTAAATTTAAAAAGTCCTAGAGTTTTTTCATAAGATTGCCAATAATGTTTCAAGAGTTGGTTGAAATTTTATAAAGCGCCATAAAATTCTATAAAAAACTAAAAGTCTTATCCCTCTTTGGATTTAAATTTTTGTTTATATATTTAGAGTAGAAATTAAGTCTAAGAAATAATTAAATAAAATATTAGAGCATTGATTCAGACAATTAAATTCCGATTATATCTTACACATTCACAGGAAAGGAGATTGCATGAAATCTTTACAATTTATAACAGAGTAAAGCGTATAGGATATAAACTCTTTTTTGGATTAAAAAACACAAATTATACACAAAAAGAAAAATGGAAAACAATACAACCGCAGTTAATGGGGCTTTGCCATAATAATCCTTATGTAAATAGTATCCTAATAGATTGTGAGACTAAGTTAGCCCAACAAAATACGTGGTATAAAAAGTGTAGGAAATATATGAAGCGTCAAATTGCTACAATTACTAAGAAAATTGAACAGATAAAACAAAAAGATAAGAGAAACAGGCGATTAAAGGGGCTTTATTCCCGATTATCATCCATTCAGAATAAATTTCTTACTCTACAATTTAAACAAATTGTGTTTGGCACGAAGAGGTTATTTCGAGAGAGGATATTAGGCAAAATTAACAAGGATGAATTTAAAATTAGAAGAGACTCCTCGGTTTATTGCGTGGGTAAGAAACAAGGTATTAATTTAAATTTAAAAGTATTACCCGGTATGACTCTAAAAGTCCGTACGTTTTCAAAAGAAAAGGGGAAAAAGTGGCTGATTATTCCATTTACGGTTAATTATAAACAAAAGCGATGGTATGAGGAGATACTTGAGTTAGAGTTATACACCGTAGAAGTAATAAGACGATTTATTAAAGGATAATTGCGGTATTTTGCCCATATCTCTTATGAAATTCCAGAAAAAGAAATCATTTTTGGGTTTGAAAATGGAGTGGTTGGGCTTGACATGAACTATAATTTTGTTTCTCTCTGTACTGCAGATAAAGAGGGTAATTTCAAGAGTTATCATGAAGTTAAGTTTAGAAACTTACATTCCTATCGGAAAAATAAACGAGCTGATTATATTAGTCATAAAATAGATAAAGTAGTTAATTACTGCATTAATAAAAAGAAAGGACTCGTGATTGAAGACCTCTCATTTAACCAAGAATTTTCTTATGAGAAAAAACGAAACAGAAAATTGAGTAATTTTAAAACTACCGCATTAGACTTATTAGAAAGAAAATGCCTTAAAAGAGGTGTTGCTGTGAGAAAGGTACATCTGGCATACACTTCTCTCATCGGCAAATATAAATATTCACGTTCACGTAATTTATCTAATCACATATTAGCAAGTTACGTGATTGCTCGAAAAAGTTTGGGATTTAAAGAAGAGATTCCAGCCAATTATAAGTGGTTGCTTGCACAAGTCAGGGACGTTATAAAGCCCCGTTTGAAACCAAGCAGTCCCTACTATAACTGGGCTAAACTCCACGATTTTTTCAAGTATAGCGGGATAACTTCCTTCAAGACTTCCGAAGTAATGAAAAAAGTATTACAAATGAAGCATGTCTTGAACCCGGTGACGGGTGTACAGCCTGATAACCTTAAGGCTAGTCTTTCCTCCACAGGGAAGATTGATGATTGGAATAAATTTTGGAATTTTATAGAAAATACCAATTTTTTATAAATAATTAGAAGGTTTAATGAAATGACATCAATAAAAGATTACTCGAATTACAATCTGTACAATTAGAAACCTCAACTAAATGGATTTTAGCACCACAATTAACACAATATAAATAATTTTTATTGTTTTCGCTTTGATTACTTTCAGAATCGTTTTTTTTATATAAGTCTACAATTTGACTCAATCTCTCATAATCTTTTTGATATTCTTTATCATTTGGGAATCTTCTAACTAATTCTTGATACCGTTTTACTGTACTCTCCAAATTAGACAATTCTTTCACATCCATAATATTTTATTTTTTTTCTACAATTTTGTATTTCCTTTTAAAATATTTAAACCATCAAAAAAAATGGGGTGGATTTAGAATTTGAATTTATCTATAGTATTATTCATATCTGCAACCGCTATAACCAAATTATCAAAGCTTTCTATCATTTTATCAAGTATATGTTCAACCATTCGAATCTTCTGTTGGTTATTGATAACTATTTCTTTACTCTTACCAACCATTAGTTTTTTAAACCTTTTTCTTTTCAATAGAGTAAAACACCCATTAATCTTATGTACATAACTCGCCATAAGAGGGTTTATTACCGATTCTATTACCTTGCTTGAACTCATTTGTTTATATTCACCTTGTTTAAATTGTTAAGAATATGAATTGTTTTTCCTAATCGCTTCTATCTCCATTTGTATTTCTAATAACCGATAATTTCGAGCAATATCCATAAAAACTCCGAAACGTTCTGTTCTAATCATCGACATCACTTTTTTTTGTAATGTGGTTAATCTTCTTTTTACAATATTTAACCAGAGAGACATTTTATCATACCTTAAGTTAGGATTTTTTTAATATTTATACAGGTGAATTTTAGTGAACGAAAAGATTATTTTAACAAAGTTGAGGGTTAGGGAATTGTGGATTTTTTTCCTTTATATGTACGGCGTATGGGTCTCAATTTTTCCTTTTAATATCATATAATTCAAAGAATCTCTGTTGAATGGTAGTAATACGGGGAAAAGAGATAGCTTTGGTTACAATTTCCATGTGCCAATAATAATTATCATTTACCCCTCAAGTATGATCATGTGATAATATATGATGATAAACTCTCTAAATAAAGGAGTTTTTATATTTTTCTTATGATGAAATGATATGTTATTTTCAATATTCGATTCGGGTTTAGCTTTTATTGACATTATCTTAATATTCGTTATTACCTTATTGGATTTTCTATTTTATTATTATAAAAAGAGGGATAATAACATTGATATTTTAAGAATTGTTATCCCTGTTTTGATAATTGGCTTAGTGATTTTCTTAACCATTAAACAAGTGGTTCAAGATTATTTTTTCATAATCTCAATTGGAATAATTTCTATATTCTACATTTACATCGTTCAATCAGAGTATAAAGAAATTAAAAAGAAATCTAAAAAAGCTTATTACAAAAAACCTGAAGTAGAAGATGATTTTGGTTTCAATCATTCATTTGGGAAAAATGAAAAAAGTGATTCCATGGATTTTAGTAATGAAAAAACGGGAAAAAAAAGCGGTTCAGAGGAGTTCGAAGCTTTAATTGGAGAAATATATGAAAAGCAAAAGGAAAGAGAGGATTAAATTGGGAAAAGAATATAAGAAGGCAGAATATATAAACATCGAATCTAAGATTGTTGTCTGCCCTAAATGTAAGACATATACCGTTCCAGAAACAACCTCTGGTGATTACCCCCTCGAAATTATGTATATATGCCAAAGTTGCAGATCCGTGTATAACGCTATTGCCAAAATTGAGATTTTTAAAGATTGTGATGTTTGCGATGAGTGCGAGGATTGTGAGATGGTTTAGAAAACAAAAAATTCACTCTGAAAAGCTCAAAACAGAAAAAAAGCTAAGAAAATGTAAACTTCGCTCACCAAAATGCCTCCCTTGGTATTTTGAAATGAAAAAGCTTGGGAAAATATAATTAATGCCAACCCACAAGAGTATAGATATCAAAACTTATTCCATCCATAAGACAAAATGGAAGTGTGAACCCAATAACAATAAGCCCGATTAATCCAATGATTAATAGTTTAAATGGCTTCCATCTCTTATGCAAAATCTTTTCATTATATATGAGTAAAAATATTCCATATGTAAATAGAAAGAAACATATCAAGGAAATAAAACCGAGAAATAAGACGAAGAATTTTTCAACAAGCAATACAGATACTATTTCATGATTGACAATTTGAAGATACACATCCATTCTGAAAATAAAATCATATATGAATGGTTCAGGGAATAAAGAGCTCAAGGATACAAGGACTATTATCAAAACTCTCGTTAAAAAGAGAACGGCAATAACCCCACAAGCTATCATTCCTACCCTCCCATGTTTTCGTGATTGCTTTAATCTGTGTGATAAATATCTCTCATCCTGTTCTTTGTGTTTCGCACCATTATATAGTGAATAGAAAAGGTAGAGAAACCAAGCAAATAACAAATAATTACCAAGAGAAAGAACAGAACCTAATAACTGGTTGAAAAATACAAGGATATCTTCAAACCATACGGAAATATCTGGAAGTACACTCAATATCGGCATTTAGGAAATCACCCCATGAAATAAGTTATTCTGCGCTAAAATAAACTTGGAAAGATTAAACTGCTAGTCCCCAGAAAAAACTGACTAAGATTGAACACTTCACCTGTAACCATATCGATTATGTTTGTTACAATTTTTACAACAAGAAAGAAGATAAATATCGCAAAAGCAATCAACAAGCCTTTTTCAATAAGACTACCCATTTAAAAATCACCAATTAACGTATTAATCATTAACATCAGTTAACAGCAATTAATTTAAACTAAACAGATTTAAAACCTTTTTAGAATGAAATGAAGAGAAATGAAAAAGAATCAACGTGTATTTATCCAATCCCTAAAACCATCATAAAAGATATAAAGAATGCCAAGGAAAATGCTATATCGCTTAATAAAAGGATTATATGATATGATTTAAGCTTAATTACTTTTAAGAAATAATAACATGTAATAGAATTACACGATACAAATGTTATGAACATTATAATGGCATTAAGGATGTTTGTTGCAGAGAGATATTCGGGCATAGTTACATTCATAAAATCTCCAAGAGAGAAAAACGAAAAGAAGGGCATCATTCCACAAATCCCTCCCATTATTAATGGCATAAGAAAAATAAACGCAAACACCTTGAATCTCTGAGATTTTATTTCTGCCTCAAATTTATCTTCAAGTTTTCGATGCCTATCTATGAGATTTAAAATTTCAAATATCTTTTCGGAAGATAAGAGAGCACTTTCATCAATCATTATTTTGATTGTATCTAAAATTAAAATGTATCGTAAATTCTTCAGGTGTATTTTTAATGATTCAATCATATCATCAAAAGAGCAAGTAAGTTTCGCCAATTTTGAGGCTTGATTACCAATAGCATAATCTAATAACTTAAGCTGTTCTTTTTTTTCACTATAAAGAGTTAAAAACGCTTTTTCGGGAGAAACGTTATAGTTTAGTTTTATCGCAAAACCTTCTAAGAATGTTAAGAACTGGTCGAATACTCTCTTCTCTGTTTTTGTTCCCGCTAATATTCCAATAAAGAAAGTATTTATTTTAACGAATCTCCGGCACAAATATCTAAGTAAAAATAGAAAAATTGGTATAATTAGTAACAGAGCAAGAAAACTCACTTGTAAAAATAAAAAGAAGAATATCACTCCAAGTGGAAGAAATAACCCTACAAAGAAAACAATGGCCAATTTCCCTTCTAAACTTTTCAAATATGTTTTAAATTGTTTCTCTAACACATAATCCCTCACTGATTCTTGAGTTTTGGACATATTGAAATTACTCACAATTAATTTTTGTAAATACATATTGAAATCAGAAGAAGGGGTTAGTATCTTTAATAGCTCTTTTTCGGGGCTTTTTCCTTGCTGAACCTTCCTCAGAATATTACTAAACAATCCCGAAAATACCAAATCTAAATTACTCATTAACTTAACGAAACTTATACATAAATCCGATTTTAGAGTTAGAACCTTTTGTAAAAGAGAGAAGTTAATTTTGATAAAATATATTGATGCGTTTATCGATGCTTCTTCTCTATTAATCTTTTTGTAAAGATAAAGATTAAAACTATAGGCCACCATAACTGAAGTCAAAAATGAAATGGTAAGAATAAGGAAAATATCATTTCCTAACAAAAGAAATGCGATTAATAAAGAACCTAACAATGAAACTACAAATATAACAAAAGTGGCTTTATCAATTGCCGATTTCCCGACACCTTGTTCTCTATATAGGATTCTATAAGTCTCATTTATATCCTTAAAACTTACTTTAGGTAGTCTATACTTATCAAACCTATTACAGAATTTCACATATTCTTCAAGTTCTTTCAAAAAAAACTCACTCTTAGTTTTTAAAATACTATTTTATTATGTTTCTACATCCGACATTAAAAAATACGCTCTTTTTAAGATGATATGTAACTAATCAAATCATCCTCCTTTTTATTAAAAATCACAAGACCCACTTAATTTGATAATCTCTACTCTTTAATAACTAAGTTTATAAAATTAATCTTAAAATTAAACATAAAAACATACCTCTTTTTACCACCTCTCCGTATGTCAAAAAGCATATTTTTATCGTAGTTTTTAAAATATGATTTAGATGATAAATATATGTCAACTAAAGAATTGCATGAATTTGTTATAAGGGAATCTAATTTTATGTCTCCTGTTCAATATAATATTCTTAAGTTTTTGAAAAAATACGGAGCACAAACCCGAAGACAGTTGGTTAAAAACTTAAGAGCTCCCCGAACAACGGTCTACGATAATCTCATAAAACTTCAAAAGAAAAAATATGTAGAGAAATTTAGCAGAAATGACGGGAATCGAGGGAGGCCACTAGTTTATTGGAAGTATAAAGAACAAAGTAATGATATAAATGGTTAGATTTGAAACTTTATTTATGGAAAAAATAAATAAGATCATAGGATTATTTCAAAGTCTAATGTCTGATGATGGAAAACTATTATCGGAACACGGAAGAACCATAGCATCGGAATTAGAAGTGGAGTTATATGAACTAAAAAAGAAAGCTTTAGATTTTGACAAAATACGAGATAAACAAAAACAAGGGGTAAAAAAAAATGAATGATGAGTTATACGAAATTGATTTAAAACAGTTCAACGTTAAAAAAGACGCTTTTTATAATAAAGTAGTAGGTATAATTTCCAGAAATGAAGGATGGGTTAACTTTAAAAAAGCTGTATTTGATGAACAAGTAGCAAGAGATTATGCTTTACTTGAACTTGAGGAAGTTTTTGGAATTGCAGGAAGAGAAATAACTAATTTACAAAATGATGCCAAAGTTCTTTATGAATCTTTAAGGAAATTATTTCCTGGAAAAGAACTCTCTAAAAAAGATAGTAAAAAGCTGAAAGAAATCTTTCTGGAAATCTTATTACTGGATGAAGGTGAGATTATTGATTTTTTAAATATTTCAGTTTGTAAAAGAGAGAGGGCTTCATTATACGCTAAAACAATTAGGGATTATGGGAAGTTAAAATACAAAGTGCCCATTAAATATCAAACATTTCTAAAAGTACAAAAAATAGATAATAAAATAAATGAAATACTTACGAGAAATTTAAAATATTAAACTTTTTCTATTTTTTCGATATTTAGAACTAACATATATCCTGCTTTTAAATTAAGTAGTTTCGTGATATCTTTTCTCACAGTTATACCAGCAGAAGTACTCCCTCCGGCCCTATTTACTTTACTCGGCATAGGAATTGGCGGGTCAACGGGAACCATTTCACTACTTTCTTTAAAAATGCCGTAGATACTTAAAGTTAAGGGTTCTCCAAATTCAATATTTAGGCTCTCTCGTACAGCAGGAGAAATCACAAATCTAAGCGACTTTCCCTTTGCCGTTGTTTTTAGAGTTACTGTATCCTTCATCTATATGATTCCTCAATATTTCATTACTAATATATTAAATACCATATCCTATTAATAAGTTATTCATGAATTTTAATCCCAAAACACTGTTTTTCACGATAAAAATACATATTATTTAGATAATACCCGATAAAAAACGATAAAAGATTTCAAAATATTTATATACTTTTTCTTATATCTATATTATTGTATAAAATTTTTCATTAAGTTTTCTTAACTATATGATCTTGTAAAAGTTGATTTGGGTAGCTATTTTGAAATGTATAAATGTACTCGGTTTTTGGTTTTTGGTGAGAATGAGAAACAAGATAGTTCATCTGAGTCAAGCAAAGGTAATATGGGGGGGGTTTTTAGCCCCTTCATATACATTATCGTTAAGTAAAATTATTTTTTAATTTTAAATTATTGATTTTCAGAGGAGAATTATTTGGGAAAGGATATCTATAAGGGGTGTGTGTTTGAAGAACTTTTTCATAATGTTCTAAAAAGAAAACCTTTACTTAAAGAAGAGAAATTTCTTAGTGTTGATTTTCCTACAAGAATATTACATCGGGATAATGAAATAGAAGAATTAATGACTTATTACTCCTCACTCATTACCAATACAGGTGTAAGAGCGGTAAACCAAATATTATTGGGAGACCGAGGTGTAGGGAAAACAGCAACAGCCAAATTCTTTAGTCGTAGTCTAGAGAAAACAGCTTTAAAAAGGGGTATTAACTTAAAGTATGTTCATATTAACTGCCGAAAGGAGAGAACCGAATACAAAGTTTTAGTGAAAATCAACCAAACTCTTAGCCCTCGTATTCCAAAAAGAGGTTATTCGCCACAAGATTTAATGGATTTTCTTACTGAATTTCTCGAAAAAGAGGATATTTATCTACTGTTGGTCTTAGATGAATTTGACTCCTTGTTAGATGGTGAAGCGGGATTACTTTATTCACTGGTTCGGATTAATGATGATACTAATAATGTGCATAAAAGATTAAACATTATTGGGATTCTTTCTTACAATGTAAAATTTGAACGAAATATCTCTTTTTTAAGTAAATTTTTTAGAGATATAAGGCATTACTTTCAACAAAATGCAATTATATTTAAGCCGTATACACAAGAACAAGTTTTTGACATTTTAAAGCATAGAGTCTCTATTAGTTTCAATCAGAACACCGTTAGCGATGAGATTATAAACTATATTGCGAGTATTGTGGTTAAAAGCGGTGATATAAGATGTGGATTGAATTTATTATGGAGTTCTTCAAAAATAGCTGAAAAAAATAACTTGAATATTGTAACTCTTAAATGTGTTCATCGAGCCTACCAAGAATTAGTTCCCTATTCAATACGAGAAATGATTAAACATATGACAGAACACAAATTACTCTTTTTATTTGCTATAGTAGACAAATTAAAGAATCAAGTAGACAAATCGGAAATTTCTCTGCATGAAGTCGTAAATGAGTATAATAATATCTGTCGAACATCAGGGATTTCACCCAGAAGTTATTCACAATTATGGAATTATGTTCAAGAATGGAAAAAAGACGAAATTATTGATGCAAAATTGGAGGGTGGTGGCTTAAAGGGAAGAAAATCGTTCTTACAATTCCCTGAAATTATTAATTTAAAGAAGTTTAGTCAAAATATTTCAAAAGCACTACAATCAAAGGGTATAATTGTATGACAACAGCTCAAACGATCGTTAAAACTCCATTTGAAGATGTATTTGGTTCGAGAGCAAGAGTCAAAATTCTAAAATTCTTGGCTATAAATGAGGAGTTAAGTATTTCTCAAGTCATTGAACTATTAAAACTAAATTATACGAATGCCAAAAAACATTTAGATTTCTTAGTAGAAAGGGATTTAATTCACTTAAAGGTTTTTGGAAGGATTAAGATTTACCGTTTCAAAATCGAAAATCTAAAAGCACGAAGTTTTAAAAAATTTTTAGGAATTTGGGAAAGTTTATCCGAAAGTATATCGGATTATTAACATCATTAAAGATTTAATAAAGAATGTTAAATGGCTTCATGAAATTCGCTGAGGAATTGTTTGTTGAAATGGTATATAAATTCTTAAAGCAAATTCTTTTACTTGGATTCTATAAACAAAGCTATTGGCTTTTATAGTATTTCAATATGCGTTTCGGGGGAAGTACTTTTAACCTTCAACATTAAACCCAGTTAAAAAAGAAAATTTAAGTAAATAAAAAAAGAGGGTAAAAATTTTGAGTATGTATCGAAATTATTTGTTAAAAAAACAATTTTGGGCTAAAAAGAAAGCAGATTATCTCACTTTTATCCGACACGACCCACATAATGGGGGGATTTATGCGAAGATTAAATTTGACCCCAAGGGGGTTGACATAACTGTTAATGGGGAGACAAATTTCTTTAACAATTTTAATAAGCTTGATGAGTTTTTTGCTAAATTAGAACATTCTCAGAATGAATTTCAGAGAATATTAAATAGAAAATTAATGAGTCGGAAGCTTAGACAATTGGAAATATAAATTGGGGTTCATTTTAAATACAACAATATTAAAAATGAAGGCACATTAGACGAAAATTAGGAGGGAGATTTTCATATACATATCATATTATCAGCATAAAAATTGTGTCCGAATGGGGGTAAAAAGATATGAAAAATAGAAATTTGATGGTGTTTCACAAATCCCAAAATTACAGGAGAAATAAGAGAACATTTCTCATACTTTTTCATTGTTATAATCACCCCCTGATAAACAATACAGGAGTTTATTATTCTTTAATCACATTGGATTTTTATCTTTTGGTGTACTCCTACACTAAATTTAATGTTGGGGAGATGTAAACTACATCATGAATATTTTAGGAGACTTGAAGTTATTAAAATCCCGATATAAAAAACTCATTGAAATTTTTCCTGATGATTCTACCTATGAGCAATATTATAAAAAAATTTTAAATTCAATTGAGAAATTGAAAGAAGAAACTGTGAATAAGAATAAAGCCCCGCACTAATTTTATTTCTTCCTTTTTTTACTTCTAATTAGGTCTCTCCTTCTCTAATTTGGTTATCTTTATATATTTTTTTTATAATATGATACTATAATGAATATCATACAAACATCATATAATTATATCTCAGATAGGTGAAAATAATCATAACTGTAATTAATATTGAAATTGAAGGTAAAGAAGATGATGGTTTATGCCCTGAATGTAAAGGAAAAATATGGAATAATGGGTTTGAATTGATTTGTAGGGATTGTGGGTTAGTTATTAACCCTACATATAAAAAATCTTCCTTCATTCACAACAATTCAGAAATAAAAGATGGTTTGTCTAAGCAATTTGTTGCATTAGGTAAGCGGCCTGATTTCGTGGGGGGATTAGGTACATTTATGGACTATGAAAACACAAAATATATAAAAGATAAATGTGGGAAGCTTTTACGCCCAAATGGGCAAAAACTCTTTAGAAGATTAAAGAAAAATTACGACCAGTTATCAAGAATAAAGGGGAGAGAAACAGAATACAGAGTTTTTAATATTCTCAATAAGGTTGCTCTTGCTCTAAATCTAAATAGTAATATCCGGAATAATAGTGCTTATTATTTTCAAAAAATAATTAATAGTGGAGAAAAAATTATAAATAATATTTCTCTAATTGCTTTTAGCATCTTTTATGCTATAAGGAAGGAATATCATAACGCACCGATCACGATTCGTGAGCTTTCAAAGACTTTTCAGGAATTAGGTCATAGAGTCAACCCTCGATTAATTCTTAGAGATGGAATGCGATATAGACATCTTATACATAAGGAAACTGCCCATCATAAAAGTGAAGATTACCTTACCAGACTATTAAGTGAGGTAATCAACCATAAGTGCATAGAAGAGAGACTGAAAAAGAAAAAATCCCTTTGGACAAAACAAGAATATTTATGTAAACTGACTAAGACTTGCAGAATTGTTTTAAAAAATTTAACACAATGGCAAAGAGGGGGAAGGCATCCATTTATATTGGCGGGTGCTACAATATATTTAGCCGATAAATTAGTAGCTAAAGAATTTGGAACAAAAGCAGTTCTAACCCAATCCGTCATATCTGAGGCCACGAAAATTGCCGAATATTCGATTAGAGACCATTATGTTAATCTATTAAAACCAATTTTTTATAAAGAGTAGTGAGGAGCTGATAATAAGTAGCTACTGAACTTTTTTTACAACTTTTTGTACTTTTTTTCGCAACTTTGAATTTTTTTTTCAATTCTCTACTAGAATATGAATTTAGAGATAAATAGGAAATCAAAAAACAATTCTATAAATATTTAAAATTCTTCAATTTTAACATTTAAATGGAGTTCAACAAATTTTTCTCTTTTTTTTCTCTTTTGATTTAATTTTCTCTTCAAAAAGTTTCTGATCTTATTATTGGATGATAATATATTTTGATAACATTGGATTAGACCCTGCTCATTTATTTCAACGGGTTTTAATAATCTTTGGCCAAATTGTGGATTATAAATGAGAATACAGAGCTTGGGTGTGATTGGAAAATATAACTGAATACCGGGTTCCATTAAACCATGTGGTCTTTTTGTTCCAAAGATTTTGGAATTGGGGGTTTTTAGAGTGTCAATATAATCTTGATCAATAATCGGCTCATAACAATCGTTATGCATAATAATCGGATTATCAGAAGTGTTAAACTTCATATTTCCAGCTGATATCAATTTCCATTTATTCTTTAAGTAAAAGTTAATTAGTTCTACTTGTCGTGTCTCTTTTGGTGAGGGAAATAAAAATTGATATATTCCACCTTCAAGCATTAACCGAATATATAAGTCATTAAATTCAATATAAATCTCATCTTTATTGATTTTTTGATTAACTCGGTTAGAATAGAGGCTTTCTAACATAATTCTTGCTTGATTGACAAATCTATTTCTTTCTAGAGGAGTTCTAAGGTATTGTGCAAATATATATCTCACAATGGATATTTTTTCTTCATAAACAATCCTTTTAAGACTATTATCCGATATAATTTTATTCCTAATAGTGTAAAAAGCATCCTCTATGTTTTTTAGTATTAATTCCATACCTAAAGAATAGAAATGTTTGATATGTAAGATATTTTCAATTTTCACGGGATCAACTCCAGAAGACTCTTCGAATTTTGCTTCAATTAATTTAAAATTATATATATAGCCAGGCTTACTTTCACATTCGAACTTCCTTAAATATCCTTGAGGTATATAATGATTTTTTCTGACAATTGTAATTTGATAAACGCCCGACTGGAGAGACTTATTATCAGATGAAAATATTTCTTTTTGAGGGACTAATCTTTTTTGATATGATTTATTATATTCATCCAAATATTCCATCATATCATTTTTATTAATTGGAAAATTTTGTATTTTGATAGTTCGAATATCGAATCTCAAAGGAATTGTAAAAAAGAGCTCAAGCAAGTAAAGTTTTCTCATAAGAGTGTCATTCTCTTCCTCAATTTTTATATTTCGATAAATCCAGATTTTTTTTTCCTCTCTACCCTCATATTCATAGGAGAAACAGAGTTTCCTAGATTCTTTGAAATAAATTTTAGCAATATATTTACTTTCTGATAAAGAAATAGTTTCTATCTTTGGATCTAACAATTGCGAAAAATGAATGAATTTCTGAAAAATCTTAATTTCCTCATGATCTATCGTTTCGTTATTTCCTTCACTCATCTATCGTGTGTCCTTTCTGTTTTAGTTTTTTCATTTAGTTTTTTAAATATTCCTTAGCCCTTCAAGGAGAAAGTTAATTTTTTGAACAATCTCCAGACTGTCGCTATCAAGCTCATAAATATCTAACCTTTCATACAGCATATCCCTGATCTTTAATTTTTGTTCACGAAAGTTTGGCGACCCTAAATCCCCTGTTAAGATATTTATAAAATTAAGGTCTTTTTCGTCTATTGCCATTGAGAGCCAGTGAACTCGATCCTCAAAATGGCCAAACCAAAATAAAATCTCTAATAACTCATAATAGCGTTTATTCTCATCAAATAAGGTTTTTATAAAATTATGATATATGGATTTGGCTTCGTTTAACATTTCAGATCTGCATAACCACGTCAGAATTTCTAAAACACCGATTAATGTAGTTTCTCCCTTACCTTGCAAATAATCTAACAAAAATTCTAAAAGATTATTTAGGGTTATTTTACTATCTTCTTTCAATGTTTCGATATAGGCGATGTCTGATAGATTATTAGAAATATCCTTTAAAATCCGTTCTTCTGCTTTAGGTGAGACAGCACCCTTATTTAACTTAGCGATAGAATAATTGATATCATCTAAATCTAATAAATCTTTTTTGGATGGGCTAAACACGCGAAAACTTTTAACCAATCTAGTCGGCATTAAATCCGATCCTACCACTTCAGATTTCATACTGAGCTTAAAAGTCTTGATTAAATTGCTAATTTCTCGCTTAAAAGTTTCGATTTTATTATCCATAAAGATTTGGTTCAAATTAAAGAATGGAAAAGGATTAATCGGCTTCTCTCTAAAATACTTCTTGGAAATGGATGGATCTATCTCGTCATCAATTAGAATTGCTACTCGAATATCGAACTCTGATTGCTCTAATAATCTCAAGTCCTTTATTACTGTAGAATAAGAGGTAAAGATTTCAAAGTGAATTGAATGCCCGATTGAGTCAAAATAGTAGATTAAGTCAACTCTTCCTCCATTAACATTGCTTTCATTCACGGGATGATATTCTGGACAAACATCCTTTAAAATGATTTGTAGATTTCGTTCTGCTATGGAGTGTAATAGATTTTTCTTCCTGTTTGATTTAATATGATTTGAATAGATATTAAAATCCAAAAATGTATCTAAATCCTCATTTGTCATGAGTATTAAATAGTTTTTTATTCAAGGTTAAATTTAAAATGAAAATTTGACAATATAAATTCATTTAATTTTTATCTCGAGATATTTTTTCACTCGAGGAATTGCAGCTGTTAAAAAATGGAAAAGAATGATATTAAATAATTGTTTTTGATAAGAATGTCATTAATAAGTTGTTTGCTACATAATCAGTTCCTATTTTATGTCAATAAAAAGTTGATTAAACTCTAAGGAATTGAATTTTACTATTAATTATCTTTAAAAAATGATATCAAAAAATTGTTTTATCAGCTGAATCATGATATTATCAGAAATTAAGTATATAGAGAATGTAAAAGAACAAATGCGTCTTTTCTGGGTTGCTGTTTGCACATTTCAAGAACAATTATATAGTATTAATGGGGGTGGACCTTATTTATTTTGCTAACATTATAAAATATTGATTTATTGATACCTTAAGTCGTTCTTAAGGCATTTTTCCGACTCGTTTTTATAATTAGATGATAAATAAATGATATAATATTATGATGATTGACTGATATGTCGCTCTTTTCCTTAAATACAATCGGGTATGCTATGGTAATTATCCTATCTATTGTAATTTCTAACTCTTTATTAGCAAGGGATAACAAAAAGAACCCTTTTTCGCTGATAATATTTTTTACACTCATTATAATTTTCACAATCATGGGAAACCGTATCTCAGATTATAGTAACCCAGAAATAAAATTGTTTTTCTATTTAGAAGGGATTTTGATATTAATTCTCTTAATTAGCGATTTTTACCTGAGAAATTATAAGAGAAAGAGAAATGTGAGCAGTAATTCATTGATGGTTATCACTTTACTCTCACATATAACTGTTTTAGGTATCAGTGGAGAGCTTTTTTTAAATTCTATTACCATGATACTACTATTTATATCTTTTCTTGTTATTTTTAACCCGAATATTGAACTGTTTATTAGGATTTTGATATCTTTTATCATTACTGCAATTCTATTTTATTCTGCATATCTTTATGATTTCTTAACTCTCGCAGTCTGTTCAATTATCTTAATGTCGATCCTAAACCTTGTTTCCTATGAATATTGTTATCGATTATTGGTATCTTATGTCCATAGTCTTCAATTAAGTATTTTTGGTGTATTACCGAAGGATATTCGTTCAAGAAAAATCCTTTTTTGGCAAACAAAACTCACAATCATTCAATTAGCGTTAGAGCATAATGTTGAAAATAAAAGGTTTAACTACGATTATTACGGTACTTGGATAAAGGATTTACTAGGAACAAATGATACTTATGGAATAGAGATTCGATGTCACAATGACTTTAAGTTTTCATTCGTGTTAAAGTCTCCCTCTGAGAAATTAGCGATCAGAAAGGGGCAAACTCTTAAAGCACAGCTACAAACACAATATCGAGGGTTAGATGTTGATATTGAAATAAAACCGATAACTCGAAATGAGCTTTATGATGTAAAACATAATAATTTTTATGAAATTAAGCTTCCAAAACCGCCGTTCTTGGATAAAATCAAAGTAATTCAGAGTTTTATTAGTGCTTTCAAAACTACAGCAGAAGATATAAACCTATATGTTGTTTGGAAGAAAGTCTATCGAAAAAGGATGGTTAAGATAAAAGAAGAAGCTGAAATATTAGAGTATAGGGATGAGGAAGAGAGATCACAGCTCTCAAGATTGTGGCAAGATGATTTATTTCGAGTCAGAATTTTCGTTAGTTTTAAGTTAAATCACATAGAAAAAGCAAGAAAAAATATGATTGAAGGAATAATCGATAATATTGCAATAGCCGGGAGAAATGAGAAAAAGCCCGCAAAATTGAAAAAAGTTCGCAAAGGCGTTATTGTTGATTTTTATAAATCAAACTTTTTTTCTGGGCAATTTTTAACATCATATTTGCTTGATTTTGACCTTGCTAAAGAATTACCCGTCCAAAAAAGATTTATTTACGAAACTCAGAGTTTTAACTTAAGAAGGATTCCCAAGGGAGATTCTTCAGAAATTATTATTGGAAACCATCTATTAGATGGTGTAATCTCTGAAAAAAAAGCAATTATCCCAATTAAATCATTAAGGAGTTCACTATTACTTGTTGGAAAACCTGAAATGGGGAAAACTTACTTAATAGCAAACATTCTGAGACATATTAAGAAACATAGCCCCAAAATTGGAGTATTGATTATTAACCTTGCTAAAGGGGCCCAAAAGAAATTATACCCTTCCGATTATTGCTTAAAATGGGGGGATAAAAGACTCCAAGTTCCTTATGCTGTTTTTAATGATAACTTTCAACGGTGTTTAAACGAAATTTCAGAATGTCTGGTTTATTCGGTTGGTTTAAAAAATGTCGTTGTTAATGCCTTAAATAATACTTTAACAACTTTTTATACTAATAAATTACGAGTACCAGATCATATTAACCATTTATTCAGTGAGCTTTTGCGATATTTAGAAAAGAATCCTTATGATGCAAGACTTCAAATGAGAATAGTTCAAGCCATTAAACATAGATTCACTACGCTCTTCACCAATTCGGATATAATAAGTGGTTTAAGAGTAAGGGATAAAATTCCTCTATGGGTGAAAGATGTGTTATTTAATGGTAAGAAAGTCATGTTGGATTTATCTGGATGTAGTGCTCCAGAAAAGCGTTTATTATCAACATTGATATTGCAGATGTTTAGAACATTAATTCCAGACAGAGAGGAAGAAAATTTAAAAAGAATTATCGTTTTAGATGAAGCACATCAATTAACATCGAAACCCGAAAATGTTAATCCTGATGATGATGATTTTATCGCCATGGATTCATTCCGAAAAATCTTTTCCGTGTTCATCAGGGAGTTCCGTTCTAAAGGAACTTGTTTATTTTTAGCAGACCAGACCGCTGAGGGACTATATGACTCCGCTATTAATATTCCATGCTTGTTTTTCCTATTTAACCAATCCTTAAAGAGTGCTCAACACTTCACTAATGACTTGAAAGAACAAGAATTAATCTCTCGGTTAGATGAGCGAATTTGTATGCTAAAAAGGGGTTCAGATTCATATCTCTTTAGAACTGAGGATTATAGGATTGAGAATATACCTAAGAGAGAATTAAGTTTTAAGGATTTTTTTCAAGAAAATCGAGACCAGTTACCAAATAAATTAAGAGGTGATATAGAATAACAAAATCAAAATGTCTTGAATGTGGGTTACCTTTTATTTATATCAGAAAATTTAAAGAAACTAAACCAAAAGATGGATTATCACTTGACTGATTTGGAAGAAAATTTTGATGATAGTATTAATGACGATGATTCATTCGAGTTAGATAATGATAAGGATGAGGATCCCGATGATTCTTTATTTGATAAAGAATCTGACAATGAAAACGATATAAAATCTGAAAAATATGTGCCGTTAGACGAAAAACATTCATTAGATATGTTGGAAGCTGAAAATACTTATGAGCCATATGACAAAGAAGATTCCTTGGAAGATACGGGATTAGAAGAAAATCGTGATTTACCAGATGCCGAAGAAAAAAACGATTACGAGAATTACAGTAATATTCTTCTAAAAGAAAAAGAGAATTTCCGTGAGATAGAAGAAAGAAGGGAAAAAATTGAAGAAGAAAAACCAAAAGAGGAAGATGATAAGAAATCCAAAAGGGATAAAATGAAAAACAAGGAGAACAAAAATGATAAACCAAAGAGAGGAAAACGAGGAAAGCGCGGGAAAAAAGGAAGGAGAGGGAAATCTGCTAAATCTTCTGGCTTAAGGGGTGTTAAAAAAGATATTAAGGAAATTAAGAAGAAATTGCTTAACAAAGACATACTAATGAAATCAGATGAGGAATTAGCACGAGAAATAATGAATAAGAAATATAGGCGACATAAAAATATAGAGGATGTGTATTATCGGAGTTAGGTGGTGCAATATGACAAAAGTATATGATAATTCAAAAAAATTTGAGATTCCGATATTCAAAGAAAGAGATTATCAAAATCTTGTTATTGCTCTTGAACTCATTTATATTAATTATTGGGGATTACTCAATGAAAGAATCCAAAGGAGCTGTGAGAAAGAGGTTCTGAAACTCATTCATTATCTGTATAAGATTTTCAAAGAGAAAAAAGAGTTTAATAAAAGCCCTTGCCTAACAATTGGAAACCTCGAATTAATCTTGATATTAGTCAACGATGTCCTTAAAGAGAAAGTAGATAATGATTTAAAGAACGCACAAGCTTTATTGTCAGATTTCTTTAAAGCTTTCTACGGTCAATTTGATATAATTGTAGAAAATTAAATTAAAAAAGGTAAATATCATGGAATATGAGAAGAAAAGAATATCGGAAAAGATAAGGGATAAAAAAGAGGATTTTTCTAATTGGAAGAATAATCGTTTTGACCCTTGGTACAAACACACATTTAAACCAATAGTAAAAAGAGCAAAAAAGGACACAAAAAGGGGTATTAAAAAGGCAGTTAAATCATATAGAAAACACAGAAAAGAGCGATTAAAGAGAAAATATTCTCATCCTGATAATTATAACATTAATATTAAAAACATTGAGCATATTGAGAATTTTGATGTGGGGGGCAAACATCAGAAACAACTTGGGGAAATTGCTCAGAATAGACAATTACCGAATGCTTATCCCCCTAATGTTCTTGAGAACCAGAACCCAAATGTGAGAATGATACCTCAAAAGAATAGACTAACATATCAACCCAATAATAATCAAAAGCCAAACATGGAGTTAGATAAATTAGCTGATTGGTACGATGAAATTCAATATACATACAATTCAGGTTATTACTCGGAAGTCATTACTCAATGTAATAATTTTTTCAATTATTTTTTATCAAGGTTAGCCAAATATCTGAATATTGGTTATAGTTCGGTCGACGATTTTCTACTACAAGTGCATGAAAGGGGTCTTCGATTTCAGTTTTATGAAGAGCTCGATGAATATAGGCGACATTTGAGGGTAAAGACTCATAAAATAGGAGAATCGGCATGTATGCTTTTTGAAATTATATCTAAAATAATAAGAAGGTTATATGAGATTGCAAGTACACCTCATTGAAATGTTTGGAATACTCGGTTTGTTTGTGGTTTTATTTATGTATAATGCTATAGCTACAGATTTAATCATAGTCTTCTACTCTTTTGGGATTTATCTTTTATTCTTATTGCCTTTTCTTTATATAATGAATTTGTTAAAAACAATATTATATTCTCTTAATCTACAAAATTTATTATTCTTTAATTCTCTGTTCTACTTCTCTACAATGATATATGTCTTTGTAGGTATGTATTTATTTACTATGTTGGTTTATCTATGTTTTTTTGCCTAAATATTAAATGAGAGTGACTGATATGTGTGCTACAGTAAAAAAAGGAAAATTTAAGCTCAAATCTTATTCGGTT
This sequence comes from Patescibacteria group bacterium, assembly GCA_024239015.1. Classification (GTDB taxonomy): domain Bacteria; phylum Patescibacteriota; class Minisyncoccia; order Minisyncoccales; family JANBVM01; genus JANBVM01. The sequence continues at coordinate 25,089 of JANBVM010000002.1, read as the reverse complement.
GATAAAGAACTAATTTTTTTCCCAAGTCTCAATAAAGTAAAGAAAGTTGTTGCCTTTTCTATAATTAAAGTGTCGGATTTAGTTAATACTTTATCAGTTCTGAAGGAATTAATAGAAAAGGGAAGTCTTAGTTATTTTACATTTCAAATCTCAATTTCGAGAACTATCGAGGAATATTTTATACTATGCTTGGTTGATTTTGATATAAATACAATTTTAGATACGGTTAACTCCCTTAAAAAAATTTTGGCTAATAAGAATTTATTACCTTTCTCATTTTTAGAAAAAAAGCAATTAGAAAATCAATTTTTTAAAATAGGGTTTACTTTTCTTGATTCAAAAGTTCATAAGTTAAAGTCTACTGATTCGATAATCATAGAAAACGAGAGGGATTTTAGTTTATTGGATATTTATAATTTAGATTTATCTGAATTAGAGAATAAAGACAATTTTATATACAATTTTACCAATTTAATCAAAAAATTTAATATAGAAGGATATTTGGTTTTTAATTTTAAGTCGGAATCAGAAGATTTGATAGTTACTTCAGGATACTTTATTGAATTAAAGCATGACATTCAGGATGAATTTAATCTTGAATATGAAATTAATAGATTCTTTGATTATGATATAGTAGAACCTTTTAGCTTAGAAATAAATGATGTTTATAAGGTTTTGTGGAGATTAGATATTTCCGACCATTACCTATTGTTTAAAGATATGGAAGAAATATTAATTTCACGATATAAAAAAAAGGAAATAGACATTAATCAGGTGAATATAGAATTTGAAAAATCTTTAGAGGAGAACGGAGTTGTGTTTCATAGATTAAATCCAAAATCAATATTGATTGAATCCAAGTTAATGTTCATGATTTTTAAGGAAATCGATTTCCAACTAATTTCAAGGATTTTCGACAAAATATATCCTAAATATAGCATCTATATCTTAATTATTGATGATTCTCAATATGCGGAAATGATTAAGGTTAAGAAATTAACAGAATTACCAAATGTAAGAATCCTCGATTATAATACCTTTTTACAATTTGATGTAAGAGAGTTCAAATCTTAGAGCACTTTAAATTTTTATGTTAATAAATATTAGAGATGACAGTTAAAGATTATAATCTACTTGTTTTTCAAGAGAGGGAAAATTTTCATGGTAAAAAGGAGCGTTTAGTTCTTATAGATTGTAAGAAATGCCCGAAATATACGGGAGCTTTTCTAAAAACAAAGAGATGTGTATCATGCTTTTTAAACTCGTTATATAAGATTAAACGAAAGAAATTTGACTCTTTCTCATTAAAAACTGATATCATTTATTCTTTGAGGAAAGAGAAAAATGACTTTTTCTTGGAATATTTCAAGAAGATAAAGAATATCAAGAATTATTACAAACCTATTGATTTAGAACTCAATCAGGAATGCATTAAAAATGGTATGAAATGCGACATTTTCTCCGAGTTTTATTCGGTGATTAGACCTTCCAAGATTAATTACAATAACCCAATAGAGCTTTACAACATTGTTCAGATGCGGTATAACCTTGTCAAGAAAAATGAAATAAACAATGTTAGGTGCTTTCACTGTAAAAAAGAGATGTTAGAGGAATATAATGCATTCTTAGTGATGATTAACGAGTTTAATATTATTAAAGATTATCGCAATTTTTGTAAGAAAAATAATGTTTTTCACACATACTTGGAGTATTACAAAGCTTTATTTAACAATTCTATTAAAACTGACCCTACTCCAAAATTGACAGAGGAGAAAGAAACACCGGCGATTAAAAAAGAGAAACCTAAGTTGATTAACTCCTATAAAATCGGAGATTATAATATATTCAAAATACTCATGTATGATATGGGGAGGGATTATGAAAAACTGTACGAAGTCAACTTACTCTATGAAACAGAAGAGGAAAGGGGTTTTTTTAGAGGGATTACTAAGGATGTTAGAGAATTTCTAATTGAGGCTTTCAAATTAGACAGTATATTAACATTTGAGGAACTTATTGATAAATACTTATATGAAGGGATAACTTATCTTGCTGATAAATACAAACTCACCAAGAGTGAACAAGAAAGAATTAGTTTATTAGCTACATTTGAAGCCATAAACTTATCGAAACTGTTTCCCTTTTTAATTGATGACAAGATTGAAGAAATTTTCTTAGATTCTTCAGAGTCTTATATTTACATTAACCATCAAACATATGGTCGTTGTCGAACAGACCTTAAGTTTAAAGTTGATGAGATTGAGCGATTGAAAACATTCATAAGGCTTTATAGCGGCGAGAGATTAGATTATGCTAATCCAAGTATAAAATTTACTATGAGAAATAAATATTTCTTTTGTAGATTTACGATAGATATTGCCCCAATACACGCTTCAAGTTTTTCTTTTGATATTCGAAAGTTAAACAAGAACATTCTAAACATTCAAGATTTACTCCAGAATAACACATTGAATCCTTTAATCGCTTCCTTTCTTTATTTTAATATTTTAAGAAGGAATAACATCACTGTAACGGGAGAAACTGATACAGGAAAAACTACCTTAATCAATGCGTTAGACTTATTATTGCCAAAAGAATTTAGAAAAATATACATAGAAAATGCTATAGAATCGTTAAATCAAGAAGATTTTGGTAAACATCAATTAAAATATAAGGTTGATTCCTTAGAAGACGATATAGACCCTAAATATTCGAAAAGTAATCAAATTAAAAAGCTTTTACATCGGTCTCCTGACACAATTTATCTAGGAGAAATATTAGAAAAAGAAGAAGCGGAAGCATTGTTTCATTGTTTATCAGCAGGGTTGAGAGGTTTTCAAACTATTCATGCTGATAATATAGAATCGTTAGTAAATCGTTTCCGCTATCACTTTAAAATCGACCCCTCTTGTTTTAATGATTTAGATTTGATAATCTTAATGAAAAAGGATTTTGATTCAAGTGCGAGAAAGATAATTCAAATTGCCGAGATTACTTCTGCCGATACCATAGGTTCGCTATTTATTTATGACCCTTTTACTGAAAAATGGGATTCGGTTAAGGGGGATAACCTATATGAATGTAAATCTGTTCAAAAACATACGAAACACGAAAAACTTGATGAAGAAACCTTTTGGCGTTTCCTTAATATCTATAAACGAGTATTTGAAGTCTTTACTAAATATGACAAGATTCCAAACAAAGTCATAGTTGATTTCTTTCATGATTTTTCGTCTATTAGTAAATACGGGCTTGATGCGTTAGAGAAATTTTGGTGCGACTGGAAAAGAGATTGTAATATAGAGACCTAAATTTTTTTTCTTTTTCTGTATTCTTGCCATAAATCTTATATTTTATTAAACAGTAATACAGGATTCTCTGTCAATATTAAATTCCGTAGCTTCTTTTATTTCTTTCTCACTCATTATTCCAAGGCCTTCAACTATTTCTTCTAAACCAATTGAATCCCACTTTAAGTCTTTGATGCCCACGTCCTCTTCTGTGGCTTTGGCATTATCTTTATTACCTTTGATTATTATGTTATAATCCATTAGGTCACTTCCTCAAAAGGGTATTTTCTTTCTTATTCAATAATTCCTAATATAACAGATAATATGTCTTTTTCTTTATTAGTTGTGTATCCCTTTACTTACCCCCACCGGGCTATATAGGTATAGTAAAAACAATTATAAGAATATAAAAAAAGATGTACCTAACTCAAGAAGCCTTCGAATCGGCATAAAATTGGAGCAATATTATACTAAAAATACCATATGGTATGAGTTAATCTTTTCGCTCTTTTTCTTCTTGTAATATCCTTTTTATATCCAATCTGATTAGTTCGTTTAGATATTGACTTACATTAGAATAGCCTAATTCTTTATGATTTTCGATGTGATTTTTGATAACCTTGAATAACTCATACGGTATTTTTAAGTCATATTTCCTAGGTTCATTCTTCATATTTGTCGTTTTTTTTGCCAAAGCGAAATCACTTCCAATTGAGTCTAATTAAGAGCCGTATATCATAATAATATTGAAACAAACTTAATATAAAGAGAGCCTTTTAACCTTAATAAATCTCATGTTTATTGTTCATTCAAATGGCGCCCATAGTATATGCTAATTAGGATACAAATATATGATAACTGATTTTAAAAAAGGTTAACCTATTCGTTTCCTGATTTAATTAGTAATCTTTGGGATATTTCATAATTATAGGGGAAAAGTTATATTTCTGTTGCGTTTATTATGGGTTAAGAAAAGAATGATAATGAATATATAAATAAAAAAATCTATATCCTAATCTAAATGGTGTTTCAGAGAAATGAAATTTAGTTTTCATTGTTTCTTCTAATCACTATTTTATCAAAACCAATCAAGAGAGATAAGCAGCATTGATTTCAAGAATATATTTAAGGAAGATCCAATTTAAATTTTATCTCCCTTTTTAAAATATAAGCATAATTTCCGGTTAATCTTGAGATTTTCTACTTAGTAGATGTTATATTTAAATCTTTTAAGAATTTGGCATGTATTTTCTCAATATGAATCTTTCTTAAGCCTCTATTAACCTAGCTATTGTTGTTAGGAACAATTCACCTGATTTTTGTAATTTTACATAAATTGATTGGCATAATTTGAAAAGAATTGAGCTAACGATATTACAGAGTTATTAATAACTTCTTCAGATAACGTTTTTTATTTTTTTACGATTTTATTCACTAAATTTAATATTTCATTGAGAGTTATCATTATATTTGTAGAATATAAATAAATAAAAAAGTGAACTTTGAGGATATGTTTAATTAAAAAGTCTACTACCTTTCACAGATAAATTAAATAAATTCAAATTTATTTCATATTTATAGAAATGAAAAAAATATGTATATTCTGTGGGAAGATTACTAAAAAAAAAACAAAAGAACACATTATACCAGAATGGTTAATTGAGCTTACTAATCAAAAAAACAAAATATTACGTTTTGGACCTTATTATAAATTCGATAAAGGTAATAAGTTAATTCTTGATTTTAATGACTTTACTTTTGATAGTTTTGTATATCCTGCTTGTAATATGTGTAATAGCAAATTTTCTAAGTTAGAGGGTAATGCAAAGGATGTTATATTAAGAATTTTAAGTGAAAGACCCCTATCAAACAAAAATTTTAATTTATTATTGACTTGGTTTGATAAGATTAGAATTGGGCTTTATATAGCTAACTTATATGATAGTAATAATTTTCTTGGGATTCAACCAAAATATTATATAAATCAGGGTGTACAAACTAAAGATAGAATGCTTTTGATTTATAAGATTAATAAAAGGAAAAATTACTTACTTTTTGGAGGTACAGGTTTACCAGCATTTATGCATTATCCTTTAAGTTTCTTTTTAATTATAAATAATTTTGGGTTTCTCAACATATGTGATGATTTTCTTTTAGCAAAGAGTTTTGGATTACCCTATCCAAGAAAAAGATTTTTATTATATGATCAAAATGTTGAAGTAGTAGTTCCTGGAACATTAAATATAAAATATCCCGTTATAGAAATTAAATATCATGAAGAATGTACCCAAATCTATCAACCCATTCTTAACACAATCTTCCAAGAACAAATACAAAAATTATGTCCAGAAAATCATTATAAACAAGTTTTCATATGTAGAGATTCAAATTATGGAAAGATTTTTTATAAAAAACCTAATTCTCCAATTAAAGTATATCGCAAAGACGAAAATAAAGATTGGTTTACAAACAAAAACAATTCTTTAACGGAAGGAAATATAATGGAATATTTAACTTTAATTTCTTTCAAGGTTCAACATCATTATTTAACAAAATATGGTTTCGAAATAGCCCCGGATAGAAGCGCCATTATAAATGAAAAATTTAAGATAGCGACTAAACTAAATAAAGCAATTATTGATCATTTAGAAAGCCTCGATATCCTGAAAAATTTAATCCTTTAAAATTATAATAGTGTATTTATGAATCTAAAATCTGAAATTGAGAAATTAATATCTTACTACAATTACCATGCAACCATAGTTCTAGAAATGAATGCAGCAAGTAATTACTTTTGGGATACTTAATAAGTACATGAAATTTTTAAATAAAAAGGATAATTCTGAAAATAAACATGAATTTTACGTGAATAAAAACAAAAATCATAGATAGAAATAATGAATGATAAACAAATTGATATCGATAAAAATATAAATAATTTTTAGCCGTTATGTGGTCCTATTTAACCGAATTAAATTATTTATTAGAATAAAATTTCTCAAAAACTATTAAAGTTTTATTTATGGATTCTATTATTTTTGAAATATTATTAATAAAAATTGTTTTATCTAGTATTCCTCCATGACTGCCAGGATTGCGCGTTGGACGTGTTAACAATGTAAATGTTTGAATTGTTCTGAGATCATTCTCAGTAATACTTCCTGGAAGTGCATTTATTAAGTCTAAAATAAGTTTATTTGAATTTGGATCTAATAGCTCATCAATTAAAAAAGATATATGACCCATTGACATATGATTTCCCTTCCATAGTTCTCTTAAGCCTAAAGGTAGTTTTTTCCAGTCCTCATCTGGAATTTTTGATTTACTTGGATACACATTTATTAATACATCTAAAAAACTCTTAGAAAATGTAGAGTGAAAACAACAATCAAATCCATTTGTTAATTCTATAAAAATAATACCTGTATTTTCAGTTAAGTTATTTAAATTATTTACATTTCTAACAAGTTGCCCAGCTAATTTAAAATGTGATAAAGCGTCTTTTTCATGTACGATATTTAAATTAATAATGCCCATTATATGCATATCCATTATTAAACTATGAGCGTACATTATATCGGCAGTTTTTTTATCTATATCTTTGAAGTGTTTTTCTGCTTCTAGAAAAATCTCTTTTGCTTTTATATTATTCAATTTAAATTGGTACATTTTTGCTAAATTATTCCAAAATATTGGATTATTGGGATTAATTTCAAGAGCCAATTCAAATTTTTCTATAGCATTATTAAGTTTTATTGTATCACTATAAACTGTTCCAATGTTATTCAAAAGAGAAGCCTTAAAATCATCATTCTGAGTAATATCCAATGCCTTGTTAAAATATTCAATAGCGTCATCAAAATAACCCAAATCTGCTAAAGATACTCCAACATCACAATAAATAATATCAAGTTTTTTTACAAAGCTTTTAATATATTCAGGTTCACTAATCATTTTCAAAATTAATTTATTGAATTTATCTTTTTTAAACCAAATAATTAAATACTGAAATAATGACTTCATATTAGCATTAACACTCATATAAGTAAAATGATCACTAATTTGATATATCTTAAATAAATTTTTACTAGCTTTCTCATAGTCCTCTTGAAATAAATGTAAAATTGTTAAATATTTATTATAATAAGCATCAGCAGGCTTGAATTTTAGTGCTAGATTTAGATAGTAAATAGCAGAACCATATTCTTTAAAATATAAAAAGGGAAAGGCAAGTGTTTCATAAATAATTTTCAATCTTTCCTTCTCATATTCTTGATAGGATGATTCTTCAATATCTGATCTTAATCTTACTGCTTGGTTAAAACTTGCCATTGACTGTGCTTCAAGACATCTATTTAATAATTTGTTTAGCTCCCTGAAATTTTCATTAAATACCAAAATGTTATTTGCATTATTCTGTAAAATTATTTTTCTATAATCAGCATAAATAAAATACGTTTCAAAACTCAAAGGTATCAAAGGTTCTCTCTCAAATATTTCGATGGACTCAAAATCATGAATAAAAGGTTTATTTTTTGCATAATGAAAGCCTTCTGAAGTTAATAAATTAGGGGGAAATAATGAAAAAACAACTTCAAATGGATTAGTTTCTTTGTTTTTTAGTAATTCCTTAAAGTTAACATTCAAGCTATTAATAATTTTTCTTTCATTATTGAAATCATTAACTAATCGATATAAAATACTTCTTAAAATCTCAAATTTTATTTTATTATTGGTATTGTCCTCCCTATTCCGCATTAAATAGTAAATTTTAATTACAAATTTAACAATTGCATTCTTATTTGATTTTGCTCCCATTTTTGCCAATAAAAATAGAATTTCGATCTGAACACAGGATTTTGGATCTATTAGGTTTATTAATACTTCCTTAGAGTTCTTAAATGCTTCTTTGCAATCATTAAGAAATGGAAATTTATCGAACAATATTTGTAATGCTTTATTATATTTCTTCTGTTCAATTAAGGATTTACAGAGATATTTTGTCAAAATAAGTAGTACATTTATATTTCCTTTAGCTGAATTAACCTTAACTTCATTTTCAAATTTTTCTAAGTTGATTTCTAGAATTGGTTGAAAATCTGGAAGAAATCCAAATTTATACCAAATTGGTAAATCTCCTATAAACTGATTATAATCATAAAAATCTGGATTTTTTAAAAAATATTCTATAACAAAATCAATACCATAGAATCGATTTAAATAATTTAACTTAATTTTGGTTTTTAAGGAATTAAAATAAAGAATTCCTGCAATGACAAAAAAAGATCTTCTTAATTTTACTTTATTTAATAAATCTGCTTCACTTTTTACAATATCTTGGAAGTGTTCAATATATTCATTAATATCCTTTAATAATAGCTGAAAATTTAAATTGTCAATGATATCTTGCATAGATTCAAATAATAAAATGTTATTTCTTTGAGCATCTATATAATCCAAGAAGAATGGATTAATATTCTCAACAACTTCTCTTATAGCGTTTAATAAATAATGATAGGCGTTTCGGTTTTCACCATAGGGATTTGTTGTCCAAAATAAATAATATCCCTGATGATATTCAGTAATAAATTCCATAAGAATTGATTCAGCGGCATAAGCTTCTGGTTTTTTCCCTGCTTCCATATAGGCTTTCCATTTTTGATGAAACCAACTTTTTTTAGTTTTAGTAGGTAAGAGAGCCGAGGTAAAAATTTTTGGATAATTATAGCCACCGATGTCTTGAATTCTAAATCTCATTTCATAAATCTCTAAATCCTTATCGATTTTTTTAGACTGAGATTGGAAATTTTTAAATAAATCCGATTCTTGGACAAAATTTATAATTTCTCTCTTTATTCTCCTTAAAATTCCCTTATTTTGATTTAATTCATCGTATATTTTAAACCGAAACCCAGGATCAAGTCTAATTTTTTTAAGAAAAAGATTTTGGAGAAGTAATTCTCTTCCTACTTCTTTATAATTAGTTTTAGGAATTGTTTCTATTTGGTTTATAAATTCAACACGTTGCCTGAATATAAAACGTTCTAAAAGAAAATAAGGATCGTATTTTTCTTTAATGGTATTTATTTCTTTTTTATTCCTTTCCTTTTGTTTCATCTTTATTCAATAATTATATTTTTGTTTAAACAAAGGGTTGAATTTCCCCCTCTATTCTCATTTCTCCCATCCAAAATAACTTATCTTCCTCATTTTTATCTATTCCTAAATAGACACAGGGTAAAAGATATTTATTAGCAAGTTCTAAAAGTTTAAACGAAAATAATTTGCTCAATGGTGTTAAGTCTATAATAATATCTGCTTCTTTCATTTCTTTACTTAAAATATCTTCAATTCGTTGAAAAAATTCAGATTCAGTATGCCGATATTCTCTATAAGGGAGAATAACGAATTCATCAATCTTTATTAAATTTTCGTCAGTTATATGGTCATCCCTTTTCGCTTTACCATCGGGAGTTGTAAAGCATATTGTTCGAGTAATCGGAAATTTATATTTCCTTAAAATGTTTAATACTAAATCTGGAACGCGATATCCTGTCTTTAAAGACCCAAATCCGGTTATTAATGTGTAATTCTTTACCTCTTTTCCTAAGATATTTCTGACTTGCTAACGAGTTGCGGGATTCAAAGAAATCGAATTAATTTTTACATTTCCAACTTTATAAAGCGTTTTTTTCCTTATCATGTCTAATTCCTCTAATCGATTCAAATGATAATGTAAATTCGGCGCAGATGTACACAATTGTTCCTGTAACTCCTTTTGTTGATACTCCTTTTCAAATAAAATATTCAAAATCTGTATTTGTCTTTCTGAAAAATTTTCCCTTGTTAATTTTAATCTCATCAAATTTATTATGATTTTCATCATTATAACTTTATTCTTTAACGGTCATTCAATAATTTATAAAATAGCGATTAAACACTCATTTTTAAAGGCATAATTAATCATTGACTTGTGGTATTAGAAAGTGTTATTTTTCATTTCTGACCTTATTGTAATTTTCAATGTAAATACTGTTTTTGTCGCTTTAAGAAAATTAAAGAACTATCGCATAATGGAATAATAAAGTTGAATAATCTAAAAAAATGAAAGTACAATTGGAATTAAACACAAGATGATTTGATAGGTGTCCCGGAGTTATGTAAAAGATATATTTATAGTGTGAAAGACGAAGATGGGTATTACTGTAAAGAAATAGAAATTCTAAAACCAAATATTTCGTGTTTTCGTCCGAAAGATACTCCGATATATACATTATTTAATTTGGACCTATCAAGAGAATTATGTTAATATATTTATTAATAACAAAGAATATCTCTTTTTCCAACCCTTTAACCTGTCTGATTAATATTTTTAAAAAAACTAATTATAAGGGCATATTGCCTCTCGCGAAACTCAAAAATTCAAAGATATTGGCCAGAATTCATCGGAAAAATTGTTGAGATAGAGATTTTGCTTTCCTCATTAATTTCTATCGAAACTTCAATATACTTAATGGGTTTAACTATTTTTACTATTTTCTTAAGACTTTCGCCAATTTCAATAACAGAAGTGTAATGAAAATTATCCAAAAAATAGACACACATATGGAAAGCAGTCTTAAGGATTGCTTTTGAAAGTTCATTCAGCGCAATACTATCCTTTTCCCGTAAACTTTTCTCAAGATGATACAGTCCTCTTGCCAAGATATCGTCATAATCAAAGGTAAGGGATGCTATATCAGGTAACTGATCCCCAATATCCTTTCCATATAATAATTTCGAGTTTTCGGGACTGTTTATTTCAAGTATAGCCCATTCATAATTTGCACTTGAGGACTCCTTAAATTTTTCTTTGCTCTTGTACATTTCTAGATTATTATAACCAGAAAATACCGAAGATCCCTTCATCTCTTCTGGGTAAAACCTCTTATCCCATACTTTTTTAGGGATGTTCTTAATTGATTTTACGACTAATATTAAGTCAATATCGTTTTTGATCCATGTTGACGGGAGATTTCTATCGAAAAAGCTTCCTATTCCATAAATAGCAGTAAGATTATCTTTATGGCGAGCTTTCATTTGAGATTATAATTCCTTTTTAAAAAAAATCTATAAATTTGAAAAGGATAATTACCTTAGCTGGGTTTCTTTAAGTTTAAACATAAACGGGATAGGTTCACGTATTCAATGAATTATTCTTTCCCGCTAAGGCTAAAAAATATTTTCTTACTTCCTTTTTCTTGGATTTTGTCAACCGTATTATTTTCAATGATAGTGGTATTATTTTTTTTATAAAACGCCTGATTGCGTCGGGATGGATTCCAACTAAATTACAGGCCTTTTCCTGCGAATAGGAGTCAATACCGACATATAAAATAAAAGACAATACCACTTTTTCTTGGCGCGTAATACTGCGTAGTGACATACTTTTACAGACCCCCTTTATCAGATCATGAAGGACATTAAAGTTTTTCTTAATTTCTTTTAGATTCATGAACCTTTTTAGGAACTGGACTACAGGATCATAATTCATTAACACACAAGCATCCTTGGTAGTTAATTTTTTCCCCATCTGCTTAAGGGTATTAAGTTTTTTCTTCCGGGTAGCTAATTCATGATTACCATACAATGTTTCTCCTCTGAGGGATAAATCAATCCCAAAATAGCTCTTTAATCCCTTATGCTTCGTTGACCGATTAGGTCTGACCCCAAGTTTATTTAAGTAAATTGTTAATTTCATTTTGGTGATAATAGATAAACCATTTTCCATAAGATATATGTTTATTGCATTTAATAATCTTTTTTGAGTCATCAGTTTCCCATCACTTAAAATACACATTTTTTCTATGAATTTGCTTACTTTCACCTCAGTTTCACTTTTCTTTCTTTTGATAAAGGTCTTTAAATAATGAGATTCTTTACCCCCCAATTTAAGAAAACTTTTAAGACGGAGTAAATAATTATATCGGGTACTAGTTTTTAGTCTTCTGAATCCTTCAGATTCAAACCAGGTTAAAATTCTTGATTTATCAAACGCTAAATCCCATTTAGCAAATTCGCCGTATAACATCAGAGAGCTGGGAACTTTATTTTTTACCTTGCTTTTTGAATGTCCCTCAAGAATGTCGTAAACGTGTTGAATGTATTTTTTAAATGAATTCAAATTCGTCAATCTTCTTTTGGTACGCCACATATACTTAGTTGCAACTATGTCTTTTCCCAACCATTTAGCAAAGCTATAAACCTTGCTTCTATAACTAGGTTGAGTTTTTTCACTAAGATTTTGATATTCTATTGAGTTAAATCCGTTAATTATATCAATTTCAGAAAAATTAATCTTCCAATTGATACTCTTCCCAAACTTAATAATGGACCATTTCCATGATGATTTCTTGTATGTATTTTGGTCAAAAAAAGCATCCATTTTCTTAAGAAATAAAATTTTTGACTTTTTAGAGTCAAATTCATGTGATTTCTTGTTGCCAACTTCTTCTTCTTTTATGAAATTTATATGAGATCACCAATACAGACTTCTCTTATTTGGATTTTAAAGCGAAATTTATTTTAAGGGTAAGGAAAATCCCGTGCCTGAATAAAGGTAACTTGTCGGTTTTTTTATTTCCGTTTTCCCCATTTATTCACCCTTTAAGATAAGCAAAAGAAATAAAATTTTAATAGTTAGGAGATGAATGAATTCTGACAGATATCTGTGGTAATGGTTTTCAATTATGCGCTCTAATACTTTTGGATTTATATTTTCAAGTAATTCGCCAATAAGATTAGTAATAAGCTTCAACCTCATGAAATCAACAAAAATTGTAAGGGTTTCAGAATAGTTCTTTCCACTTTTAATTATTTTTAATTCTGTATTCGGAATAACTGAAATATTAGATGTAAAATCATTATGTTTAGAATAGAAAGAATCTTTTACTTTATCAAAAAGTTTTCTGAACTCCTTATCCTTCAATACACGCAAGAACGTTTCCTTATTCCATAAGAGAATAATAAAAGTGCGAGATTCCTCATACTCATTGAAAAAAATATTTCTAAATAACTTTTTAACTTCGGATATTACACTTCCGTCAGATTTTTGTTCACCAGTATACCTTGTACTCATAAACTTCCTTCCTTTAAGTTAAATGACTTAATTTTTTTAGATGATTTTTTAATCCTAATTTAAAATCTAAATCATTAATTTTTCTCATTTTTATCCTTCTAGATTTCTTATAACAATTTTTTTTTATAAATTAGATTGACCGCTTTGACTATTTTTGAAAATTCTGAATGTTTATATAAATCAAGAAAACCATACTTGTATTTTTTAATGTCATCTATTATACTATTTATCATCTTAGATACTATACCCTCGATAAATGCTTCAGGCTTCCAATGAATTGCTTTGCATATATTTTCAATTGCTAATGAGACTAAATGAGGAAACTTTGCCGTAATTATACATTCTTTATCTTGGGCTTCTTGAATAACTTTATCTCCTGGGAGTCCACTCAATTCCGATAAATTGAAGTAGTTTATAAAGAGTTCATACCTTTCCGCATCTATGTCATCCTCTATCTCGAACAAATCGGAACCAACAGTTTTTACAATAAAATCGTTTATTTCTATGTAAAAAACAGCGCAAAATGAATGAATTTTTCTTACCGTATTTCTATTAAAATGGAGGGCATATCTTTTTTTAATTTTCAGCGTCTTCTTATTCCCTCATAGTCTACTTTTCAAGAATTACAAGTTCTGATTATTATTTTGATTTCCTTAAACCTGTTTACTTCATAAATTTTTTCTGTTATTTCATCATTCCAGACTTCATAATTATCAGTTTTTCTTTTATCGATCATTCTCTCATCGATCTTTAATTCGCAAAAATAATGTGATTTTCTACTCGTTAACATGGTCTTTTGATTTATCATTATTTTGAATCTTTATTTTTTGTTTAAAAATTTGATAAGAATTTTAATGTCAATTAATATAATAATATAATATTATATAAAAATATATGCTCTTCAATATAAAGTGATAGCAAATTTAATGAAAAATGAAAAAATATATGTTTTTATTAGTAAAAGTAATAATTAATTTTGAAAAAGATTTTAATTAATATGATAATAAGATTTATTCTAAAATTTAAATAAAAATTAAGACTATTATAAAACAAGTGTTTAAAAATGAATAAAAAATGAAAGAAACAATAACAATTGAAAAAATAGGAAGATCCGTTGGTATAAGATTCGATCCTGTTATTTTAGATCAGTTGGACCTTGATCACAAAGATCAAGTAAAATTAACAATATTAGAAATAATTAAAGGAAGCGAAGATTTAAAGCAGATTAAAAGCCAATTGATTTTTTATGGCCAATTAATAAAATCAGGAAATTCATTAGCAGTAACAATAAAGAAAAAACGCTTGGAAGTATTGGATATAAATGTTGGGGATGTCTTCAATGTTGATATTGAAAAAATATCATAATAGGAAACTATATTCTTAATCTTTAGTGAACAAAATATTTTTAATTAATCTCTTCAAATAGATCATTTTATCCGGGAATTAAATTATTGGTTAGATCTGAAAAATCATAATTTATTTCACCCTCTAAATTTAACTTTTTATTTAAATAGGTAGGTTTGAAAGAATATTTAAGCAAAAATTAAAGAAATGAGAAGATTTGAGATTAACTGAAGTTATCTGCGTAAAACCTTCAATAGAAATGTCAAAAGTATGTCATTTAGCTAAAAACCTTTACAATTTAGCTAATTGGTATATAAGACAGGATCTCTTTAATCTTAATAATATTTTAACCTATTATGATTTAGATTTCATTCTGAAACATAAACAAGCATATCAGAACCTTCCTTCTCAAACTGCACAGCAAATCCTCAAATACGTCAATAGAAATTGGAAATCTTATTTTAAAGCTCTTAAAGAATATAAACAAAATAGAAAAAAATTTAAGAAAAATCCCAGAATCCCGGGATATAAAAGGAAAAACGGCGAATCTGTAGTAATTTTCACCAATCAGCAATGCAAGATAAAACAAGGATATTTACACTTTCCAAATAGAGTAAATATTAACCCAATTAAAACAAGAATTACAGAAAGGCTAAAAGAAGTAAGGATTATCCCATTAGGGATAAAATATAAAGTTGAAATTGTATATGAAAAAGAAGAAAAGGACTTAGGATTAAACCAAAATCATGTTTTAGCAATTGATTTAGGATTAAATAATCTCATAACTGCAGTAAATAATAATGGATGTAGGCCATTTATTATTAAAGGTGGGATGATAAAATCTATAAATCAATATTATAACAAGCAGGTAGCATATTATAGGAGTATTGAAAATAAGAAAGGTAATTTTACTGACACTAAGCGAATCCAAAGGTTACACTTAATCCGAAACAATAAGATAAATACGTTATTTCATCGAATCTCCAAGAATGTCATTGATTATTGTATTCATAATAATATTGGAACAATTGTAATAGGGTATAATCATGGTTGGAAGCAGAAAATTAATATTGGTAAAATGAATAATCAGAACTTTGTGCAAGTCCCTTTCTTAAAATTGGTAAAAAAGATCGAATATAAAGCATTATTAAAAGGAATTCAAGTTCATCGTGTTAAAGAATCTTACACTTCTAAATGTTCTTTCTTGGATAACGAATCTATCAAAAAACATAAAAAGTATGTAGGAAAAAGAATTTCAAGGGGGTTGTTTGAAACTTCTAAAGGGAAGATAGTTAATGCCGATATAAATGGAGCATATAATATCATGAAAAAAGCATTCCCAAATGCCGTTTCGGGGGATGGGATAGAGGCATTCGGACTAATGCCAAAAATAATTCAGCAAAATATTACTGATAATATTATTTTCAACAAAATGGGTATAATTTAACTCATTTTAATAGTCTGAGGTAATATTAAATAATATCCAAGTAAAAAATAAGGAAAAAGTGGTTAAATTACCAGGTTTCTCTATGTCTTTAAGCAAAGAGTTATATAGAAAATTACTTAATTTGGAGGATGAAGAAGGAAAAACGACTTCAGGAATAATAAGTGAAATTTTAGAAGTATTTCTTAATAATAACATCTACCAAAAACTACATAAGATGAAAACTGAAGGAAATGTCGATTTCGTAGAGATTCTTCGAGATATTTTCCAAAAGGGTTTAGAAAAATAGTCTACTCATTATTTAATAGCTCTTCCAGCAAAAAAACTATTTTGATGAATTAATTTTGCAGCATTTACCAAAACGAATCTATATGCTGCGAGTCGAGGATTTCCCCGAGAAGCCCCACTAGTATAAATGCATAAAAATTTCTTTTTAAGTTCACTTTTTTTTCCATATCCTTTTAACCTCTATTAATTTATTCAGAAAAAAAAATTCTCAAGATTATCTTACATAGTATCATTATTCATAACATTCATAATTGTAATAAGTTCTTGACAAGATATGGGGTAAAAATTATTGTTATCAATCCCTACATCATATTGGTGTCTTAGAGGATTGAGGGTTCCATGAGAATGACCATATAGTTGCCATGCATTATAGATGTTTTTGTTCCATACTCTCAATGGGTAA
>JANBVM010000002.1:0-8193 GCA_024239015.1 Patescibacteria group bacterium | reverse complement strand
CTTCCGATCTGATTGATTTTTTATTTGAATCTCCTTTAGCTGAGAGATGGATCCACAATATTTTTCTGCCAATTTAATTACATCAGTATGAACATGATTTCCGATTATGAAATGAATTTCGAGATCCTGGAATTTCTCAAAAAAGATGAGAGCGACATCTTTTCTAAAGGATAAATCACCAAGAAAAAATAAGGTATCTCCTGGTTTTACTTTACTTTCAAGATTATTTAGTGTTATAGTATTCATTTCAATAACATTAGCAAAAGGTCGATTACAATATTTAATTATATTTTGATGAGATAGGTGATAGTCGGACGTAAACCAAATCATGAAATTTCCTCATTTATTATTAAAATTAAAATCACAAATTTTATCGTGAATCTTATAAATAATCTTATTTTTCGAATTTTTTGAAAACAGATCTCTTGTTTATCATTTTTATCCTTATGTGAACAATATTGATTAGATGTAAATTTTATTCCTTTGATAAATTAAAGTATAAGGTTTATGGTAAATTTGGTATGGATTTTTTATTCATTATTCATAATTGCTATTTTCCTGGATTGTTTTAAATTTGTAAGTATTTAATCCCCTTGACTTTTCAAAAAAAATTAAAGATAAACAATGAGATAATTTTTTAGTTGATTACCGCAATCTGGATGTTAATTTGAGGAAAAATGAATCTTAATAGTTTATTGAACGCTTCTAAAACACCCGTTCCATTAATCGCAACAGTTCTATTCATATCTAAATTATTATACAAGTTGTAATTAATTTTATTTAAAAATTCATTTTCGTTAATTTTATCTGAGTTTTCTATATCATATTTATTTAATGAAATTACAATAGGAATATTATAAATTTCTTCCTCAAATAATGTATTTAATTCGTTCCAAGATCGTATGTTATGTTCTAAACATTTTTTTTGAGAATCGGCTACAAAAATTATGCCGCTTACTCCATTTAATGTAGCAGGGCGCGTACCCGCATAGAAATCTTGACCTGTTGCAGAATATACTAATAACTTTAAATCCCAAATGGCTCCTTTAAATTTTAAAACTCCAAAGTCGAAGAAAAGTGTTCTTCCTACTGTACTCTCAATCGATTTCAATGAATCCTCTTTATCAAAACACGAAAAAAGATACCTTACAGAAGTTGTCTTTCCTGCCATCCCCGGACCATAATATACTATTTTTACCTGTAATATCTTATTTTCATGATCAAATATCATGGTTAATTCTGACCCCACAGTGATACTATTTTATTACCCATAAATGATTTTTTTCCATCTTCAATTAAATTTGAAAAATCCTCTCCCCATTCTTTCCAGATAAATGAGAGTATTCTTTCTATGGGAGCATCTTCGTAATCTATAGTTTCTAGCAAGGTTTTACTACCAATTTTTGTACGGATATCCATATTATCTAATAAATTCAATCTTGATAGGATGAAAAATGCCCTTTTAGAACCAGAAAAGAAATTTTGAATTTCCCTTTTGAATATATTTTTCTTCAATTCACTCTTTTCGACTTCAAAATCTAGTAAAGTCTTTACTAAGTCTTTATCAAATTGGTTTGATGTAATTTTATCGTTTAATACTCTTTTCATTTTTATTATTGATTTTTCTGTATCTTGTGATATTTTTTTAAATATACTTTCTTCAAGGGACAAATCCAATGATTTCAAATCTATATGGCCTAACCCTACTGAAAAACTATTATGAAAAAACGATATATACAAAATGATAGTCGATTTTATGTTGATGAATTCGTTTAATTTTGCTTCATCCTTCTTTTCTCTTGGAATTACGATTCCGATCAACCAGGAATCAATGTTTTTAAATGTATTTAAAGCTTTAATAGCAACTTCGCAAGGACATCTTATATTTGCTCTTTGGTAGTTGTAATCTATATTTTCATTTGTAATTAAACCTTCATATTCATCAGCCGAAATAAAATCTGTGTAAAAGACATATTCCTTTCGAAAATGTATAAGTTCGGATAATTCTATTAAAAAGTTATTTACATCATCTGAATTATCGCCTAATACAATAATAGGAATTCTATCTAACAAGCAATATAGAATTAATGAGCTGTAACGTTTTTTGAATTTATCTAAGATCTTAAAGAAGTTCATCTTCTCTCCGCTTTATTTTATTATTAACTCTCCAAGCATTCTTTTAATGTCGAATGTGCCGAAATCTTGAACTGCTGCTGCCTTTTTTATAAGGTTGTTGATTTTTTTTGTGAACTGAGGAAGAATTAATCTTATTAACCCTAATTTCTGTTTCTCTTTTCCTATAACTGTACTAAAGATTGCTTTTCCTAACCCTTCTATAAATTGAAATGAATGCTGGCAATCTAGCAAGATAGTTTGGGCATGCATTTTTTTCAATAACCATGCACATCGATTAGCGGTTTGGAAGAGCGAATAACTCATTGCAGATGCCTTATCTAATTTATCAGAATCTATATCTATTTTTTTCAATAACTTTGAAGCAACAAATCCCCCTTCGATTGTTACAAAAGCATATTTTAAATCAGGAACAGCGATAGCGATAGTGTTTAAAACCTTTATTAAATCTAATGATACAGATTTTGAGAAACTTAATGAAAAGGGTGATAATTTAAAATTTGACACCTCATTTTCCTTAACGTTGAACCCCTCTATAATATTTTGAATTTTTTGATGATTAAATTGAATTAGTGGCGGTTTAAAAGATTCTCCGGAGGTTATTAAACTTGTTTTGATTTTTCTTAGACATTCATTAGTTTGGAGGAAAACACCGCCTAAATTAATATTCGGTTGAGAGGTGATTGCTATGAAAAATTCGTTCTTATCATCTAAAATTCCTTGAGCTTCTAAAATTCTATTCAGTTTGTTATCTATTGGGCTTTTTAATGGTGCAATTAGAATTTTTGCCTTCTTCCCTTCTATTAGAATATATTTTAAATCGTTTGGGTGTAAATGTATTCCGACATTAAAGATAGCACTGGTTGCTGAACTTACATTAAAGATTTCATCCTTGGAAAACCACACTCCGGTTGATTGAATTGGGTTTCCGTCCCTTTGAGTTAAAACCGCATTCTCGACTCCTTTTATTTGCTTTATTTGGTCTAAATGAATACCTACTTTTTCATTCAAATTCATGAAAATTCACAGTTTTATGTAAAATAATTTTTTTGTTTCTCGTATTAAGTTTTTAACAAACTATTTATATGCCGATAAAATTCAAATTATTGCATCTGAGCTTTAAATTACAAGGGTATTTATTTTTTTATGGGAGCTTGAAGAATTCTAAACTACTGTCTTATCAAAATTCTTAAGAGCGTGATATTACAAGATTAAGAACGATTTAAAGGATAGTTTTTAATTCGTAGCTGAAATTAATTTATGTCGATAATACTTCTCTAATATTAATCTTAAAATATCTTCGAAGCACTCTAAAATCCCTTCTCCATTAATTGCGACAGTTTCTTTTGAACTCATTTTCTTATATTGATGAAATTCAATTTTTTTTAAGAATTCTACAGAATTGAATTTATCTGGTAAATCTTGTTTATTAAAAGCTAAGGTTATTGGGAGATCTCCAAGAGATTCCCCAAAATAAGATAGTAATTCCTTCCAAGAAATTAAGTTTCGCTCATATACTTTATTCTGTGAATCTGCAACAAAAATAATCCCGTCTACAGCTTTTAATGTAATAGGTCTTGTTATTAAATAGAAATTCTGGCCCGTAGTTGTATATATACTTATTTTAAGAGTCCATTCTTGATTTTGGAATGATACTACACCATAGTCGAAAAATAGAGTACGATTTACAGTACTTTCAATGCTTAGAATTTTCTCTTCCTTTCCAAAATGGGAAAAAAGGGTTTTAATAGATGTCGTTTTTCCTGACAGAGCGGGTCCAAAATACACAATTTTAATACTAATGGTTTTATCTACATGATCGATTATCATAACTATCAACTTATTTAAGTTTTGAATGAAACCTTATATTACTCTAAAAGAAACTATAAAAACTCTAATTATTTAGATTAGAGTATTGGGGTTTTCCTAACTTAAGGTGTTTCTTCTGACTTAAAATAAGCGTCTGGAATTAATTCGTTTACAGAGGAACATAGACTTAACATAATTGCGGGATTTTTTGATGTTATTTTGTAATATCTGCAAAATTTCATTGTATTCATGATTAATATATTCTCTTTAAAAAATTCAAATATCATTTCAAGCTCTTTTTCAAGCTCAGTGTTTTTCTTTAACCATATTATCATTTGATACTTGAAATTTTTGCCTTTTTTTACTTTCAATTTAAGTTTATATATGTTACCGGTAAAATATGTTAAAAAGATAAATAATCCTGAAATTCCAAACAATAAGCAAGATATCATTATTAAATTCTCGATTTTAATGAATGAATATAGATAAAACCCTAAAGGAACAAAGAGAATTCGCGCTAATGAATTATATGTATGAAGGAGTTGATATTTAAATGTCTTATTTTTCTTATTCTTTGAGAGATCCGCAACAAATGAAGTGTATGTAAAATTACAAATAGTACCAACGAAAGCTAAAAAGAAGCTAAGTACCATAAGTACCAAAAAGTTTGAAAATATTAATAAGACCATCATAAACATATATGAAAAAATCGCAATTAACATTATTTTTCTTTTTCTAAATTTATCACATAACTCATAAGCTAACAGATTCCCTAGAAATTCTGCAATTACAAACACAAGAGCAAGAGAGATGTAGGTTCTCCAAGACATCTCCCCGAATCTATTGAATATCCAAGATGTAAATAAAAACAAAAAGAGATAATCTGAACTGGTAAGAAAATAAGCTATATATATCATTAATGGATTGAAAATTTTGTATTTTTTGGTCTCTTCTCTAATCCTTGCTTTTTTTTCTTGTATATCTTCTGTGACATTGAATCTTAACCTTGTTTTCCTGCTGATTACCAAAACAGCAGTAATAAGAATTAGAGAAAAAATCCATCCGAATGTAAAAAAATGATTCCATAGCTTTAATGAAAATATATCAGTAACGTAAAATTGAAAGAATAAAGTAACTCCTAAATATCCAAAAAGAGTAGATGTTCTTACTATAAGAACAATTTTCTTAGTAGCTCCTTCAGATTCCTTAATAAGATTGAGAAAAATGTTTATCATAACAGTTCTAATAACTGAAACTGAAAACAGATATAAAAATAAGAATATTCCGTAAAAAAATAGAATGCGATTAAACAAAACAAATATTAGAAAACTTAGACCTAAAATTAAACAAGCGGTATAAAGAATTATTTTTCGATGAATTTCTCTATTTATCTTCCTATCATAATAAAATCCTAGAGTCGGTGTTAAAAAAAGGAGGATATAAGGTACAATCTGAACCAAACTTAAAATAACACTATTGTATTTTAAAATATCTAAATAGTAAACGGGGATATATTTGATATAGTAGAAATCAAAAATAGGAAATATACAGTAGACAAGAAAAAAGAAGAGATAGTATTTTGTTTTTCGTGAATTCATGGATAAATTTTAAGAATTTTTAGTTAATGATAAGAAAATGTTAACAATTACACATTTAAAACCCAATTTTTTTGTTAAGAAAAACATTTGTTCTAGTTAATCCAGGTTAAAATTAAATTCGCAAATTTTATCATGAATCTTATTCCTTAATTCCCTGGATATATCATTAATAAAGTCTTCTGGAATTCCTTCTAAATATTCACCTAATACCTTTTCAATTGTAGGAGAAATTTTTTTTATTAGGATATCAATTAGTTAGCATTCTCAGATTTTTGCTTTATACAGACTTCAAATTGGTTTGAAAATCCACAGAATGACTAGTAATTTAGATAATGATGATATAATTAAAATGCTAAATGATTCACACAAATTTAAATATGAAAATGTCTTACCTTATTGTTAAAAATGTCTGGGTGAAATTTATCAGAATTGTAGGATTAATTTATCAATGAGGTTCCGCTATAATTATCCTTAATTCAATGACTTAAATCAGACTGATTATAACAGAAATGCTTGTAATTGAAATCACCTTTTAAATGCCCCTTATAGATCTGGCGATTCAAATGGTAATTGCACGCCCTTACATTATAATTAAACATTTAAAATGAATATGAGTTGATAAAAATGAAATTGATAAATAAACTAAAAAATAAAATGGAATACCTTTTTGGTTTAGCAGGAGCAATAATATCCATAATTTTTCTAATAGCGGCTATCATTTATGATGGAGATTATAATCCTTTATTTAGAACTGTAAGTTCTTTAGCAGATGGAGATGGTAAAACTTTATTTAGCATTGGCTTTATAATTGCTGGTTCGCTATGCATTCCATTTTACATAAAATTAGAAAAATCATTAGTGTTAAAAGGTAAGAAAGATATTATTAGAAGAATAGCCACTGCAATAGCGATAGTGTCTTGTGTGGCTATAGGATTAATTGGAGTAATTCCAGATGCAAATTTCCCTGTAGAATTTGCTGCTTTTCACATAATAATGTTTCTTATTAGTTTTGGGGGTACTTCAATTTACATTGGATTTTTTAGCTTTACAATGTGGTTAGATCCAAAGTATAATTTATTTATCCCTATTTTAGGATTGCTAGAGATAATAACCCTTGGATTTTATGCTTTTTCCGGATATGCAATTATCGAATGGATATTAACAATATTGATATACATCTGGATTTTTTCTACTATAGTACATTCATTAAGGAGTAAAGAAGAAGCTGTATCAAAATGATTTGCATCTTTAATTCGAAAAAACACTTATATTAATTTAAATTTAGTGAAATCGAAATTGATAAATAAAATCTTAATCCTAAATTATAATCTAAAGAGCCAAGAATATGAACTAGAATGTCGTCAAATTTTAAGCAACATATCTTATGATGAATTTACAGATTTATTTAAGAGTCTTCCTATTGAGAAAGAACCTCCTCTAAGGCTTTCTGCCGAAAAAATGAAGGATAACGTATTTACTCGCAACAAATATTTAAGATTTCCTGCTCGAATTATTACTGATGATTTTATTTTTTCTAAAGTAGGTGATAATGAGTTTACTTATAAAAGTAATAAGTTACCTGATTATTTTATCTCTTTTTACAGAATAGAAACAACAGAAATCGGTGTCGATAATATTAAAGAAGTTTTTGAATCCGGTAAGAAGAGGAGACTCGATAAACCTCCAATAACTGATAAAATTGTTGGTGTACTTATTGCTACCTTAATGATATCTCTTATACCAATTGTTAATATAATTTTCATTTCGATTATGTTATTCAGCAACGTCCTTACGAATTTTATTTATTTCTTCCTAATTTGGATGTTATTGATTTCTATTTTTTGCATTGCATATACATCAATATTTATTAGATTAAATTAGAAATCATTCCTATGCTCTCAGGTTTCTTTTAAATTTTTTTATTTTAAGCTAAAGTTTGAAAATATATGAATTTCGCACATACAAGCCACAGTATTGCATCAAGTTATGGAAAAAAATCATAATTAGCGTTTAATTATTTTCTCAACTTTTTGAATCTTTATTGGAATTTCTTGTATGTTAACTTTCCAATCAGTATGAATTTCAATAAAACTTGGTTTCTTTACATGTTGCCATGCTCCTGTGTTGCTGATTGAGAATTTACGTTCTTCAGATTCAATGTCAATTTGGAATTGGTTTATACTTGGCTGTACTTTCTTAGAAAACCATTTTTCAACCGGTCTTAACGTGTCATGTGTGTGCCCATAAATAACATGGTTAATTGGAACATCATAACCCATACTAATTAAATCAGGAAGGAACTCTATAATTTTTTTGATGCTTTCCTCATTCTCTCTAATTGTTTCTCTGTGATTTTCAGATTTACACTTTATATTAACATTTTCATGGACCTCTTGCTTTTGTGCCGTGTTTAAGTTTTTCTTTTTAATATATTTGTCTGTTATCTTTTTAACCATTTGGTCAATTTTATCTTGAGCAAAGTAAACAAGCTTTTTTCCCCTTTTATAAATTTTTCTGATAAATCCATTCCAGATTCTGTCCCCAATCTGTTTTATAAAGCTAATCGAGCCCATCAATCCTAAATTCCATATTCGTGCAAAACCAGCTAAACCAGGATCAAATTGATAACCATGTGCCATAAAATAATTATTAA
>JANBVM010000001.1:60860-75145 GCA_024239015.1 Patescibacteria group bacterium | reverse complement strand
AATTAGGGATGCCAGATCATTTTTTTGTACTAGGATCCTTAATCTCTGTTAATCGAGTTTATTATAAGTATAAAGATTATTTTAAGAATCCAAAATTGATTGAATTATTTAACTCAAATATGACACTTAAGGATTTTAGGGATTACATATGTGAAAATTACTCTAGTATAATAGATTTATATTTTAACGAGAGTAATTACGGAATGGATTTATTTTTAGCTACTGGAAGCCAACTTGTTGGGGGAAGTTCAAAGAAATTATTTGCTTTTATTAAAGATAATCCCCAAAATTTAATAGTTTTACATAAAAATATTGAAAATTTAAAGTGTAGAGCGAAAGTATTGCATTCAAGTATATTTTCTTTACATGGAAATTTTATTTCTTTGAAACGCTATATTTCAGAATTAAATGAATGGGAGAATCCAATTTTTTATATAATTCATGGATCAAATGAAAATAAAAAAGTATTGCAGGATCAACTAAATAAAAAAAAAATCAATAATTGTATTCCAGAGAAAGGAAAAGAATATATAATTTGAGAGGAAGTAAAAATGGAAAATTTTATAAATGAATTAATTGAAAAAGTCGCGAATAAGGAAGGGAAACCAGAAATCATTAAAATCATAGAAGAAATAGAGAAAATAAATCTAAATAATAGTGAAGATATTAAAAATTTAATCGAAAATTTTGTAAAATTGGGGGATGACTAAATTGGAATTATTTTTTTCAACTATTGGAGAGTTAAAAACGATTCCAGAAATAAAATCAGGTAAAATATTAAAAATTATCGGAGAAAACGGTATTGGAAAAAGTATGGCCGCAATTTTTTTTGAGATTGCAACGGGGGGTTATCAATTTAATAGTGAAAATCAATTTAATGAGATTAAAAATAGATTTAATGAGTGTGTAATTGATGTAAAGACAGAAAAAAATAACATTAAATTATATCTTACACCCGGTACTTGGAGATATAATAAACGTGATTTTAAAATTTTAGAATCTTCGATCGGTAGATTTGCCCATAATGAAGAGAAGATTGATATAATAAAACTGAAAGAACTTTTATCTGTTAAAGTTATAAGAGGGGATGAAAACTTTGAGACTCAATTAATTCTTATAAGTGATATGTTCGTAGAGTATATAGATATTTATAGCAATAAGATTAGTATCTACGTTGAAACTCTCAAGAATTATTTAGAAAATTTTAAAGCAAGAACAAATGATGAATTGATTAAAAATTATTTTGAAAAACAAGAAAAATTCAATCAATCAAACCAAAATAAAAATAAAACTGAAGAAGGATTTCAGAAATCGTTAAAAAAAATTCAATCTAATGAAACTATACAAAAGCTAATCGAACAAATCCTTATCTGGAAGGAGAATGATCCCAAAGATCTTAAAAGTAGAATTGATAAAAATTATGAAGAGATCTCCATCTATGAGGAGAATCATAAAAATGTAATTATAGAATTAGATGATATTGAAAAGAAAATAAAAAATATTGAACGAGAAAAAAGAACTCAAATTCAGGATTATTTTTCAAAAAAAGATAAAAATCAGAATGATAAAAATAAACTTCTTGGTTTAATAAAAAGAAAATATCCTGAAGAAGCAAGAGAAATAGAAAAGGCAACTACAATTGAATTGATAGGAGATTTAGAAGAGAGTAGATTAACAAATTTAGAGAAGCTAAGAAAAAATCTAGAAGAAATTACAAAAGGATCAATGAAAATTAATCAAATTCTTTTAATTAAATTTACCCAAATTTTTAACATTCTAAATGAATGCATTGCTGATGGTCTTGGCAATGAAATAATCATAGATGGTTTTTTTGGTAGTGATCTAATGCAAATAACAATAGATGAATTGAGTAAATTTCTCGGAGAGAGAGTTTCAATTTTAGAAAAAAGCCCCCAACATCAAAAATTAATTAAAAAATATGAGGAACTTGGAATACGTGTAAAGGAAATTAGAGAATTACTAGATTTAATCAAAAAATGGAGGAAATTAATAAAACTAGATAATGAACTTAAAAATATTAAAAAAAATATTTATAGCAATGTTTTAGACCAAATTTTGGATCCTGCTAAGGTTAAAAATTACATTGATAAACATGAGAGACTTTCTGCAAGTAAAGGACAAATAAAATTAAAATTAGATGATTTAAAACATGAGAATGAAATTCTCTCAAAAAAGTTAGAATTAACGGAGAATCTTGATGATATGGATAAATTAATTGTAGACCTGAATAAACTTTATCCTGAAGTTCCATCAGATTTAAATTCTGAATTGGAAAGTTTAAAAAATGAGTTGAAACAAATAAGAAAGGAGTATGATGCTATTGAATTCAATTTAAAAAGCCTTAATAATAATCTTGCTAATCTAAAGTATGAAATTGAAAAAATCAAAAATAAAATATTGATTGTAGCTAAGGCATTTAGTTATAAAAATTTTGCTGACTGGATTGAGTTTGTCTCGAAGCATATTCAAAGAACTGAAAAAATCATAAACTATTATCTAATAGCTTTCAGAGACTACATTTCGATTTTAAGAAATAATATAATTATGATTGAAAAAAATCATAATATAACTAATAAGAAGTATTTGAAATTTATCAAAGATATTTATGATAAATTCTTCTTGAAAACATATAACAATCCCTCATTCTTTAAATATGTCTTCAAAGGTTATGAAAAAATTAAAAAATTTGACGTAATTAAAAAGGATATTATATTTCTTAAAGAGGATGGCCAAGAAGATCATAGAAGCTTAATGGATTTTTCTGCAGGTGAAAAAGCCTATGCATTTATCAGGGCAATGATAACTTTATTCAACAAAGAATCAAAATTTAAAATTTTATTTATAGATGAAGCGAATGCGTTGATGGATTATAAAGATCGGGTGATTTAATGAAATTTCAACACGAACTTGTTGAAAATGGAAGTATTGATAAAATTATAAATATCTTGCCAATTCAAGAAAAACCAGATGATTTACCAAAAGAATATCAAGAAGAGTTTAATAAAAAATTATACTATCAAGAAATCATTAAAGAATAATAATATAGAATTTGAGAGATTTGTCTGCTATAAAAAATGAATTGATTGAATTAATAAAGTCTCATGGGCCATTGGCAATTCCTGAAATAGCATACATAATAAGTGAGGATCCTATTTTATTTCTTAAAACTACCCTTGATATAACTTCACTTAAGATTATTAAAAATAAAATTAAATTAGAATTGAGAGAATTAGTAAAAGATCAAAAGATCAAACATTTTGAGTGTGATTCTGGTTACAAAATAAGATATGGGATGCCGAATCTACATTTAAATCGAAATATACCTATGAGAGTAAAACCAAAAATTATCCTAAAAAAATGTGATGAATGTTTGGCCTTTATAATTACTCTCTCCAATAAAATTAAGCACATATCTTGTTTCTTTTGCAATTCAAGAGACCAAAGCGATGATGTTAATATTTATTTTTTAAATTATGATGATAGGAAATTCATTCTTTACAAAAACTTTTTTTTAGGAGTATTTGATAATGGAAAAATTAGGCTTCCCTTTAAAAATAATAAAACTCATGAACCAGAGTTTTTTATTGCTTTAAAGAAATTTAACAAAAAAATTAAAAGTTTTAGGTCAAATAAATATTTAAAATTGAATTTAAAGGAGTACATTGGATAAGTTATGAATTTAAATACCACCATTATTGATAGAATTAAGAAAAATTATATTCAAATTGACTCTGAGATATATAATCAAATTAAAGAATTCCTATGTTTAATCTGGAATAAATTTAAAAAGATCATATTAATTAAAGAAGTAGATGATGAGAATTATTCAAAACAATTAAATACATTAATTGATTTTTATGATCCCAAAAAAAATCCTGCTACTCGTCTAAAAGCTATAGAAAGATTACCCTCTTATGATATTATTAGTGAAAAAATTAATATCAGTAAAGATCAGTATCAAAATATGTTGGAATTAAAAATAATTTATGAAATAAAAAGGACTTCAAATAGTCATTTGTTATTAACCCCAGAAGGGTTTATCTTTTATTTAGCATTAATCAACTCTAAAAATTATGACGATATCTACCGTCTAAATACATTTATTATTCAAAATTATGAGAAAATGTTATTTGAAAAGTATAGAGAATATGTTTTTGAGAAATTTGAGAATCTGCAAATTGAAGAAGATATAGAGATTAATCTTTCAAATAAGGAAATAGCAATTTTATTATTTTTCTTAATTAATGGTTCAATTGGAGAAGAAAATATGTTTAAAAGGAACTCTATGGAAGTAGAAATAGCAATAAACTGCATCGTTCAGGCCTTTAATAAAAATATTGAAATGAATGAAGAAACGAGATATAATGAAGAGATTGTTCCAATAAGAATTCTTCAAAGAGATTTATCAACTTTACAAAAAAAGGTCAGGTATGCAATTTATAGTGAGAAAAGTATTTATTACTTAAAAGTACAAGAGAAAGATTATGTAATATCTACATTACGAAGAGTGTTAGAGAATAAAGAGAGGAATGAAATGATAGGAAGATGGAATAACTTAATAAAGGAATATAATTATTGGCGTCCTTTATTACGACAAGAAAATGTTTGTTTTTATGATTTCAATACTGTAAATAGTATTGAAAAAGATATTATAAAAATTTCTTGAAATTGTGATGATTTGAATAAAAACTTCATATTTTTAAATTCAGTTTTGTATAAATATATTATTAAAGCTCAACAATCCATAAATATTATTAAATAATCTTAGGTAGTTTAAATGGAATCAATAAGAACAAAACAAATCAATGACTATATTAAAGCAGGTAAAGAAGCTAAAATACAACCGATTGGCATATCTAGTATAA
Source organism: Patescibacteria group bacterium (assembly GCA_024239015.1). GTDB lineage: Bacteria > Patescibacteriota > Minisyncoccia > Minisyncoccales > JANBVM01 > JANBVM01. Next base: position 70,259 of record JANBVM010000001.1, on the reverse strand, counting down.
TAATCGAAGATGAAAGAAGAGATGAGCCAGTATATGAAATCCCAATTGATTTATTGAGATTTAACGTAGATAATGGAAGATTTTTTGCAGAAAAAATAAATAAAAATAAAGAACTAGGCTTTGAATTGGATTCTGATAATAAAGACCATGAAGTCTATTTCCTCGAATTATTATTGCCTGAAAAAGATCCAGAATCAAGGAGATTTGTAAATGATATTAGAAATGGTGGACAACTCATGCCTGGCGTAATTACTTATGATGGATATGTAATCGATGGTAATAGGAGGATGGCCGCTTTAATTAAATTATATATAGAAACTAAAAAAGCTAAATTTGAGAAACTAAGAGTTCACAGGTTACCTCCTACAATTAATCTAAAAAATATATACATTATAGAGATTGAACATCAACTAAAGAAGGTAGGGCCTCAACCATATGGTCCTATTAATGAGATGCTCAAAATAAAAGAAGGTATGGAAAAAGGCTTAAGAATTGAAGATATTGCAAATAGAATTGATTGGAGTGAAAATAAAGTTAAAGAGTCCATGAGTAGACTAAGGATGATGGATTATTTTCTTACTAAAATTGGAAGCCCTGGGGATTATTCTATTTTAACTAATTATAATGAGCATTTTGTTGAATTAATGAAAGGAAAAAATAAATTGGAAAAAGAAGGTAGCTCAGCTATAGAAATAGATGATTATATGGAGATTTTTTTTAAAGCCATGGGAGCTAATATTGACAAGAGTTTTGATAAAGTATTAGGTCATAGAGGTCCACTTCGAAATTTGCCTGAAGCTTTTTTAGATAAAACTGTTAATCCTGAATTAAAGGAGTTAATTAATCCAGAAAATAACCCTACATCTGAAGAGATCTTCAAAACAATTAAAAATGCCTCAGATGCGATTGAATTTATAAGAACGAATAAAAAACCTATTGAATTATTAAAACAAGCTAGAATTTTGATTGAAAAGATTGATATTAATAGTGAAGCGATTTTTGAAACTCAATTTATTAACCTTTTAAATGCTGTTGAAAGTACTTTACAACGCTTTAAGGAAAAAATAAATAATTCTTAGTGTAGATTATGGTCGAGTTCAATATTAGAAAAAATACTGTTATAATTCAATTCAATAAAAAACCACTAAATAATAAAATTGAAGTTCTACTCTTAGATCACCTTGCATTTAAGAAGGATTCCTTTGATCCAAATATATTCTATAAAACTTTAACAACTGGGACGAATATTGATGAAATTAAGTTGTTATTAAAAAGAAATGGATATGATATAGATGAGACTGATAATTTCAAGGAATTAGAAGAAGTAATTAAAGAGGAGTTAAATCAATTTAATAGGGTAAAAGAAATAGGTTTAAAAGCCAAAGAAGTAAAAGTGAATAACGAGAATTTTCCTGAATTAAAAAGACAATTATATGATTTTCAAGCAAGATGTGTATATCATCTTTTAAAGATTTCAAATGGAGCAAATTTCAGCGTGACAGGAAGCGGAAAAACAATGATCGTTTATTCTGCCTACTCTCATTGGAAAAAATCTAATGATTTAAGTAAGCTTTTAGTCATAGGTCCTAGTAGTAGTTTTATGTCATGGGAAGATGAATATTTTTTATGTTTTGGTAAAGAAATTAATTCTGTTAGATTACTTGGTCCCAATCGTGAGAAATTTTATAAAAAATTTAAAAATTATGAGATTTTTTTAACGACTTATCAAACCGCAACGAGAGATCAACTACAAATCATAGAAATGCTCTCTCAAGATAATTTTATGGTAGTTCTAGACGAAAGCCATTATATAAAACGTTTTGAAGGTGGAAAATGGGCGAATGCAATATTGAATATAGCACCTTATGCCAAAAAAAGAGTTATACTAAGTGGGACGCCAATGCCACAAGGATATGAAGATCTTTATTCTCAATTTTTATTCCTTTGGCCAAGAACGATGCGAAATAATTTATTAGGAAATAGGAATTTATATAAAAAGCGATTAAGAAATTTATCATTTATTGAAGCATTAAAAGAAGAATTGGAACCTTTTTATATTCGAATTAAAAAAGAAGACTTAAATTTAAAAAAACCTGATTTTGAAAGAGTACGTATTGACCTATCATCCCTCCAAAAAATAATTTATGATTCTGTTGCTGCTAGAACCTTAGAACATGTAAATGAGTTGAAAAATTATGAAAAAAGTGTTTTTAGACATTGGCAACGATATTGGATTGTTTATCTTCGAGAAATTAGTTCTAATCCTTCGTTATTAATGAAGAAACATATTGATGCAATAAAAGATGACTTAAACAAAGCTAAATTGAATAAGGAACAAATTCCAGAATTAAAGGATCAAAATCTCATCCAAGTTATAAGAGAATATTTGAAACACGAAATTCCTAATAAAATTTTAAAAACAATTGAAATTACAGAAGATTTGATTACACAAGGACATAAAGTTTTGATTTGGGTTTATTTTATTGGTAATATTCATTTAATTGAGGATCTTCTTAAGAAAAAAAGTATAGAATGTTACACTATTTATGGTGAGATTCCAGTTGATTTAACTAGAGATGAATCAGAAGAAATAATCAATGAACTCAAAACTAGAGAGGCTAGAATCAATAAGTTCAGACAATCAGATAAACCTTGTGTATTGATCGCAAATCCCTTTGCATTAGCTGAATCCGTTTCATTGCATCATGCTTGTCATCATGCTATTTATGTGGATAGAAATTTTAATTGCGGTCGTTATCTTCAGTCATTAGATAGAATTCATAGAATCGGATTAGATCCTGAAATAGAAACAAAATATTATCTCCTCATCAGTAAAAATACTATAGATGAGGTGATTGATTCTCGGTTAAATAAAAAAGCAGAAGTTATGTATAATCTTTTAAACGATGAATTACCCATTGGCTTTTTTGGTGATGAAGCAGATTTACCTATTGTAGAAAACGAGATGCAGCAAGACTTCGAAGCGTTAGAAAAACAAATAAGAGAAATATATGCATCAAAAAAGGAAAATACTTAGAAAATGAAGAAATTTAATGACCTAAATAGATTAGTTTACATTCTGTCAAGTGGAGATGAACATTCGAAAAAAAGTGCTATTCAATCTTTTAAATTACAATTATTTGGCGGAATTAACACAGATTTTAATTCTTTGTTCCATTTAGCGAGTAATTTAGGTCTTATTGAAGTTAGTGAAATTGAAGATAGACTACATTTAACTGATATTGGTACAAAACTATACAACAAAAGAAATTCAAATTTTTATGAATTAAATGAAAATCAAAAAGAATTACTTAGTTTTCTGTATTTAAATAATCAACAAGAATTTGCTTATTTATTATTTTCACATTCAGATCAATTTGAAGATAATTTTTTAATTTTTGAAGGAAAAATTTCAAAATTTATAAGACAATTATTTAATGAATTCAGAGAGTTAAATATAATTTTGAAAAGAAATGGGAAATTTGTTGTAGAGAGAAAATATTGGTCTCTTTTTCGCTCAAAACCTCAAACTGAGAATATTTTACTTGAAAACCTCAAGAAACAGAAAAAGGCGGGAGAAAAAGCAGAGATCTTAGCATTATTATATGAATATAAAAGATTAAGAAAACTTGGAGAGAAAAAGGTTTTTAGTAAAATTAAATATTTGTCAAAAGAAAAAGTTAATGCGGGGTATGATATAGCATCTATTAATGGTCTTTCTTATGAGGTATTAAATATGAGTGAAATAATTTATGATCGCTTCATCGAAGTTAAAAATGTATCAAATGGTATTTATTATTTATCAATTAATGAATTTAAGATCGCAGAAATTACACAGGACCATTATTGGCTCTATCTGATTGATTTTAAAAAACATAAGCTATATTTAATCCAAAATCCAATAAGATTCTTCAATTTTAATAAAATAAAGGGGGAACCTGTTAATTGGTGTTATAATATAGATGATCTATCCTTAATTGCTCAATCCGTTGATAAGACTCCCTCTGATTTGATACTCATTATAGAATTTAATTTAGCAAAATAATTAATAAACAAATAAATGAAAATTAGATATTACTTCATTATTTACTTAATTTAGGTCTACATTTAATTTGATTGATTTTATGTCTCTCTCTCTCTACTAATAGGCTCACATTTAGCCTTTTATCTTGTTTTTGAAATTTTGAAAAATTATAGTTTGAGTATTAATTTCCTCATATTTTGAATAAACCGACTTCAAATTTATGTATAAATATGTAAATGCATTAATATCTGTTTTCTCAGGAAAATACTGAAAAATATATTATTAAAAATTAAGTATGAAAACTTTAAATTTGGTATTTATTTTAGATTTAAATATTTTTAAGGTTGAGAAAAACATCTAAAACAAAGCTATTTAAGATATTAAATAGCGAATTCAGGATATTTATTAATAAAACAATTATCGAATTGAATGGCTATATTATGTACTACTTGTGAATAATCATTAATTTTATCAAGAGTTAAATCAACAACATCTCCTTCCTTGTATCCTAAATCCTTCAATTTATTCAAAAAAGTTTTATCGACAATTCCATTCTGGTGAGCGTATAAATTTCTTATTTGTTTGAACTTAAATAATACTTCTAAGTCAATTTCATCAATCTTGAATTTTAGACCAAATTTAATATTTGAGAAATTGAATATCTCCTTATATGGCTTATTTAATAATTCATTAAGATATTTTTCAACCTTATATTCAATAACCTTTTTAGTATTTAAACCGAAATTTATTAGGGTTTTAATTTTAACCTGTTTTTCTTCAATGTGTCGCGGATATTTAATAATAATATCCCTAAAACATTTAAATAGATAATTCTCTAATTCAGTATGAATTGTTTGAATCGCATTTCGACATTGATAATTTAAAAATCTATTATAGTTATCAATACCAGCTTTAGGAAAGATTTTTTCAATCAAATCTCTATATTCTCCTTTCTTGGAAGTAGCATCATTAATATTTGACTCAAATTCTTCCTTTATCGTATAATTAACATAACTTTGTATGACTATGAATGCTGTCATATTCTCTAATAATGACGATAAATGAGGAGACATTGCGCGACTAATACAATTCACCTTATATTTAATTTCTTTTGAACATTGATTTAAGAGGTTATTATAAAATTATTACGAATTTTAAATTATTAATTTTTTCTTTATATTTCTTGTTAAAAGGTATGTATCAATTCCTCCTAATTATTCCTCAAAAACTCTGTCATGCTTCTTTCTCTTCTTGTGGGAAGACCAATTAGAGCATTATACTCTAATTTTAGTTTTCACTTGCTTATTCCTATAATATTATAAAAACTTATAACAATTGAAGTAATTGATTCTAACTTCTATACCTAGTAAAGGTTATTTTTTTTACCATAGTATAATATAAATAAGTTTTTTAAAATGAGAGATTAAACAATTAATGTGGAAGAAATTTTTAAAGAGCTTGAAGGCAAAATTATTTTACAAGAAATACATATTAAAGGGCTATTTAATAAATTTGATTACGAGATTTCATTAGAGAACCAGGAAGGGGTAACGATTTTATACGGATTAAATGGTATTGGAAAAACAACAATTCTTAAAATGATTCGTTCGTTTAAATTATTGCATTGGCAAGAAATCTTTAAAACCCCATTTGAAGAAATAATATTTGTATTTCATTGGTTTCAGGAATCAAATAAAATTTTTGAGTATCTAGTAGTTTTTTCAAATAAAAATGAAAAACTAATTTCATTTTTGTTAAATGCAGAAGAACAGCAACAAATTATGCTTAAAGCTTCAAATATTTCCGAAATTGAAATAATTTTAAGCTTAGGTTTACAGAAATTAAATGAAAATTCTGAACAAGGATTACAAAGTTTTAATTTTGAATTTGATGGGACTGACGACTATAATCAAGGTATGGTTATTATGGCTTGTGGTCTTTTTTTATTTAATTGTTATTACATTGAAAGCCTGAGAAATAATATAAACAAGTTTGAAGTTTTTGAAGAGTTTTATTTAAAGAAAAAGCATGAATATACAAAGATCATGGAGGATCTACCAAATTTGGTTGAAGAATTTGAAAAATTGGATATTTTTAATCCAATGATCCATATTGATATATTGGAAGGTTTAATGAATCTTTTTTTTGATAAAAAGCTTGATTTAATCTCAAAACATCTTAAAAAATTGATTTCACCTTATAAAGATAGTGATGAGAACCTGATTCAATTATTTGAAAAAACAATTAATGATTATCTTGACTTTAAGAGTTTAAAAATTACAGAAGACGAGGGAATTGTAATTTTCCTTGAAGATGAAAAAGAAAAAAAGTTGTCCTTGTCAAATCTGTCATCTGGGGAAAAAAATCTAATTGTTATTTTTTTTGAAATAATTTTTAGAACTGATGATTATTCACTAGTAATGATTGATGAGCCTGAAATTTCTCTAAATATTAATTGGCATTATGATTTTATAGACACGTTAAGAGAAATTAGAAAAGAAAAGAAAATCCATTATTTAATTGCCACGCATTCACCACAAATAGTAAATGATTACACCAATAATTGTGTAGATGCAAAATATAAAGAGAAGTAACTCTAAAAACAATGACATCCACTGCTTTTCGACGTAATTCTGCTTATGCAGAAGTTATTCAACTTAAAAAGAGACCAAAAAATAGGAAACTAAAATTATTTGTGGTCGAAGGTATTACAGATAAAGTCTTGTTCGAGTATCTCCTAAAAAAATATAGAGGTAAGATCAGAATAATTCCTATTTATCAGGAACATTATTTAAAAATTCCCTGCTCTGGAATTAGCTCCGCTCGAGAAACTCCTTTGGTTTCATCGAGAAATAAATATAAAAAGTCAATTCGCCGAAATAATAAAGGAGAAGTCATTAAAACAATCAATTCATGTAATACAAATCAAATTAATTATGTTTATGGGATTGTTGATGCCGATTTTATGCATCTTTCAGGCAAGATAAAGAGGATTAACAATCTACTATATACTACATACCATGATATAGATATTGAAATATTTACAGCTCCAGAAGTTTTAGAAAAATTTCTCAAAGATGCTTTTCCAGATAGACAATTACAAGTTAATCAAATCAAAAATCTATGTTTAGAAATTGCTGCTGAGTATGGTAAATATTTGTATATTCTAGAAAGAAGAAAAATTCATTCCAACAACAGAAACAGAGTTAATTTTTCCCTTCACTATTTTCTTACAGTAAAAGACTCCAAAATTCATTTGGATCAAAAAACGATTAAGGAGGTTATACAACATAATTGGGACATTATTAGTAATGAATTAATGAATGAGATAACACGTTTAAATCTCAATGAAAAAAAACTTAAGATCCTTGCTAATGGACATGATTTCTTTACAGTATTATGGAAAATAAAGGAAGAAAATTTATACGACCTCAGTAAATTTCCACAAGCTTCAGAATTTCTTAATCTTAACATTATTGAATGTGAAAAAAAGTTAAAATTATGTTATTTTCAATCTCAAATGCTGGAAAAAAACTTCTGGAACCAACTTTGCACGATCGTTTTAAGCCAATAAATTTTAAAACTTACCATTTTTAGATTTTACTACTTATTTCTTAATTAAAACAATATAAAAAAAAACTAACTATTGAAGTAATTGATTCCAACTATTCTCATTCTCTATCATTGTGAAATGAATCTGAATATCTCGTTTTTTTCCAAATTTCCTAATTTTTGAAAAATAGTTGTTCTGATCGTCGAAAATATTGAATGTAAAATTTTTCTTAGTAGGAATATTGAAATGTTTTTTATTGTTTGTACTTTTAATAATTACTTTTATTCTTTTTGCTTTCCAATTAAAATATTTACGGATCCTATGTTGCTTTGTTTCAGGATAATAAATAACCTTAAATGGTTTGATATCGACTAAGGGACGCAAATGATTATCTGTTACTCTGCCAAATTCACTTTTTTTTCTACCGGTTATAAAAAATATTAATTCTGCTTGAACACAGTGCTTTTTATAATATTTAACAAAATCAGGAAATAGCTTTATACCATTGCCATTATGGACGGCATCCCCAACTATTTTTTCTCTAGTTTTCTCGTTGTTGGTCTCGGGAAAAATAGGGGACATTACACAACCATCTATATCAAAAATATAAACTTCTCTCATCAATCCTTCTACGATTTGATTAATAGTGTTAGAGTTAATTAATTATTATACAGTACGAGTATTTTGATTTAACAAAATCCGTCCACTTATTTCAATCTTTTAATTTAAAATTATAAATGTTTCCAATCCCATTTATCAACGAGAAAATAACGAGAGAACTTCCAAGATTCTTAGATATTATAGATGCTGAAGATGTTAGATCTGTCTAATTTAAAAGTCAATCGATTCATTTTTGGTTGGTAGAATTACTTGAATATCAGATTTCTGGAATAACTTTTTGAAAAATTGAGGATGCTCAGTATGAATTGGAATCAGAAACTTAGGCTTTATTTCTTCAATGAAGTTAATAATATCATGAGGGGTTGCATGCCCAGATGCTTGTGCTCGATATGCCGGGATTCCATAAGGCTCTAATTTTCTACGGATTGAATGTGTATTATCATAAAACTCCTCAGAATAGGGGTCGATACTTGAAGAAATAAATAAACCTCTGCCATTAAAATCAAGATTATTCATCAAGATATTGGCTAAATGAGTTATATAGACAACAAACTTCCCCCCTAAACTCTTAAGATCACTATAGTCAAGAAATCTGTCTTCTTTTCCCTTTTTGTATATAATCTGCCTAATTTTTTCCTGCCATTTATATCGTGTAGTTCCTCTTTTCAAGATGTGAATATGATCATCATTAAGGATATTCGGCTCTCTCATAGTTTCATGGACTGCTTTTTTATTCAAAAGATAATAAAAATACGCATCCATTTCCGTTATGATATATTTCCACCCATATTTCTTAGCCATACCCGAAAACGTTCGAAATCTGTCCCAATCAATGCGATCATATTTGACCAATATAAAATCGAATGGATTACTCGCGAATAATTTCTCCAAATTTTCCTCAACTTCCTGCTCTGACTCGACAATACCCTTGTGAATCTTCGTACCATCGCAAATTAAAACTTTAATTCCTTCTGAAATTAAATTCTTTTGCTCTCTATCTAATTCACCTTTCGTTAGAAAAGTACTGTGGGTTTTGGTTTCATTTAGAAATTCCTCGGTCATGTTCGATAAAGGACCGTGCCTTCGAAAGTCTCCCGTGTACACCACCGGACCAGCGGAAGTATAAATAATGAATCCATATGCCCCTGGAATCGAATGATCCACATGAAAAGGAATGATTTTCATCCCTTTGATGTCTATG
>JANBVM010000001.1:0-60850 GCA_024239015.1 Patescibacteria group bacterium | reverse complement strand
TATGATATCTCCAGTTCGGAATGGCTGCCAATTCAAACCATTAAAATTATTTTCAATTGAAACCTTAGAAGATTTACAGTAAGCGCGAATAATTCTTTTCGTAACAACCCCTGTGTAGATAGGAATAGTTCGATTTATGAAAGATAGGCCAAAATAATGATCCTTATGCGGATGTGAGATAAAAATCCCATCTAAATTAGAGAAACGATTATCAGCATTAATTTGACCGTTATCTTTAATCTCTATTTTCACATTTTGTTTGGCAAATTTGAACTCTTTAATATATAAGTTCTCAAGTTGAATATGGTCTTCATTAGGAAGTAAACAAAGCCTTACCAATTCATCTATTGATGATGGATACTGATTACGCTCATATTCATTCTTATATTTTTTAATCTTAATCCCAAAATCTAAGAACACTTTTACGTCGTATTTAAGATCCTCTAATAATACTATATTGCCCCCTACTTCATTTACACCCCCTAATAAGGTGAGTCTTACTGATTTTTCTGTCTTTTCCATTTGACCTCACTCAATAATAGGATGATGTTTAATATGTATGTGTTTAATATTTAAATATCACAAGATTATTTCTGATCGTCGTTAGAGGTATGAAGGTGTCTTTTCCTATTAAATGAAATATTTCTGCCCTTTTATTATGTGTGTCTCAGCATTTTCATATTTAAATAGTTCTGGCTTTTCAGTATGAATTGGAAAAATCTTCATTGGTCTAATTTTATTTATCATCTCTCTGATATGAATGCCCGGAGCATGACCAGACGCGTGATATTTCTCTCCTTCAAATTGTAAACTGAATTTCGATATCCAATTCATAAGAACTTTTTCTTCAAGCTCTCCCTCCTCATCAAAAGGCTCTGTCTTAAGATTGAAAAAATAACTATCTTTCGGAGGACAGATATCAATTAACTCGTTAAGCTCATAAAAGTTAAGGTGCAGTAAATAATCACTCGGATTTTCTTTTATATCACATGCCCTGACTAAAATATTTTCTCCATATTCAGCTGAATAGAACCCAATTGGCTGGTTCTTTGGCCATTTTACATCATAGGATACATGATATTTAGTCGTTTTATAATCATCATCAGAATAAATCATACTATATTTCCTTGGTAAGAATATCTTTACAGTATCTTCTTTTAAAACTCCTTTTATCATTATTGAATCAAAATCTTGCAAATTGTGAATTGTATACGCCAATTTCGGTTGAATTACTAAAACTCTTTTTAAATCCTTAGCAATTTGATGGACTGTAACAAAGCGTGAAATAGACTTCCAAGGAAAAGATGCTATTATCAACTTTTTTGACAGGTTGTTGTCTTTTTTCAATGAAGCACTAATATTGTGATAAACATCGCTTTCACCAAATTCCTTATTATCACCAATTCTGGTCCCTTCCGATATCAAAATGTCTGGATTAGAACCGACCTTTTTTACAAAATCATCAGATATTTTCTTCTCATAGTCATGTCCATGAAATCTTATATCCCCGGTATATATTATCGTCTTCCCACTCTTTGTAGTGACTTTAAACGCCATCGCACCAGGTACCGAATGATCGACCGGATAACCTTCTATTTTAAAAAGGCCTTTTTCTTCCGGAAGTTCCATAGGTTCATTAGGAACGATTGTCTCTAAAAATCTCTCCCTTTTGCATTTTTTTTTAAATACAGAACCAGGAAAAAAACTGTTCTTACTTCTCTCTCCTTTCTCATGATAACTGTAATGAAAAAAATCATAATCCGAAGTGTCGCAGATGATTTCTAATAGTCGTTTTGTAATTTCAGAACAATAAATAGGAATTTCGGGAGCCATAAACATAATATTACGGACATGGTCTAAATGAGCATGCGTTAAAAATAGCGCGGAAATGTATGGTGCGCCATTATCTTCCATATAATCCTCATAACTGATAAGATCGGCTTTAAATAAATACTCACTCTCAGGATCAGCATCTTCGAGACACACATCGTTAATCTTTTCTTTTCCGTATATCCCGGGAATTTCAGGAATTAAGCCTAATTTTAGATAATCCCGTAAATCGTTGTTCGTCCTGGGACTTGAGAAATCTTTGTAATAAGCGCCTTCACTGGAAAAGCACATCCCATTGTCAAACATGATTCGAGTGTTGCTCTCCTCAATGATAACGCAATTTCCACCGATAGTCGATATTCCACCATGAAAAGTTAATGAAGTCATAAAATCACCCTAATATTAACAAATATCTAACTATATACAAATTGGGCTTCTATTTAACTTTTAAGAATAAATTAGTAAATTCTTTTCTTGAATTTACCAGAATTTAATAGTAAAATTAAATTTCTTAATTGAGGTTTATTACCCAAATAATGCGATTTTGTTTTTGAAGGATAATTTATTTGGTGAAAACCATTTAATTAAATAAGTAAAATGCTCTTATTTATACCATAAAAATTCATTAATAGCTATAGAGGTTATAAAATGGGATCATTAAGACTTCTACTTGAAAAAATTTACTCTCCAATAATAGTTAATGAAATCTTAAAGCAAAATGGAGAAGAATTAAAAAGTAGAAGCGATATAATAAGATCTTTAATGACTAATGGACAGAAAAGACAATCAAAATGCAAAATTTGTTCAAATCGTAGTCATCAAGACTTTCCAGGATGGGTAGGTAAGATGTCTTATAAAAATAATTTTTTTTTTAATAAAGATATAGTCATCATTGGTTCAGAAGTATCTAACGAGAATTCATTAAGAAAAGCTATAAAGGAAAATTATAAACCGTTGAAATGGTCTTTCGTACACATTTGGTATGAGTTAGGATTCTATTCTGATGTAAAACTCCTAAAAAGTAAACATGAATTATGGGAATACATAGATCTAATATTGGATTTGAGAAATAATTTAGATAGGATTTATGGTACTGATCTAGCAAAATGTTATACTGAGGATAAATTCCTACGTAAAGCTAGGAATGAATGCTCTAAAAATTATTTCACTGAAGAATTAAATTGTTTTAATGATAATTTAAGTTTAATTTTCTTAGGAAAAGCGGTAAAAGAAGAACTAAAGAAATATCTAAGATTGCTACCTAATAATACATTTTTAAAATTCTTAGACGACAATAGAAAGGAATTTGAAAGACAATTCAATATTAAACCCACCCAATTTGGTGAGTATCTATTCGAGATTGGAAAATTTTATAGTAGATCGGATAACTTAGATAATATAAAAGGAAAGTATATAGCTTTACCACATAATGCGAACCAAGCTGGCATATGGAATAGAATTATGAATAATCAAGATAACCGTTTAATTTCTGAATTAATTCGAAAATTAGACATTCTTAAAGCTTAATTAAACCTGAAACATTGTCAAATGAGATTGGACTTCTTTTAAAGATGAAAAATCTAAATCTTAGCTAGAACTATAAAATAGCCTCTACATTTATAATTCTTTTAGTTAACCTAATTGAGTTTTTTTGCATTATTTCACCCTCTTTATCTTGACTATTAAGTTAACGTATTTAAAGCTCAACCAATCTTTTTGATTAGTGTTAGAATTATTGAACTATCAAATTCTTTTTTTATCTTACAAATCCATTTCTCCCCTACATTAGGTTGAAAATTACCTGCTCTATCTGGAAGACATATTTTTCCTGTTTGAGTCTTACTAATAATACGACCCTCATCTCCTTCCAAAAATGTAAAAACTGATTCCCTAACGCGAGATTCCATTTTCATTTCTTTTGGAAATTTTAAGATATCTTCTTCTTTAAATGATCTTTTAAGTGAATTAGATAAACCTTTTTCAGATGAAATCACAAGTTTTATCTCGATATTGAATTCTCTACGAATTTGTTTGATGAAACCTGTGTAGTCTTGATCCTTAGCACCAAGGAGAATTAAGGTTGGGGGTTGATTTGAATTTAGCTTTTCTCTAATTAGATCCCTTAAAGCATAATCGATATCCTTATGAAATGGTTGTACTTTATACCCAATACGAGAGAGATAAGTTTGCTGGTGGTAATTTTCAGTTGTTTTTGTAAAATAATAAAGACCTGCATTTTTATCTAAATCGTGAGAGTAATCAGCAACTTTTTCTAAATCTAATTGATCTTTATAGTCTTCACCAAAGGAATTTGGTCCATCAATAACAGTTAAAACATTCTTTCTAGTAATTTTTAAATTTCCATCCTTAGTAATTGAGTGCTGATTGGTTTCAAATAGATTTTCTACCTCTTCACCTTGTGTGCTTTTAGATAAAGTACTATCCTCTTGTGCTGAAAATGCTCCTGGTTTTTCTAAAACGTTTTCACTAAGCCATTCAACTGCTATAGAAAGTTTATCAATATTATTTCCTTTTAATATTGATTTAGGTATATAAGGGCTCCCTATTTCCCAATTCTCGCGGTCTCCATCTGGATCAAATCTAATTGTTTGAGTATGCTCACTAATTCTGTGAATATCTGAATAAATGGTATTATTTTTTAATTTAGGGTTTAATTGAATATCATCTTTAGTGATGAATTCTTCTTTTCCTACCTTTTCAGAAGGAGAATATATTTTTATTAAAATTTCTTCTGGATCTGGTTGAGGAATTCTCCATTTAGGGATATAAAGCTTAAATTCAACACCTTCTAATTGTGCAACCCAAACAATTTTATTATCAGTCTCTTTTTTCCATTTAGCAAGTATCTCTTCCTGTAGCAAAAAATCCAGATTTTGATCATTTAGTTCTTGATGGTCGAGAGGATTAATACTCAATTCTAGTGTTAGATCTTTTTTAGTGGAGTCCTCTTCTTTTTTTTTTTCGATGTCTATTTTATGGAAGATAATTTCTAGCGTTTCATCTTCTAATAATCTCATATGAGACTCTGTCGCATAATGTAATGCTTGATTATAATCAGCTTTATTAAGATAGACTTGCGCCAATTTCTTATACATTTCACCAATGAAATCTACTTCAAATTCTTCTTCAATTTCAAGCAAGAAATCAATCTGAGATTGTGCTTTATCCGGTTCTCCGAGCATGACATAAATCACAGCTAAATTTAGTAAAATATCAAAATAGAGTTTGAGGTTAATTTCGGGATCAACAACACTTAGAGCATTTTTATAGCATTTTTTACTTTGCATAAAAGTATCTATTACAATAAGATCTATATTTAACTCTTCCATGTCATATCCCCCATATTCTAAATACTGATTACCTAGCTTGTACCAAAGCTCAGCATCAAATGGGTCCTCATCTAATATCGCTAAACAAAAGCTAATCTTTAATTCTACAATGCTTTCAGAATTGTTACGTTTCCAATAAACCCAGTCATTATAAATAAGAGATATTAACCTCTCTGTACGGTTTAGTTCTTCTATTTTTTTAGTTAAATATTTTCTGTCTGAAGAATGTTTTATTCCTAATTTATAGGCAATATCTGCCTTCGTAAGCCATTGATCAGAAATTAAAGATAAAATTCTATCTGAAGTTATATCGGGATCTACCATTTCATTCTATGTATAATAATAAGAAATACTAAAAAACTTTCACGAAGAAGTAGCTGTATTTGTTTTGTGTATTGAATTTTTTCGACACTTGAGTAAAAATAATCTTTTGCAAATTTAATGTTAAATAATAAATAATCATAAAAAAACCTTAAATAAAAGAGAACCTATAAAATCATGTGAATGAAGCGGAAGTCGTATCCCGAATTTGTGAACACTTACAACATGAAAGCTGGCAATTTTGGATTGATGATCATCCTATTCATAAAGATTTACGCTTTCAAAAGCATTGTTTACTAATCAGTGGTGCTCGCCCTGATATTTTTGGATTAAATAATGTTAAGCAAATTTTTGCCGTGGAAGTAAAAGGTCTCACCGATTATAAAAAAGCAATAGGTCAAGCTCTAACTTACAAATCTGGAGTACATCTATCTTATATAGGAGGGATAAATAGCTTTTTAAATAAAATTTCTAACATCGCACTATCTTCGGGATTAGGATTAATTTCGGTAGATGAATCTGGTTCAAGTGTGGAAGTCATTAACCCTCTTTATAATATATCCCCGATTTTCCTAGATGATGTCAAAAATGAATTAACCGTACTCCAGCATCAGAAAAAGAAAAATAGAAGTTTCTCGTCATTTGGTCGGACTCACATCATTAACTATTTCGCTCCGCTTTTCTTGTTTCAAGGTCGGGAGACTAAATCAAGAACAAAAAAGGAATTGATAAGCAACTTTGAACAGGTCGATTGGAGTAATAAGGCTTACAGTGAACTTATTGGTGGAGCAAATACGATTGGAATTTTAGATTTAAATGAAAATGGTTATAATTTGTCTATAATTGGTCAATTCTGCTTAGAACATTTTATTTCGATTGGTATAGATTCCATCTCTAAATTACAGGAAAGGTTAAATCAAACTCAGAGAAACAAGTGTGTGTACTCAGAATTCCCATCTCTCGCCAAATTTCTACAGCTTATATATTTTCAAAATCCAGATTTTAAACAGTTCGTCTCAATCCTTCAAAGTTTTGATAAAACCGAAGTCAGTTCGAAAGAAATAATAGATATATTGATCTTGGAGCACCCTAACCTCTTTTTGAATTTTTTTGTTAAGCCAACGGCAAAGGATAAAGTTATATCCATGTTCTTATCCGGAAATAGAGAAGCCTTAATGGATAATTATAAAAAGACAATCTCAGACTTCGGGCACTATAATTTCTTCTTCGCGTTTAAACGGCACTTGGTACATTTGGGTGTCTTAAGCCAAGAAAATAGGACCTTTTATAAGAAAACTGAAGAACTTGACGTTGAAAACGATGTGTGGATTCTGGGAAAAGAAATTTTGATTTAAGGATTAATAACTTATTTATAGAATTCTTTAATACAAAATATTTATATACCTATTAATTGATATGATTTAGGGTCTCCTAATAAAAGGACCTTAAATAAAAAATTTATATTTTTCGTTCCACTGAATCTAGTTTGATTATTCTTCAGATAATGGTCTATTGGATCTTGACTGTTTATCTGATTCTTCCTTTGACGGATCAATTTCCTTTGGTTCTTCCATAATCACTATTTCTGTTTACTTTTATAAAATTTTTTTCTAATTTTGTAAAAAATTATAATTTTGCTTAAGCCCACCCTCTATTATTAGGGTCGAACTTATAATGGAATAATGATTCTAAAGGATTTGAATTACATTAGAGAATTAAACATGCATTAAAATATTATAAAATCTTATTTTATTACAAAAATCCAAATATAGTATTTCAAATAGAAGATGAATGCAATTAAGGTTGAGAATGATCTAGAAAAAAAATTGAAAGATCTTGATTTAGAACTTTTTGTATCCTTCACTAATATTAAATTAAAAGCGGGAAAACTTCTAGAAAAGTATGTAGTAAATTTTCCTACTTTTACAGATCATTCAATAGATCATTCACTTATGGTAGCAAATATAGTTTCACTATTAGTTAAAGATGGACCGGATAAGTTAAATGCTGATGAAATTTATATTTTACTTTCTGCTTGCATTTTACATGATATTGGAATGTGTATTCCCCCAGAAGAACTTTTAAAATATGCAGATGGAGAAGAGTATAATAAATTTAGAATTAAGAATAAAAATGCAAAAAAAGTAGATTTCATAAGAGAAATTCACCATGAATTAAGTTTTTCTTTTATTAAAAAACATTGGAACACAGAATTGCAAATTATAAATGAAGACTATGCTGAAGCAATAGCATTAGTTTCCAAAGCCCATAGGAGATTGGAAATTAAAAATTATCCAACAAAGTTTTTTTTGAGAGATCAAACAGATTCTTATATTTGTTTGCCATTTCTAAGCTGTATTTTACGATTAGCTGATGAATTAGATTTATCTAAGAAACGTTTGCCTGATTTAATTATTAAATTTTTTAAACCAGATGATGACAGAGGAAAATTAGAATGGGAAAAGCATTTATCTACTCATCAGGTTAATTATAATGGAGATGTTATCATCATAACTGGTGAAACAGAAAGTCAGTTAGTATATAACGCATTAAATGAACAATTTGATAAGATAGATAACGTAATTGAATACTGTTATGAAATAATATATAATTTAGGCAATACAGGTAATCAAGAATACATTTTTCATTGGAGAAAATTAAGAAGAAATATTAAACCTATTAATTTTCAACCTATTCCAATAGGATTCACAATCGATGTAAATAATATCTTTCAATATTTTATTAGCAAAAATCTTTATCAAGATAAATATATCGCTTTACGAGAAGCAATTCAAAATGCAATAGACACATGTAAATATAAAAAAATGTTAGATGAAGATTTTGAGCCCAAAATTGAAATATTTTATAGTAATGATAAAGTAAAAATAAAAGATAATGGAGGTGGTATGGATTTATTCATTTTGAAAAATTATTTTGGGAAACTTGGTAAATCATTTTATCGTGAAGAGATTTCCATTAATAATAGTTTAATATCTATTTTTGGAATTGGGGTATTCTCCTATTTTATGATCAGTGATTTTTTTGAAATAGAAACAAAAATGGAAAATAAAGAGACAATAAGATTTAGAGTTGACAAAAATCCAAACCTTAAAACATATTTTTATTTTTATAATGACTCTAGCCTTGAAAATGAAGGAACAGAAATCACTTTTATTTTAAGCAATGAAGTAAAAGAAGAATTATCTTATAAAGAGTTAATTAAACATATTCAAAAACATGTTAAAGATGTTGAATTTCCAATAGAAATTATTAATTCCCAAAACGGAACGATTGAAATTATTAATAGGGAACAATATAATATGAATTTAGAAGAAGATGTAAAACAATATATCAAATTAACAGAAATAGAAAAATTAAACGATTATTCCATAATTTCCACTGAAATCAAATTAAAAAATATTAGAGGAGTAATAGGAATTGCCGTTTGTATTAAT
This sequence comes from Patescibacteria group bacterium, assembly GCA_024239015.1. GTDB lineage: Bacteria > Patescibacteriota > Minisyncoccia > Minisyncoccales > JANBVM01 > JANBVM01. The sequence goes on along the minus strand of JANBVM010000001.1, from coordinate 51,894 downwards.
CCTAAAGAAAGAATTTGTAGAAATATCAATCAATGTTTAAAAGATGATGTTCCAGATAATCTTATCGAAGTATATAATAAGGGCATTTTCGTACAAAAGATAAGTAGTAGAAATTTGAAATTTCTTTTCGGAAAAATTAATGTCTTTGATGATCTTGAATTAAGTCTTAATAGAATGGAAATAATTAATAAAAATAAGATTTACTCTCTTTTGGAGGATTTTGAAATTGAAATTATTAAAGCTATATTTATTAAACTAGGGAATTTTGAGAATGAAAAAGGTCTAATCAACGTTGGGGAATTATCCAAATTATTTTTCACTAATATATTTAGAGGAAAAAGTTATTATTCAGACACTAGGACTATAAAATATCATGAATTATTTGAAAAATTGATTGTTTTAACCATGTTTTCAAAAAATAAAATAGAACAAAAAACCTTAAAAGATGTAATTTCAAGAAATAAAATAGTAAACTTTCTTCTTCCATTACCATGGTATGAGATTGAACTTGTTGATTTAGGGGAATCTGGAATAGATCCTATTGTTATTGTCCCGATATATATCAATTTATTAATTCTAGAGTATCTGTTTAGAAAGAGATATAAAATGATAATTTTCCAATCTGAATTTGGACCAATGATTAAAATTGATTTAAGTGAAAAGTATGATTCTTATAAAAAAATATTCAATATATATAAAATGGTTGACTTTGATGATAATGATGTTCTTTTTATGATACTTCCTAATGTTGTGCCTGAAGTAGGTGTTCTATTTAATAAAAACCATCAATATAACAAAGCATTATTAAATAATCCAAAGAATATTGAGAATCTTAATATGATATTTGATTCATTCAAAGTCTTAATAAAATCTATGACAGACATACTTTTTAAACATCCATTTATGGGGATTCGAAGAGAAGAATATGAGGATCAGCTACATATAATAATAAATAAATTGAATGAGATATCAGATGTTGAATATAATTTAAAATTAGAGGATCTTCCATTTAATAGTCTATTAATTTAAAAATTAGACTTATCAATCAATGAAAGAATTAACTGACAGTGAAATCCAGTGGTTAGAAGCGTTTGCCAAACACCATGAATTTTTCGCTTCCTTCCTGCTCCATTACAAATTAAAACAGTATTTATCTAATAATCAATATTACTGGTTCCACCTTTACATTAATCAAGCAGAAGAACAAGGCGATACTTTATTAAATACCTCCGAAATTGAATTTTTTGAAGAATTTTCAACTGGGAATGAAAATTTAACTGCAATATTCAGCATTTATGAAGATAAAGGATACTTAGATAAAAGGAAATATGAAGAACTTTTAAGCCTGAAAGCAGAGATGATGGGTGTGCCAAAGGAAGTAAAGGCTCCAGAAAGCCTTTTTAAGTACAAAGTCGTAAAAGTACCTTGCCCCCATTGTAGCTTTCTTTGTTCGCCGCATATTCAGTTTTGTTCTAAATGTGGTGAACGATTGCCTAAGTTGGAAAAATTGAATGAGGTTACTGGAACCTCAGAGATCTACGATGAGGATTATACAGAAAAAAACATAATTCATTCACTAGATAATTCTATATTTTTACTAAATTTCTTATTAAATCCTTGGTTATTGGTTTTTCTTTAATAACCATATCCCTTAAACTTTCATATATATAATTTATAAACTTCTCCTCTGAATTCAAGCCATATTTTATATAATATGATAATTGCTCGAATCTTTTAAGTTTATGATTTTGAATTATTAATAATTTTATAATTAACGACCAAATCCAAGGGAATATATATCTTATTTTATTATTTAAGACTCTTATTGTCTTGAAGAACATCTTATCATTGTAATTACAATACTTATAAAGCGCCGCATAATTAAAAGCACTTCGATTAATCCAGATATTTAATATCTCAAAATAATCTTTATCTAAATCTGAAAATTCGGGATGGTGTGTATAAATCCATTTATTAATTTCTTCAAATTCTTTAGAATATAAAAATTGCTCTATATTATAACCATTAATTTTTGAAGAAAATTTATTTAATATAATAAAATCATATAATTTCTTACAAAATAAGAGATTACACCCACTTCCATTAAAAATAGGTTTGCACTTCGTTGGATATTTAAAAGTCTTAATGTATTCTTTTTGCCTCTTCAAATGTTTTACAATTTCTATTGATATCGATGTTTTTTCATTAAAAAAAAGTGTATTTTTGAAATAATCCTCAGGATTCAATTTGACTAATTTCAATTTTGATATTTATATATAAATATTTTTACTACTCAATTTGATTTCCCAGGGAAAATACTATAAAATACAGATAATCATACTATCTATAGCTAATAGAATTCAATTATAAAATCCCAAATTCGGCATTCTCTCTCAATTGAAATGAAAAATGTGCATTCTGGAAAAAATTATACATACTCGGGTAAGAAATTATATAAATACAAACTTATATTGGAATATTATACAATCTTGTATAATAAATCTAATAACAAAATTTAAAGATGAAAGTCTATGGAAAAATATTATTTTAAAATGGAACCTCGGGAATTTATCCGCAAAGTTATTGAACTTTATAGAGAAGCTAGAAAACCGAGGTTTTATCATCCCAGCATAAAGAGAGGTCTTAGCAGAACAATCTCAGGATTAACAGAGGATTTACTTAGTTATTTCTTAGCTGTTAATTTAACTGAGGATTACGATTTATTTACTGATCATAATATTACTTTTAGTAAAGGAATTAAAACCATAAGACCTGATACAGTTATTGTAAAAAATAATGTTATTGAGCATATTATTGATATAAAAACTGATTTTGGATGGATGAGAGATAAGATTACCGAATTTTGTAGGAATAAAAATGAAGAATTAAAAAAAATTAAAGGGAAATCTGGAAAAATTCAAATTTTAAATCCTGATGGTATAACTAAACTAGAGAAGATTTTAAAGATATCAGATAATTTAATTTTTCACATAGTTGTGATTAATAGAGAAAATATTTCAAAAGAAAAAATAGACAATCACCTTCAAAATGTTAAGAATCTCAAACTTGAGAATGTAGAAGTGTATACTTTAACTTCTGAAATACATCCCAACATTTATGAAAAACCTATAGAGGAAGTTTTAAATTCTATAAAGATTCATGAAGATGAATTTAAAAGATTAATGGATAATTTAACATCTTAGATAATTTAAATTCTAATTTAAATCAATTTAATTAAAAATTAAGGTATGCATATCAATATTCATACTATTTATACTTTGTATTTATATCAGTGAAGCTATTTTTCCATATCCAATTCTGAAGAAAATAATGCCTCTACGGGACACCTTTAATAATTTTAACTAAATCTAATTTTGATATTTATATATAAATATTTATGCTACTCAATTTGATTTCCCAGGGAAAATACTATAAAATACAGATATTCATATTATCTATACTTAGTCGAATTCAATTATAAAATCCCGAATTAGGCATTCTTTCTCAATTGAAATGAAAAATATACGTACTGGAAAAAAGTATGCATATATTTACATTAACTTTTATCTACGCATCTCTATTCTAATAGAGATAGAAGTATGTCTACAGGATTTTATCGAAATATGAAAAAAATGATGCCTTGAGCGTTTTCCTCTGTGTTTTCCGAACAATCCGACTTTTATTTTAGGTATAAATATGTATATATATCAAATTTATCTGTTTCTTCCCTCATAAATAAATACTAATTTTAAATAGAAATGGATTTAGAACAGGTTTAAATTATATTATTTCTACCTATTATTTGAGATTTTATCATGTTGACAAAAGACAAAATTCTGGGTTGTTATTGGGGCTTAGCGCTAGGCGATGCTCTAGGGATGCCGGTTGAGTTCCATTCAATCGAAGCAATTCGAGATATTTATGGAGAAGATGGAATTCTAAATCCAGAGAAAAATGCTATTTGGACAGATGATACCGAGATGACGATTGCTGTTACTAACTCTTTATTACGTTTAGGAGAAGTAAAACAAATTAAAGATTTAATTGATGATACAATCGGCAGGAATTTCGCTGAAGAATTCATTAATTGGTTAAATAACCCCGGGTATTCACCGGGACGTACAACTACTCATGCTGTTAATTTTTTGAAAGTAAATGGAGCAAAGAAGTGGAAATTATCTGGTGTTAATGATTCAAAAGGGTGTGGAACTGTTATGCGCGCAGCGCCATTAGGGATTTGGTTCGCAAATTCTTTAACACCGGAATTACCTTTAATAGATGGACCTCATCATAAACTATTATTTAATGTTTCCATGATACAATCTGAGATTACTCATGGTCATAAGGCAGCAACAGCAGCAGCTCTCGCAGGATCATATGCTGTTGCTCTTGCAATTAATGGAATGCACCCCGATAAAATGATAAATCCCATTGAAAAATATTGCAATCACCTTCATTCCGATTTTGAAAATGCGATGCAACGATTAAAAACGAGCCTTACTCAGCGGAAAGGTGGAGCTTTTGGATCGGATTTAGAAGCGCTTACTTATATTGGGCAGGGATGGGTCGGAGAAGAGGCTTTTGCTATGGCCCTTTATTCTGCAATTCAGTATGCCAACGATTTAAAATCGTGCCTTCGCGTTTCTGTTAACCATGATGGCGATAGCGATAGCGTCGCCTGTATTGCTGGAAGCATTCTCGGAGCTTTCTATGGAACGTCCATTATTCCAAAAGATTGGATAGATTGTTTGGCTGAAAAGGAAAGAATGGAAATGTTTTTGAGTAAAGTTATAGAATTTTTCTAAAAATGATTTTAATTGATATATGTTTCTATCAATAGAATGAAGAATTTTAAAGAAAATTATTTGTCCTATATTTATAATTAAATCAATTAAAGATTTTCAAACCATTCCTGATCAATTTCCACTTTTTCAACCATTTTCACCGAAACACCGAGTTCAAGTTCTTTAAGAAGATCTATAACTTTTTCACCATCTAAAAGATTTATTAAATCAGCTCCTTCTCGAGCTGCCTCCTCTTTTGCAGCTCTTGTGAATGTACTTGTGGCTAAAAATAAACCTTTGTTTGCTCTTCCCTGCATTGCTCCTCTAAAATTCCTGATTTTATCTGCTCCGACAGGGTCTTTATATATTTTGCATTCAAAAATTACAGGGATGCTAACTAAGTTATTAAGGCGGAATATTCCCTTACCGTCAAGACCACCATCTCCACTCTTTTTTGTTATTTCGACTTCCATAAATCCACATTCTCTAAGGATAATTTGAGTAAGTTTTTCAAAATCATAAGGATTCATAGTAGTAAGAGTGTTTTTCAATTTTTGCTTCCAATTTAATTCCTTTTCATCTTCATATATATCTTCTATAAATTCAGGATCATGAGTGACTACAGTATCCATTCCATTTTTTGATTTTTGTTTCTTTTCTTTTTCATTTTTTAGGTATTCTCTATATTTTTCTGCAATGTAATTATTGTCCCAATCACTTTCCTTTGCTTTTTGTGTTAATACCCAAACACCTTGTTTTGTATTGTTTATTAAACCCAGATGCTTTAACATCGTTCTTACCCATGCTAACTGATATTCAAGCTCCGTTTGATAACTTCTACCACTATCTCCGTGTGGATAATCAATAATTTCCTCTGTTAAATTGAGAAGATCAATAATTTTCTCATGAATTTCATCAATTCTTCCAGAACCTCCCAGTTTATCAAAAACTTCTAATGTAACTTTAAATAGTTTATACCTTTTCGGTCCTGAATAATCTTTTATAAGACTCATTTTTTGAAATTTTAAATCTTTTAATTGCTTTTTTTCAAGATTCTAATGATTAGTATTTTATAATTTAGCCCATTAAATCTTCGATATTAGATTTTACATCAATATTTTCAATTTTATCTGATAATTCTTTAAGTAGCTTTTTAATATTGGTGAGAATCATTCCACTAATGTTTGTAGAAGCCTTAAAATCTATGTTGAATTTAATTTTTAATGCTTCAGACTTTTGTCCTAGTAATAAAAGTAATGTTTTTAAATTCATTAATAGATCCAAATTTTCCCAACTAAACTCCATTGATAGTTTTAATTCTTTCAATTCTTCTGATATTGGCTCAGGTGGTGTTTCAGGAGGTGTTATAGGGGGTGTTATAGGTGGTGTTATAGGTGGTGTTTCAGGAAGTGTTGTAGGGGGTGTTATAGGTGGTGTTTCAGGAGGGATAGGTTTTTCGATGGAGTTTTTAACAATTTGTTCAACAATAGAACTCGAAATTAAATAGGTGGCGTTTGAAATAGTAATTTTACTTTTTGAAATTTGTTCTTGATAATACCAAATTTTAAAATCTTCTGTTTTTAATTTTGAAAAATCCTCTTTTTTAACATTCTCTTCTAATTTCCCATAAGCAAAATCTCCTCTCTGAATTCCTTGGATAATTGTTCTTATTAATACATTTTGATCTTTAAGAAGAACATCGCCTATTTGAAAGAATTGGTTCCATAAACCCTCAGTACTTTTAACTTCATTTAATATCTGAGCTAAAGCTCCCGAAAAATAACTTTCAAAAATTACATTTTCACTGATTAATATCTTTTCAGCCCGTTCTTGAAGATTTTCTCCATCTTGGGATGCTTTAAACACTTTTATATTTGATTCTTTATCCCATTTACATACTACTGAATATGTATTATAATAATATTTGTTAAGATTTTCATTTGAATCTTTAATCCTCTTTTTTAAATCTTGCTTTTGTGTAGAAGATAATCTGTTCATAACATCAGATTTTTCAATCTTTTCTAAGGCTAACAATTCTTTTATTTTGTCCCGCGCTTCGCTGAAACTATAAATTTCTGGTAAAATAAATATTAATCCGTTTTTATATACTCTGTTTGATTTACCAATATTTTTTGTGAATTCTAATAACTTAGCAATAATTTCAGGATTTAAACTATGCATTTTATTTAATGGAATACCAAATGATGAATCACCTATAATATAAATGATGGCTGGTTTGTCTGGAATATCATTTGAGACGGAGGGGTATATAATGTATTGATAATTCTTTTTTATTACTGAATTAAGTTTAGATTTAAAAGTATCCTCAATTTCTTCTCCCTTTAGTTTGTTTTTTTCATCAATTATTATCGCATTTAAATTTATTTCTGTTTTTATTAAGAATTTACCGTTTTCTTCAAAAAAATAGAATAAATAATTTTTCATTTTTGCTCTTGCTAATTCTATTAAGGCAGGGATGATACCAGATTCATCCAGTACTGATAGATTTAGAAATTGCTCATTAATTCCAATAGGATTGGTTCCAACTTGAAAAGAATGTAAAAAAATAACTCTAAATAATTTCTCTACCAATTTACTCTCTTTTATTTTATCTTCACCAATTGACTCCTCTTGTAGAAAACGAGCTCTTTTAATGTCTGTATCAATCACACTTTCATAAGTTTGACCCATAAATTTTAATAAAATAGATTTAATATCCGACTCTGTTATACTGAAGTGTCCTGGTAGTATTAAAGAGACACCTTTGTCATTTTTTAAATTTCTTAACAATAGACTAAAAATATTTAGTATATATCTTGTTCTTTGAAAAGCTTCGGAAGCATTCCATTTTTCATAAAATACCTTGATTAATTCAGGGTGAAATGGATAACTTAAATTTAATTTATCTTCATAATTTTCAATAACGGTAGAAAATATTTCATCAGGCAGAGAATTTTTAAATTTAATATTTTTATATAGGTTGAATATTTTATTACAAACTTTCGTAATTTCATTTTTTTTAATTTCTGATAATGGTTTGAATAAACGTTTTCGGATAATATGATAGATTTCTTCTCCTTCAATTGGTGGAATGATGCTTTCTTCCCTTCCGATCATTTTACTTATTGTTAAAAGATGAGCTTCTCCTCTTTCGGTTTGCGATTCAATACGACTTTCTGGTATTGAAATAATCAAAGCAACTTTCAATTCTTCATCATTAACTACTTCAGGTAATCTTCGAAAAAATTCAAAAGTTGTATTTAACCATTCTTTATCAATTACATCTAAATTTGAAATATATCCTAAAACTTCATCCATTAGAATTAATGAAGGTTGTTCTACACTTAAGAATAGTTTCTTTAATGAATCTTTAGTCGGGCATGTTTTGCTTTTATCGTCTAATTCAATTATTTTATAACCCTTTGCCCCTCCTAATTGATATGCGAGTTCTCCCCAAATGGTATTAATTTTTATATCGTTTTCGACAATTCTACCTTTATTAACATCTAAATTCGCTCCTACAATCGTACAAGTTTGAAGTAAGAATTTTTCAGGGATTTTTGATTTAAAATCTTTTAATATAACATCAAAGATTAATTCGTCTTTCAATTTTTTATAAGAATTAAAAAAATGGAATAACCCTGCTAAAGCATGAGTTTTACCCCCTCCAAAAGAAGTTTGAAGGTTATAAACACCCTCTATTGAAATTCCTAATAGACGAGACAATACTCCTTTAAATAATTTAGTTAAACCTTTTGTTAAATAAGTATTTTCAAAAAACAAAATAGGATCAAAATATTCTCTAATTCCCTTTCCAGCTCGAATTTTATCCAAATCTGCGACAAATAGAGAGCTATCTATCTTATCTAACTCAATAAAATCTTGGATTTCAATTATTTCTTGCCAATTTTTAAATAACATATTTTTGCCTCTATAAAATCATAAAAATTTTCTTAATTCACTTTTAGTTCTAGATTTTCCATATTTTGCCAATAAACCTTGCAAAATATTATGTTCTTTATGTTTATTTGGAAAGAACTCTGCTAATGCTTGTCCAACTTTCCAAATATTTTCTCCAGATGTTAATTCATAGTTTTTGACAATCTTATCCAAATTATCATCATTATTCTTCCACAGAATTGCTAATAAGTGAATTTTTTCTATTAAAGTATTAAGATTGTCTATATTTTTTAATAAATAATTCTCTCGCTCTTTATCACTCGCCAATAATAATCTAAATTTTTTATCTTTGAGTTTGATTATTTTACTTTTTTTTAAATCATTCAATTCCCCAACACCAAATGATTGCGCTAATTTTAAAGCATCATCAAGTTCTATTCCATTATTTCTAAAAAACCAGCACCATATGATGTAGAGATTTGTCACCTCATCATTACTTTTTGTCACATTTCTTTCTATGACTGTACTTAATAGAAAATCATTTACTATTTTTCTAACTAAGTCTAGAAAGACTGAAACTTCAACCTTCTTACCAGTTCTTTGACTTAATACAGCTTCATATCGTGTAAAAATATTTAATGAGAATCCAATGGCAGAAATAAAATAGTCCGCACCATAAATTTCTAAGTCAACAAGTAACTCTCTTAGTTTCCCTTTTAATTCAGTTTCTAAAATAGAAGTAAATTGGGTTTCGAAGAAGATTTCTTTTTTCTTTTCTATTTTCTTAAACACTAACGCTATTGAGGAAGCAAGTACTACACGGTTTAGGCTTCGAACACCACCTTTAGTTTCAGTTGCGATTGGCCAAGCAGATGAAATTGTAAAATTGGATTTTAACAAAGCTTTTATTAAGACTTCCCAAGCAACAACTGATTTGTGAGTATACATAATAATACCCATCCCACTTGGTTTTAAAATTCTATAAAACTCTCTTAATGTTAAAGTTAAGCCCTCTTCGTAGTAGGCTATAGCTTTTTGTTTATCTCTACCATGTCTAAATTTGCTCTGAATAATTTCTGCATCTTTGGGGGTTAATTTAAAGAGAAAGAGCTCTGGATATATATCTTCCAAGCATAATTTTAACCATATATAAAAGAAATCGGAGGGGTTTGCATATAACATTGCATCATAATAGGGGGGATCAGTAATTATCAAATCGAAATAATCTGATTTATAATCAAGACTTCTTACATCAGCTTGGTTAATAGTTGCATAATTACGAATTTTTCCAATATTATCAATCACTAGATTTAGATAATAGAAATAATTTTCCATCTTTCCCGATGAATTATATAGTGGATTGTTTTCAGGATAGGCACCCCTCATAAAAATACCTGGCCTAGTCCAAGTTTTGGCAATTGATTCCCTCTTATCCCAGTATGTGAATTTTGAATTATAATTCACTAATTTTGATAAATAAAATGAGAGATAAACTATTATGGCTGATGTTAATTCTTTTGAATATTCACTGTTTTTAATAATCTCATTTTTGACTTCTCTTAATTTTTCTAAGTAAATCATAGAGGTCAATATTTGTCTCTCATTAAAAAATTCATTCCAATTTAAGATTCCATAATTTTGAACTTGCCATCTTCTAACTTCCATAGGTAATTCTTCATTTGGAATTAAATCTTTATATTTCTTTAAATCCTCCTTAACTTTTTCGTATAAGTTTAAATCATGTTCTGTTGATAATCTATATATCTTCTTATCATCAGAATCTTTCTCCATTACAATCAATAACCGATCTCCATAAATCTTACTTTTAACTTTGTTCATAACTTCTCGATTATCAATTGTAAATTCACAAGATGGACAGGTTACCTTACCACTTGAATAAATTTTTAGATTTGAATGGTCAAAATCAATTTCATCATCTTTTTGGATTACAAAATCAATTTTTTTTTCTCCGCTCTCTCCAGATATAATGGGTTTTAAAGCAATTATTTTTTTGATTTTCTTTCTATTTCTTTGCAATTCTTTATTTACAAATGTACAATTTGTCAACATTGGAATCAGGGCTTTGCAATACGAGTTAGGACATTCAATTTGTCTAGCCCAGAAAAATCCATATATTTTATTGACATTTGTTGGATTTTGGTAATATGGATTAATAGTTCTTAGAAATTTTTTATCAAGGATCTTCCTCCACTTATTTAACTCTTCAGCCAATTTCCCATTAAATCTTTGGAAAAACTCACATGTAGCCTTCTCAGTTAAAACTGCTACTGGATTTAAATCTGAACAATAAGTTTCTAAACCCAATCTCAAAGATTCTAAAGGTATAGCACCTCCTCCAGCAAAGGGATCTAATAGTTTTAATCTTTCTCCGGTTATCTTATTATGTATAAGATTATTTAATGTATTTTTAAAAGTTATTTGATTGGGTAGTTTCATGAAATCGGAGCAGGCATTAATAATATATTTAGAAATCTCTTTTCTTTTGGATTTACTATTGGGATAATTAAATAAACAAGATAAGATTAGAGCTCTTACTACAGTTGTAGGTCTTCTAGCCCACCAAGGATGAATTGTTGATATATTTCCAAAATTGTTATTTTTTTCATTAACTCCAAACTTAGAAATTTCTGCTATTGGAAATTGCTCTTCTATAAATTTTTTAGTCAATTTAACTTTACCTTTTATTATTATATCTTTTTTTCCAGTTATTTTCTTTTATAATATATCTTTTTGTTTCTAAAATTTTATCAAATTCTAAGTTTTCAGCGGGGTTTTGAATCCGAAAAATTTTTGGATTGTTTAAAGCGTAATCAACAACATATAACCAAAAATCATCACCAAATCGTCCAGCCATAAACCATTCATTAGGAGTAATAAAAACATCACCGCTCTCAGTATGGCCTTTAACTTCTATATGCCTAATCTTTCCAGTAATTGGGTTTCTAGATAAGACATCATATCCGCAACTTGTTAGATGCACATCCTTAGGAACCCTACCACTTTCTTTTTCAAATTTTACCACAGCTTCCATTGCTGCTTCATCTACCTTACTTTTATCAACACCATCTTCATAGGAAGAAGTAACGGCCTCCCCACTTTTTAATTTTTTCTTTGGAATCACCATTATCATTCCAAGAATTTGAGGACTATTCATTGTAATTTCTTTTTCTCTTCTAATTTGTTCTAATTTTTGTTTTTTTTCTAAGATTAATTTCTCCTTGTTTCTTTCCTCATTACTTAAAGGTAGATCATAATTTTCTCCATTCTCTATTTTTTCTTTATATTGATAAATCTTTTCAAGGCTTTCAGAAATTCTCAAATTCATACTTCTTTCAATTGCTTTTTTTTTAATATCAAAATTATTATTTCTTTTCAATTGAAGATTTTGGAAATAGTCAGTTCTTAATATTTTCTCAACACAATTCTTTATTTTATTTTCATCCTTTCTCAAATTCTTTATTTCTGACTTTATTGTTGTATTTTCAAAATCATTAAAATTATTTATAGGAATATAATCCCAGATAATAAGCGGTGATATTTCTTGAATTTTTCCTTCGAATGATTGCTTAATCGATATTATTTTTTCAGAGATAATTACGTTCCTTCCGTCTGTAATTTTAACTTGATAAAACCAAATTAATCCCATAAATTTATTATCTGGATCAAGAAATAATGCGCCTTTAGTTAGATGTTTTGAAAATTTTCTAATACTGGCTTCAATTAAAGATTCAATTAATGGGTGTCCCGGTGCAATATATTCTTTTTGACTATCGCTTTTCCAGATAGTTTTATCAAAAGTTATATTTTTATATTTTTCTAATAATGGTCCATATTGTATCTCTAAATCGTAATCCCATAAATCTAAAATTTTATTTGGTAGTGTATGAATTCCCCTAGATGTGATATTACCTCCAAATGAATGTAATGCTAGCTCAGTATATTCATGAATATATTCAGGCCATAATCTAAATTCATCAGATTTCCTGATTTCTTCATTCAAAATGGATAAATCTAAATGCTTCTGTGCCAAACTTCCAGATGAAATTAATTGTCTTGCTCGTTCTATTAAAACATTATCTTTTTGTTCAATTCTTTCTAATACATCGTCCCATCCATTGGGACTATTCAAAGCTATCTTTATTAAATGATGTAATCCAACATCCGAAAAAATTTCTCCTATTACATCAAAAACCCTATCACTTCCTAGAGCCCTTCTGATTACCATAAGTTTTTCTAATATCCGTATAAAAACTCTCCCTTCCATTGTATTTTCTGCTATGCAATTGTAAATATAACAATCATGCGTTTGTAAATATCGGTGTATGCGTCCCATTCTTTGTTCTAATCTATTTGGATTCCAAGGTATATCATAATTTACCATTAACCAACAAAACTGTAAATTAATTCCTTCTCCAGCCGCTTCTGTTGCGATTAAAATTTGCTTTTCTTGTCGAAATCGATGCTCTGCTCTGATCCTTTCATCCATACTCATCTTACCATGAATTACTTCAACTTGAAAACCCCATTCTGAAATATTTTCTCTTAAATATTCAAGTGTATCCCTGAATTCTGTGAAAATTATTAATTTTTCATGTTTATCTCTTATTTCTTCTTTTAATGTCTTCCATAAATTTTGCAATTTGGTTTCTTCTCCTGAACTCTCAAGATTCTCGGCTAGCTCAATTAATTCTTCTAAGAGGTTAATTTCATATTTCAATTCCTCAAGATTTTGTGCCATTGTTAAAGTTTCTAATTTTTTTTCGATTTCCCACCGTTCCTTTTCAGATAAATCATCTAAATCTTCTGAATCAAGGATATTTCTATACTTTTTTTCAATTTCGATGAGTTCATTTACACCATAATTTTTAACAAAATCACTTTCTCTAACACTTTCCAATCTCTTTTTTCTTCTAATAAGGGATTTTTTTATGGCTCTAATACTTGATGACAATCTTCTCTGTAGCATTATTAAAGCAAAAGCTACAGTTTTTCTCTTTTGGTTTAAAGCCATATTATAATTTACTTTGACATATTGACTAACTCTTTGATATAATTCTTTTTCTTTTGGAGATAGTTCAAATTTGATTGTAGAAGGATATCTTTTAGGAAATAGATCATTACCGTTAAAATCAATCATTTCTTCTTTTATTCTTCTAATAAGGATACTATTTTCTTCATTTGATAAATCTTGTAATTGACTCTCTACTTGAAAATTCTTAGATAATCCAAACATTTCTGGTTCTAATAAGGATAGGAAGAGAGAGAACTTGTTCATATCTCCACTATGAGGAGTTGCAGTTAAGAATAAAAAGTGAGTACAATTTCTGGATAAAATTTCTCCTAATTTGTATCTTTGCGTCTTTACAATTTTATTTCCTTCTAATCTAGCTGACATTTTATGAGCTTCATCAACAATAATTAAATCCCACTTTTCATTCTTCAATTTCTCACTAATATCTTCCTTTTTTAAGAAATCAATTGAAGTTAGAATTTGTTTTTCTTTTTTCCAGATATTTTGACTCCAAAAATTATTTAAATACTGGCGGTTAACGAAAGTAAAATTTTCTGAAAATTTACTTTTCATTTCTACCATCCAATTATCAATTAAATGTCCAGGAGTGACTATTAAAATTCGTGAAATCAATTTTCGATATTTTAATTCTTTAATTAATAATCCTGCCATAATAGTCTTTCCCGCTCCCGGATCATCGGCAATTAGGAATCTTATAGTAGGTCTTGCCAATAAGTATCCATAAACAACTTCTAATTGATGTGGGAGCGGATCTATTTTCGAGATACCAACTGCGAAATAGGGATTATATTCATAATTTATTCTTATCAATCTACCTATAAGTGCTAAAAAGAATTTGGTTGGATTTCCTTCAAAATCATTTTCTTCTAAAAATTCAATTTCATTAAAACGATTAGTATTAATAGTTTGTTCAAAAAATTCGTTATTTCTTAAATATACACCTTGAATATTTATACTATCATTTTCATTTGAGATAGAAATAATTTTTACAATCCCATCCCACCAGGGGGCTTTGGCTTTTCGATTTCTTAATGATTCTGTATTCAAAATTTCTAATCACCGGATTTTTTAATGAAAAAAAATGATCAAGCCCTTTCTTAAATTTAAAATAATTTTAATTAATGAGAATTTTATCTAAATTATAATTCTTTACAATTTTATATTCTCATTTGATCGTGAAATAACCGTCATGCAATAAAAAATGATGATAGAAGATGGAGAAATTTTAGGTGAAATAGATGAAGAGAAACAAAGTTTTATGTTTAGAGGCTTGAGAAATGAAGAAAATTAAGAGTAATATCACTTTTTTTATGTATCATATTTTTTTTACATTCCAAATCTAAAAGAGGATTCCACAATCATAAGGTACGATTATATCTCTACTATTTTCAATAGTTATATTAGGCCAAGTTATAACAAATATGTTATAATAAAATCCCAACCACTTTGAAAACATCACGCAACGAACCTCTGCACCCTCTTCTTTAATATTAACTTGAGGTTCAAAGGACATAGCTCTTAATTTCTCTCTGTCCTTCATGTTGATACCAAAGTTATCTCTGAAGTCTTCTGGGATGTCCATTAATAAATATTCAACAATTTCAGAGCCAAATATAAATTGATGGTCGTTATAATTTGCGTGCCAAGATAAATAAAATTGTGAGACAACTTGAGAAAAAACAGCAAGTTGAAAGAAAGACTCTGGAGTGATTTCAATGATAATATCATTTAAAGGTGGTCGGGGCTTAAGATTTCCGTCAGCTGAAAGTTTGGGATTGTCTTTTTTTCGAGTAAAGATAAACGGTTCTCCCCCTAAACCTCCAGAACGGTAGAAATAGTCAAGTATAAATCCATCTCTTAATTGAATCTTATCAAAAACCTTTAGAAAGCGATTCACATCAAAACCTATTCCTTCTGGACGAATTTTTTCATTTGCATCGAAAAGAAGATCTGGAATCTTTCCTATCTTCTTCTGGAGTGAAGATATCTTTCTCAAGAGTTTTATGGCATATTCAGCTTTTATACTTGTTTTCATCTATCCTTGAGGTGTTTTTTACTTTAAATTATTTTCTATTATCATTATTTTTATCGAAATGAAGTTTCCATAGTTTGCCATCTTTATCTTCATAAATGAAGCCGTCTTCAGTTTCTTTAATTCTACTCAAATCCAACTTAATTTTTTGAATTCATTGAATTTTTTATTACATACTATAATTTTTATCTTTAGACATTTTAATCTTCTCCAACAAATTTTTCAAGTTTATAATCAAACCAAAGAAAATTAGTTTCTTCTACAATTTTTATATCATCTGTTAGAAAATGAATATTGTTTACGTCAAAATCAAAACCAGTTCCCAAATCAAATACTATCTTAATTGCCTTCCCGGTGCTAATCAGTTCTTCACTAAGTTCTTGCAGTTTATCGTACTCATGAAAATCTAGACTAATAGAAGTATTGTAACGAAATCCTTCAAACTCTTCTTTTTTTGATCCGTTTTCATTATTCATTAGAATCTACCTCCTGACAATTCGGATTTTTATTGTTTTTTCGAGCTCATCTAATAATAATCCTTTATAGTTAAATTCAAGAATATATTGACATTTATTCCTTTTTCAATTTTTAGAGGTATTTATATATTATGGTGTAATACCTCCTCCTCATCGGTATTTGCTATAAAATCTAAAAAGACAAAAGAAGTATGACAAAAAGGATACTTTTTTTATTTTCCTAAAACGGGATAAATTCGTTGTAATATAAACGCGAAAGCCATCTTTTTGTAATCGTCTTTTTTACATACGCAAACTAATTTATTATTTAATTGTTTACTCGGATTGCTTCTTACTTGTTGATATTTTTCAATTTCAAAATTAGATTTTATTTCACTCGACAACTCTGACTGGTCAGAAATACGTCGCGTTCTAAACCTTTCTCCATCCGTATATCCAATTCCAAATGGAACATAAAAGGAAGATTCGTCATTTTCTGTTAACTGGAAGATCATTGATTTTTTTTTTAATTGATTTGCGATTTTGGATTCATTATTACTCCATGGAGCTGTGATACCCGCGTTATTGTATTCCTCAGAATGTTTTACCTCTATTTTCCATTTACCAATGTTAGAATCTTCGTAAGAAAAATCAATGATTAGTCCTTTTGTCGTTTCTCTTTTGAACCTATCAAACCATTCTCCCTTTTCTCTTTTTTTTTCGACTAAATTGTTTAAATTCGGCATGATATCTATTTTTACAAGATTTTTTTAGATTTTTGGTTAATTATAGCCTTACAATTCATTAATACAATTAGAGAAATTAAAATATTGCTATTCTTATTGACATTCTTTCACAAAAAGTTATTAAAACCTATTATTTATATTTTCATTAAAAATAATATAATTTATGCTTAGAAATAAACAACTTTTCCAATTCAATATTGCTTGATGAATATAATGGGCAGTGAATATGAGATAGAATGTAAAAATTGTGGTTATAAAACAATGATTACCATCGGTGTTGGGATGTCGCCTATTTATAATGAGGTTAAATCCGCTATCACATTACTATCTTCTCATTCATTAGGATTCTGGAAAAATGTAGAATCACTTTTTCCAACCTATAAAAAGTGGAAAAGATGGCTTAGGATTAATGGTCGAATATTAGATCTAAGAATTTAGAATTAAAGGATATGTTGAAAAGATATGATAAATAAAAACCAACTATGTAATCTTGGGGCATATGATTTCGAGAAACTAATCCAAATAATGTTGAATAATCAATTAGGTCTTGCTATTCAATTTTATGGAGGAACTAAGGATTTTGGGCGTGATGCTTATTTTAAAGGAGAAGCCTTTTTTCCCCCACATAGGAAACCATGGTCTGGAAAATGGATTTTTCAGTCAAAATTTAGAGATTTTATAAGGAGAGGAGAAAATGTAGTAAGGGACGAATTAATTAAAGTTGTAGGGAAGGAACTTAATAAAATAATTAAAAAATATGGTAATAAATGTGATAATTATATCTATATAACAAATGTAGATTTTACTATAAATGACATTAAGAAGTTAGAGGAAGAATCTAAAAATTTTAAAATTTCACATTTTCAAGTTATCCACTTTCCACAAATTCGTGCATTTTTGGGGGATCATGATAGAATTAGATGGCAGTTTCCTAGATTAATTGAATTTGCAGATATTGAATCTTTGCTCAATAAAGAAGTACTTGAAAGATCTAGAGGCCACATTAGGAATTTGAAAGATAATATGGAAACTTTTGCTACAACTAATATTTTTCTTGAAGCCCTTGAAAAAATCAATAAATATAATTTAGTTATTTTGCAGGGACCACCAAAAATGGGAAAATCAACAATAGCTGAAGCAATAAGCTTCTTTAAAATTGGAAATAAACACCAATTCTTTTACATTAATAAACCGGTCGAATTTTTTAGATGTTTTAATCAAAAGAAAAAAGAAATACTAGTATGTGATGATGTTTTTGGTCAAAATCAATATATCCCAGAAATATCAAATGAATGGGTTAAAGATTTACCGAGTATACTAAAATTAATTGACAACAATCATCAACTAGTATGGACGAGTCGATCTAGTATTTTGATGGAAGCATTAGAAAAAACTAAGTTAGAAGAACAAAAGGCAATTATCGAACCTAGTAGTGTAATTGTTGAGGTTGGGAAACTTACCAAACTGGAAAAAGCACATATTTTATATAACCATATAAGAGCATCAACTTTTTTTAAAAAATATGATGAAAAAATTATAGAATTCCTTCTGAAATTAAAATTTGAAATAATTAATCATCCAAACTATTCACCAGAAAGTATAAGAGAGCTATGTAATATGATAATTCCGAAATTAAGTGGAAATATTTCTTTTATTGATTTCAAAAATGAGGTGATTGATTTTATAAAAAAACCCCAGAAATCTTGGATAAAAGATTTCTACTCATTAAGTGATGAAGAAAAGATATTTATTATAACATTATTCTCAATTAGGATGAATTCGGAAATCGATTACTTTGAAAAGAGATATATTCAAATCTTAAAAGAATTAAATAGAGATTTTATCGGGAAGTTCAATCAATGTACCTTTAGATTAAATGGAACTTATATTAAAATAATTTCTAGCTGGGAAAGTACTAAGATTATATTCTATCATCCTTCAATAATAGATATTATTAACTCTTTATTGAAAGAAGATAGAAGTATACAAGAACTTATGATGACGATAGGGGGATCAATTTTTATTGAAAGTTTAATTCAAAATCAAGTTTTAAATGAAGAAAAGAAAAAATTAATCTTAAAGAAAATAATCCAGGATGATTCAATAGAAGAAATTAGTGATTATTTAGCTATCATAACAAAAAATTATCCCGAAAAAATATTTGATAAAGATATAAAATTTTTACTCAAAGAACTAAGTTGTATTGAATTCTTTAATAAATTTAAAAATCAAACTCTAAATTTCTATCAATTCTGGTTATTTTTTTCTAATTTTAAAAACTTTAAAGTCAAGATAGTTTGGATAAAAGATTACATTATAAAACTAATAGACGCTTACTTACCTCAATATGATAATGTAACTGATCCTATAGAAGAATTCCTTTTTATTCTAGAACTTATATTTAGAGTCTACACGAGAGAATTTCAAGATGTTTTTAGAGGTAACAAAAGCATATTTCTAAAGATTACAGAAATATTAGATGACGAAAAAGAATGGGTTGAATCCGATGCAATTGACTTAATGGGTGATTTTAATGATAATGTTGATAGGTTAAATCAATTATTCAGAGATTTTGAATTTAAATATCCATTAATCGATGCTCAAGATTTAGAAGAACACTATCAAGACTTCTTTGATGAAAAAGATAATAAAGAATTTGAGTTACTTCAAACTATAAAGAAAGAAGAAAGAAAAGAATTGGATGAGATTATAGAATTTTTATTTAATGATTTGAAGGATGATTCTTCATAACTTTAGTATAATGACCGAATAAATTGATTGAGTCCTTAATTTTTTTTTCGCAACAACGCCTAATATGTAAACTTGGTATCTGGAATTTTTCCTTCTTAATAATTTGATTAT
The DNA here is from genome assembly GCA_024239015.1 of Patescibacteria group bacterium. GTDB lineage: Bacteria > Patescibacteriota > Minisyncoccia > Minisyncoccales > JANBVM01 > JANBVM01. The sequence continues at coordinate 32,062 of JANBVM010000001.1, read as the reverse complement.
CAAATTACATGAAATAACCGATTGCTTAAAAATATTTTATTGGATAAGAGGAACTATCCTCAACAATTCTTTCAGACTGAATTCTAAATAGACCACTCCAAAAATTGATTCAACTAGAGTCCCTTTAACGTGTTCAATAGTCTCTTTTTTCATTCTTTCATTTGGAGTAGCTTGCAAGCGATGCAAGCGAGAAGAATAAAGTCCCCATTCATCACAATAAATAGCCATATTCTCATTCGATGCAACTTTTTTGCGTTTTTCAGTTAATTCACCTGTTTTTGAGAGTGATGAATCCCACAATGTTTGGACAATAGCTAAATCCAGAGCCGCATCTCCAATTAAAGCAAGTATCACCGCTGCATCTCCTGAACTTGCCAATTCTGTTAATTCTTCTTGGCTCAAGGGACGATTTGGATCATCTTTGAAATGAATATTAATGTTATCAAAAATGTTGCGAACACTTGGCCGGGTTAAGGCAAGCATAATCATTTCAGGGGTTTGGAACACTAAATGGAATAACTTTTCCAGCTTGGGGATGATAATTTTTTCGATTTTTTCCATTTGTTCTAACATATGATTAAGCTCGTCTAAGTATCCAGAGAGAGGCGCTGTTCGCTCTTTTTGATGAGCTGGCAATTTATCTTTATCACGTTTTTCTTGTTCGATGTATTCTTTCAATTGCTTGGTTTTCTTTACTAATCCTACTGCATTCCACTTGAGTTTATCTTGCACTAACCTCAATCCATAACTTGAATTCCTTTAGGTAGATATAATCATTCTCGTTATTAAATGAATGTAAAATAGGAAAAAAAGGATAATTATCAATTTAGTGTTTTATTCCCTTTGTAAAAGAATCCTCAATATTTTACTTGTTGCCTCAAAGATCTCATTTGTTGCGTTCATAACATTATAATTCTTTTCCCAAAAATCATTTGGTAATATTATCTCTTCAACTCTATAAAATTCTTTCAGAAGATCAACAATTTTTTTGTCTTTATAGTTTAACTTATTTGGATTTGCTCTTTTTTTTTGAAAAATCTGAAAAAAATGTAAGAGTAGTAGATTTTATTGCATCTTCAGGAAGGTTAAATTGAAGAGTTCTTTTAAAGTCTGTTATTGTATGAAAGCGATTATTTCTTGCATCCTTTTATAATTCGATCATAATAATTAAGATCGACTTTTCTTCCTGGAACAAGTGAGGGAATATCCATTCTTAATCAAAATGCTCAGGAATTTTAAATTTATAATGCCTGTAAGCTTTTGGTCTTTTATATAAAGTAAAAACTATTATACGATTTAAACTATTTTCATCACACATAGGACAATTATGATGTTCTCTAAGCTCATTTTCAGGATAGCAATTAGCGCAATACATTAACATGATACGATAATTTTTACCTTGCTTTTTATACTCCATAAAAAATCTTAAAACAACTTCACCAATTTCATCAAATCCTTTATAAAAAGGGACTCTTGCTATGTCATCTTCAGTCTTATGCTCCAAGTCATATTTGATTGCTTTCTGCTCTTTTGCTGAAAATTGTTTTAAATCTAATTCAAATTCATTAGAATATAAAACCTTTAACGGTTCTGACATTATTTGAGATTAATTTACGTTAGAAAATGTAAATTTTCCATACCGAATATCTTTTATTCCTGACTTTAACCTTAATAATATTCTCGGGTTTAGTAAGACTTCAACTGTATCATACCAAATTTCATCCAATTTGAATTCACTTTTGGGATTTTTTAAATCAGATGGATTAAGGATTATCTCATACATAGGATAATCCTTAATACTTATATTGAATCTACCCACTTCTTTTAAAGTGTATATGTAATCTTTAAGTTCTTCTGCATTCATTTTTCCAAATTCATTAATTATCTCATCAAGGATAGTAAACACTTTAGTATTTTCTTGTATTAACTCATCAATATTTTTTAAAAATTTTGTAGTATTACTATTTTTTGAAATTATTAATGTATACTTCTTTATTTTATCAAAATAACTCTTTTCGTGATTTAGATAACCATTTAGAGCAAGATTCTTAATATGAGCTCCTATCTGAGAATTATAAGGACCCATTTGTTGCCTAATCATAGGATAATGAGAACCAATGATATTTTTTTTATATAAATCTTCCTCAAATAAAAAGAGTAGCTTTGCTGTGCTCATATTTCCACTGGATCTTTCTAATCTATCAAAAATATATAGATCTATTATTAAATCTTCATAATGAACCCTTCCAGCCATTTTTATTCCTCCAATCTTATAAAAAGTTAAAAATTAGTAAGTATAGTACCCTATATTTAGCGTTGTTTTTTATTCCTTCACAATTAATTAAACTGTTTACAAATATTAATTTTTCCATACTTGACACAATTGTTTTATTATTATAACAGTTTAAATATAACTATTTCTTTATTTGTTATTTTCAAAATCCTTCTCTCTTTTTGAATGATATGAATTGATTATATGTGAATTTTATCATCTTAAACTCTTTTAAAACCAGTTTTGCTACTTCCCATTCTGAATGCTTAACATATCGAAATCGTGTAGAGTAAAAAATTAAAATCTAAATCATGAATAATTAAATTTCGTGAAACGGTTAGTTGAAATTAACATTGATAATTATTAACATTGAGTTCCTTTCTTGCTTATTATTTGATAGGAAATTAAAATTCCCTATCCACTAGAATATACTTGCATTTTTGGGGACAATTCTTGCAGAAGCTTGAATCTATGGGGTACTCTTCATATATTCTCGACTTCTTGGATTTATTATTGATTGCCTTATCAACCATTTGCCTGAGATCAATACGCTCCTTCCATTTACTTATTACTTCTCTCTTATAAAACTCCCTTTTGTTAACGGCATAACTTGCAAGATATTTACAGCTTAATGTTTTATCGAACCAACTTGGGAATCCTAATTCACCCTTTAATTTGTTATTCAATTTATAATTATCCCAAGAAAAGCCAACTTCATCAAAAACTATTGTTGGGTCAACAGTTACATCTTTGTAATAATTATTAAAGAAAGTAAGAAAATTATATATGTCACTACATTCAGTTTTTAATTTTAAGAGTGTGGTGGTTGGAATATACATGAAAGGGTTTGGAAGCAATGATTCCAATTCACTATACATAAAATAAAGGGTTACATTTTTATAGTCGCTACGTACTTTACTCTTTTGTCCTAAAGAATTGGTTTTATCAGGGGGAATAAAATTAACCATCCCAAGAAGATCAAATTCATAATCAAAATCCTTAACTTTAATTGGAACTCCATAAGACCAGTGATTTCTATAGTAATCATTTTTAAAAGCAGAAGACTTTACTTCAACAGTAATTTGTTTCGCATCATCCTTAAACTTTATAGTTAAATCAACATTGTTTCCACTATTGATAATATTTTCTATCTTTTCTTTGAACACATTAAGAAATTGAAGTGCTACAATGGCCTCTCCTATTGGGCCCATGGATTTCGGTTTATATCCCTTTAACTTATCTTTAATTTGCTTTTTGGTACTAAAATCTGTCATAATTTTGTAAACAATACTTTTTTTATAGTCCTCATATATAAATCAAGTGATTGATATTATTAACTTTTAATAGCTTTAATTACGGGATGTATTTTTTTCTGTTCTCGGGTTATAGAGGTAAATATTCACATATCTCACCGGAAATCTCTCATCTTCATCAATTAAAGATATTGAATTATATTAAATTTTAAAAATTTATCGTGAAATAACCGAGATATCAACAAATTTAACCGAGAAATCAACAAAGTTTATTATTTTTTAATATGCCCAAATACCTGCTTAAAATATCCATTACTACAATTTGTTTCCTCTAAATCTAATTATCAAAAATAGATAAATATCTTCTCAGTGCTTTTTTAAATAAATGATAATTCCATTTATAGTTAATAGATATGAAAAAAGTAAAATTACATAAAAAATCATTTGTTATTTTTCTTTTAATATGATAATTTTAATAAGTATAAATGATAATAAAACGTAATTTTATTCAATGTTCCATTCTTAAGAGGAAAAAGAATTGTTTAATATAGAGGAGCCAAGAATTTATTTCAAATCTTCTGAAAATATGGAAGAAATTGATAATAATACCGTTCAATTGATAATAACTTCTCCTCCATACGGAAAAATAAAAGATTATGGATCATATGAACAAATAGGATTCTCAGATTCTTTTAATATTTATTTTGAGAGATTAAAGCAAGTCTGGAAAGAATGCTACCGAGTTCTTGAACCACAATGTAGAATGATAATAAATATTGGAGATCAATATTTACGGACGAAAGAATATGGGCGATATATGATATTATCTATAGCAAGTCAAACCATAAATGATTGTTTGGATTTAGGTTTTGATTTTTTAGGAGATATCATTTGGCAAAAAGTAAGTACTACTAACACTACAGGTGGTTGTTCATTGATGGGCTCTATTTATTATCCAAGGAATGGGCTATTGACTTTTGATTATGAACATATATTGATCCTTAAAAAACATAATGGTAAAGCGAGGAAAGTTGAACGTCAAATAAAAGAATTATCAAAAATTTCATTAACCGAATGGAAAAAGTGGTTTGTGGGTCATTGGAGATTTCCAGGAATAATCCAAAAAGAGCATATTGCTATGTTTCCTGAAGAATTACCTTATAGGTTAATAAGGATGTTTTCTTTTATTGGCGATAAAATACTAGATCCCTTCTTAGGATCAGGAACAACGCTGAAAGTAGCAAAATCTCTCTGTCGAAATGGGGTTGGTTATGAAATCAATAAAGATTTTGAAAAAATTATCGAGGATAAAATAAAACAAGGTAGAATAGGCTACTTTAGAGATTACCAGTTAATGTTATATGTAATTTTTCAAAAATCTAAAAAAGAAGGATTAAAAATTAAATTTGAAAATCAAAAACAGAAAGGAATCATAATATTAGAAAATGAGAAAAATTATCAAATAATATTAGATTATTTATTAATCGAAATCAAAGAATTTAATGAGGAAAAGATAATAAAAGAACTAAAATCCAAAATTAAAGAAAATCCTACGCAAAATTATTTAGTTGAAAAAGATAAGTGGAATCACTACATAAACTATATAATTATAATAGATTCAAATTTTTCAAATAAAAAAGAATTTATAGATTTAATAAAGAATTTTCTTGAACATATGGAGTCATCAAAACCATTTCAAATTATATCGTATGACCAAATAATTTTAAAGGAATTTCAGATTTCAAATTTTTTTAAAAATGCTAAAACAATCAAATATGGGGATTCTATGAGAAAAAGTAAAGATATTCTATCTTATATTAATGCTTCCTAAACTTAATGCACGCTCCCGATATACTCATGGATTTACAGTTAAATTAAAACGGGAAATAAAAACGCGTGATGGAAACAAATGTCAAAGGTATGGGAAAACTACCGATTTGGATGTTCACCATATTGATGGAGATCGCTTAAACAACGAATCTAAGAATTTAATTACTATATGTAAAGAGTATCACAAAAGATAATAATTAAAAATTAGAATGAATTGATGTCCAAATTCATGAAATAACCTAAGCTCTTTCAAATATATAATAAAAAGAAAATATTAATGCTAATTATTAATAAAGATTCCAATATATCTATAGTTCTCTATCGAGAATTAAATGAGATATACTAATATTAATGAATAGATGACTCTTTTAGGCAATTATGTTATAAAAATTTCAATGTTTGATTACTTCTAAATAGCTTGATTTAAGATTGTCTGATAGGAAGCATAAATTTTTATCTAATGTTATGGAAAAATCTTTTTCCGCGTTTTCAATGAATTTTTTTAAAAGAATTTCATATAAATCCGGTAACTCAGAATGTTCATTATCTGTGCTTATAAAAGTAAGAGTTGGTTGAAAACCACCACGTAATCTATAAATATTTAATATTATTAAAGTAGCTCCTTCAAATTGAGTTCCACTTTTTGAAGTACTGGTGAAAAGTGAAATATCAATACCGAGTTTTTTTAAGAATTCAGGATCTTTTCTTGCAATGGATTTAAAAAATTGAAATTGAGGAGGGATGTAAAGATTTTTTTTTGGTAATCCCTCATATTTAGAAGAGATAATAATTTCGAAATAATTTTTAAGTTCATTAATAACCGTTTTTATTCGATCTTTTAACTCTACTTCTCGTTTCTCTTCTTTAATACCTTTCATTACGAATGGGATTATTAAAGCGGTTACTACACTGGTTAATATTATTAAATCTCTTAATAAATCAATGATAAGTTTATAAAATTCTATTTTAGTTGTAATTAACATGATTGTAAATAATACTAATGAAATAACTTCTACCACAATAATAACAAATAGAAAAAGAACTATCTTGTATTTCAGAATATCATTAATTTTTATCATGTTAATTTATATTTTCTTTTAAAATATTTATCTTAACATACGCTATTGGGTTAATAATTTATAAAGATTAATATTTTTTTTTGAAGATGACTTGCTTAATCATTTACGTGAAACGGTTATCAACTGTGATATTAGTTTCTTAACAAAAACTTACTATAAGAAATCAGTTTTTTAATACACTTTTTTCATTTATAAAGAATGAAATAAGTATGATTTATGAAAGAAATGATAAATACCCAAATAACGCTCAATAGTAAACTACAAAAAACGCATTATTCAAATGGTCAACTCGCAATTTTTGCTTATAATTATAACGAGGAGCCATTAGCTGAGCTCTCTATCATGTGTAATTCAGTAGAACTTGCATCAGATGAATTTATCCTCAAGGATTATGCTGAAAATAAAATTCTTGCTCAAAAATTACTTGATTTAGAAATTATTATTCCAACTAATCGTTTTATTTTAATTGGTTCACATCTTTGTTTTATCTGTCAAATTAATTCTTAGATAGGATGTGGTTCAAATAATTTTATCAATTCAGTTGATTGATTAGCACTCAAAACTAATTTTTTACGGGAACGAGTCATGCCAACATATAATAATTGTCGATCTTCATCGGATTTGTAAGTGTCTACTTCAGGGATTATTATAGTGTCAGATTCTAGACCTTTAGTTCCATGAAGTGTACCTACATATAAACCTGTAGCCATATGATGATATTCTTTTAAATCCTTCCATTCAATATTAAGGGCTTTTAATTTATCGAAAAATGGATGCTTATATCCGATTTTTTGCATATTTCTCCGAAATAATAATAAGATTTCTTGCGGTACTTTTAGCAAATGAGCAATTTTTTCTATTAAAGCCTTATATTCTTCGTCTCTAGATTTAGATATAATGATCTCTAAGATCCCATGAACACCAGCATATTCTTTAGTAGAAATAAATTCATCGTATTGATCTATTAGGTTTATTAAATTTTTGGGTAAAGCTTCTCGAGCAGCAACTCCTATTTCAATTGGAACACGATAAGATTTTTCAAACCTTTTTACTCGACCTCTAGCTTGAATACCAATGCTTGCCCAAGTAAATCTTTTTCTTGCATAAATCCCTTGAAGTCCGTCACATGTAAGTAATAAGGAATTTGTTTCAGGATTTAAAACTTGAATTACAGGAAGAAACCAATTCTGGTCAAAATCTTGTGCTTCATCAATTAATATAGCATCGTAGTATCCATTCTTTTTGTTTAAAGTATTTAGCATGTCTAATAATAGATTTGGGACTGTATTTTGGAAGAATTCCGTTATATTCCCATTTTTCTCTGCTTTTTTATATGCATCGTCATATTTATTAGTAAAATTATTATTTCCACTCATGATGAAATTTTTAGCCCAGGAGTGGAAAGTTTCAATAGTAATATCTGTCTCATAATCTTGAGGATTTAAAAGTTGAATAAGTGAATCTCTAAGTAACCTGTTGTAGCACAAGATCAAGATTTTCCAATCAGGGTAAAGTTTTGTGATTATTCTAGCTCGAGCAATTAAGAGAATTGTTTTTCCACTTCCAGCTACACCAAAAATCAATCGATGTCCCTCTCCTAATTCCCTTGCAATTCGTTCCTGTTCCCCGTCCAATAATTTTATTTGGTCCTCAATAGAGAAGTATTTAAGCAGATCTGCTTGCTTATAAGTAGGTAACCGGGAGAAAGGAATTAAATTAGCACGTAATAAGTTAAATTCATCATTAGAAAGGCTAAAATCAAGTGGAAGAAGATTAGTAAAAAATTCTCTAAAATTGGTATTTCTATTCATAACTTCTTTGAAAGCAATATGAATTTTTAAAGGGCATATTTTTATAATTTCTTTAGCCTGTTGGCTTTTACTGGATATCTGACTAAAAACTACCAATCTAATAATTGGAATTTCTAATCCTTTCGGAAAATCACAATGATTGATACGATCCTTGACTGCCCTCCAATATTTATGCATTTGGTCAAATGGGTTTTTAATTTGAAATAATCCATCTCCATTCAATTTCTCCCATTCCCCTGATTTAGATATATTTCTAAGATGCTTTGCTGAGTAATCTTTTATTTCTACAATAAATATACCATACTTTGGAGAGAGCAACAAATAATCAGGATGAAGTTCTCCAATAAAAGGTTCAAAGTATCCAATTACATCATTACTATTAGTAAAATAATAATCAGCCCTGTTAAAGAACATTTTTTCTCCTATAGTAGCGCTTCTCGATGGTTTACTCAAGAAAATTCCCATTATACCACATCAAATAATTAAACTAGATTAGATTATTTTAAAATCAATAGTATTTCTATATAATAAATTAGATATCGGGTTAATAAAATTTGAGAAACTTTATTTAGGTAAGAATTAATGTTACAATGATAATTTATTCGCATCAACCTTTAAAGGCGAGAATTTGGTGAGTATATGAAGGAACTGAGCGAAGAAGAAGAACAGTGGCTAGAAGTTTTCGCTAAATATAATCCGTTTTTTGAAGATCTCTTCAGCTTTTTTACTAAAAATAAATTCTTAACTGAAAAACAATATGAATCATTAGAGAAAGAATTAGAGAAAGCTGAAGAAGAGGGAAAATATATTCTAGATAAAACAGATTTAAGTTTTTTAAAAGAGCACGTAGAAGAAAATGAAGATTTAAGAAAAATTCTTGAAATTTATGAGGAGGATGGATTTTTAGATGATTCCGACTTCAACTCTTTCTTCGATATAAAATTAGAATTGAATCCGGATTTTAAGAAAAGAGAAATAGGAGCAAGCCGACCTGATAATGATTTACAAAGAAATCTAAATTTCAATGAAATTAAGGAAACATTAACTACTAAGGAACAAAATCAAAAATTAACTCCCCCTAAAGTATGTCCTAATTGTAATAAGAAATTAGCTATTTATATTGGTAAAAATGGGAAATTTTTTGGTTGTAATGGTTTTCCGAATTGTAGATTTTCTTTTAATATTGAAAGCGCTAGAAATATTCTATGTCCAGTTTGTGGAAGCCTTATGCATGAACGAACTGGAAGCCGTGGAATCTTTTTAGGGTGCGGAGGTTACCCTGATTGTAAATTTACATACCCAATAAGAATCAGCAAAAATGTGAAGGGTACCCTAACACCAGTAAAGAGTCAAAATAAAAAAATGGTACTTGATCAGAAAGAAACTCCAATCAAAATTACAAATGATAATATATTAAAAATTGCTACAGCCGAAAAAAGGACTTCGAGAAAGAGAAGACCTATTTTTGTATTAGAATTAGCAAATAATAAGTGGTGGATTGGAAGATCTAAAAATACAACATCCACTATCGCAGCACATAGAGAAGGAAAGGGAAACATATGGACAAGAGATAGTAAAGTAATTAAAGTTCAAGAGATTATCGAAGATGGAGATCTTACCGAAGTTATGGTTCGGTATATAACAAATTATGGCTGGAGATGTGTAAGGGGAACAAGTTTTAGTGATTCTTATAATACTTATATCCCGAAAAAAATACAGGAGTGCATTAGAAGTCAAGATGGGGGTTTAGAATATTTAAAAGAAAACGAGGATCGGACAAGATCGACAGCTGTTTTTATCCTTCGACTTGAACATGGAAAATGGTATGTGGGTAAATCTTCAAATGTAAACACAAGAGTTAGTAATCTGAAAAAAGGGGGGAATAAATGGACACAAATGAATAAGATAATAGCCCTTGAAGAAGTAAAAGAGAATGCTGACCTAAAGGAAGTTACATTGGAACTTATGAGAAAGTATGGATGGGAAAATGTTCGAGGATACGCTTGGAGTCAATGGAACATGAAAAATCCTCCGAAGGAATTAAGACAAAAAAAAGTTTAATCTTCGTAAAATAACCGACACTAAAATTATTTTTAAAAATATTGAATGACTATTAAGAATAGGAATGATTATTCCAAAAATATTGCATTTAACCAAAATTGTAATATTTTTATTTTGCTTAAATCCTTTACCAAAATCTAATAAAACTCAACTTAAGATCTTTTGATAAAAATTCAGGAGTATATTTTCTGAAAAACACCGTAAAACATAAAAAAAGTTATATTTAAAAAGTTTTGACGATATAATAATTTTGTCGAATAAGCATAAATTTTTTTATGAGAACTTGTATATATTAAATGGTGTTATTTAACTTGAAATAAAATATCTCTTTATTGCATTGGTTAGAAGTTGGAATCATTTAATTTTAAATATAATTGTGTATAATTATATTTATTGATTGTCGAAACGGGTAAGAACCATGAAAATTGATTCCAAAAAAATAAGGCTAACAAAACGCCTTATAAAGTTATTTGAAGAAAAAAAAGGTCAAATCTCTGGCTTAAATCTGTATGAAATCTATAGAATGTTAAAAGAATTAATTTGGATTGGTGATGTAGAAAATGAGCCTTTCAACAAAAGACTACAGAGAGTCATAGTTGATAAGAAAAGCAAGAAGAGAGCACATATATTTTATGAATGGCAAAAAGAATCAAGCCAGAATGATGATAATAATAATAGAATTTTAAAAGTAAGAAGTTTTAAAAAAGAAAGATAAAAGGTTGGGTAAAATGTTAACACTTACAGGAGAGAAAACAAGTATAAAAGTTTTAGATGTGAAAAATAAAAAAGCAGAATTGGAGGATATTCCCCTATATAGAGAAGAAGATACTGGAGATGAATTATATCTTTTCAGCGACCTCATAAAAGCTGATGAGAGAAGGATTGCTAAAAAATACGGAATAAGTGAATATAATATTTTTGAATTAGCTTTGCTCTATGCTGATGTGAAACAACGGAAAAAGGCAATTAGACAGAAATTTCGCTTTAATAAAATGCTATTTTATATCGAAAAAAAATTTGAGGAAGAATATGGTGAAGATTCATTCTTATTTGATGAAATGGGAGCAGCAAGAGCAGGACCAATTCCAGTTCATCTTGGGGAGGATATTAAAGATTTAAACGAAAAAAAGTATATTGAAATTTATCTTGTGAGAGATGGGAAGAAAATTTCAGGTAGCAAAGAGAACTGGGAGAAATTTAAACACACTGCATCAATAGAATGTATTTTAACAAGAAAAGGACATAGGTTAGCAAAAGAAATATGGGAGGAATTAGATATAAGAATGAAAGAAATTATCGTTGAAGTAAAAGAAGACTTAATGTATATTGATACTGAACTATTAATGCAAAAAGTACATGATGAATATCCTGAATATAGGAAAAATTATACTGAAAATGACAAAGAAACTTTTGAAGAATTTTTAATGTAGGTTTAGAATCCAATAAATTTTAATCAATTTTTTTTATTTTCTCTTTTTATTTAGTTTTTTATAACTAGTTTTTACTAAAAACTCAAGTATAACCTAATCTTATACATTATTATTAAATATAATTTCAATAAAAAAATAATTATAATGATTTTTAGATAATTTTATAATAATTATCTAATAATAAAGTTTTCAACTTAGATCTGAAAACTCACCTTAAGATTGTCCTATTTTTTACTTATCTTATATTGTCAATTAAGTTCTCCTCTATTGGCAAAAAAAAAATTATAAGAGTAATTTATAAAAATATTTGTAATAGTGGGTATATAAGTAGTGAGTGAATAAGTCTAATTGAATTTATTTCAAGATTAAACAATTTAAAAATTCGTGAAACGGTTACAAAATAAAATTAGGAAAAAAAATAGCAACTTTTTTTATTAACAAATTAAAATTATTTGATTTCAGTACCACAATTATTACAATATTTCCCGGTTACTTCTGCGCCACATTCAGAGCAATACTTGTTTTGTTGTCCAGTAGGTTGTGGCGCTGCAGGTTGTTGAACTATTACTACTTGTTGCGGTGGTTGTTGTTGTACTATTATTGGAGTTACTTCTTTATACATTATAGCATAATAAATAATAGCTGGAACTATTCCTAGGAGTAATAAAATTAAGAATATACACCATGAGCCTTGAAATGATTTTACCACTTAATATTTCACCCTTAATTATAATTATAGAGAGGTTTTACTAACTTTATATATTTTTATCAATATTTAAAGTTACTATATTTCTTCTTATTAAATGACTATTAATCCACAGTCTAATAATATTTTAATACTAATTTATACACAAAAATCTTGAGAGAATAGATTCTTTGGAAATTTCAAGAATTGGAGAAGTCAACCAACATTATTAAAATTAAAATGAGATTAATTGAAAATAGGAAATATTTGGCTATTATTACGTTGTTTATAATTTTTAGCACAACCTCAATTGTTTTATTGTTTATAATAGTAAATACTCCAGCTAATACTCCTCAAGAACAAGATACAACGTTCCCAAATGTTATAATCTTATCTCCGATCGATGATTCAACAGTTTCGGGTACAATATTAATTAATATGGATGCTACTGATGCTAATGGAATCAGTTCTTACGCAATTTATATTGATGGGGTTTATAGATCAGGAACAAAATCTTACTTATGGGACACAACCCAAGAAAGTGATGGGATTCACACAATTCTCTGTGAAGCTACCGATCCTTTTGGTAAAACTGGTTCAAATTCCATATCAATAATTGTAAATAATAGCGGAGGAGCAGATACTACGCCACCAATTGTTACTATTATTTCTCCTGTGGCAAATTCGACAGTTTCGGATATCGTAACAATCACTATGAGTGCTACTGATGCCAATGGAATCAGTTCTTACGCAATTTATATTAATGATATATTAAGGTCAGGTACAAATGTCTATTCTTGGAATACAACACAAGAAATAAATGGTTCTCATACTATTCTCTGTGAAGCTATCGATCCTTCTGGTAATAATGGCTCTGATACAATATCCGTGACTGTAAACAATTCAGGAATTATTCTTGAAACATCTGAAATCTTCAAGTTGATGGCATTTAACATAAAGGAAAGTGGTGAAGACCTTGCTTATCCTGATTGGAAAACCGTAGTAAAAGAGGAGAATGCAGATATCATAATGTTCATAGAAACTGGAACTTGGGATGATAATAGCGATTTAAAGTTAAACCAATATGTAAGTGAGTTTAACACCTATTTTGCTGGTGAGGACCCCTATATTGGATATTGTACTCAAGGAATATCCAGGTCTACTGATGGAGCGGCAATAATGAGTCGTTATCCTGTTATTGACTATAATCAAATAACTCATGTTCTACTCGATAATTCTACTAGTTATGATGTTACTCATGATTTCTATGATGTAGAAGTAAACGTAAGTGGGACACCAATACATATTATTGGATCCCACTTAAAGGCCATGCCTGAGGCTGTAAATGAACAAAGAAGAGAATTGGAACAAGAAGGTATTATCAACTATATGGATAATTTAGGAAATGTATCTTTAGTTTATTTGGGTGATTTAAACTCCTTTTCTCCTGAAGATTGGGGTCTTAATCCTCAGAGCGGACTCGGTTATGGACCTTTAAGTATGATGGTTTCCCCTTATAGTAATCCCGATACGGGTGGTGATTATAGTGTTTATTCATCTGCAATTCATAGTTGGACTGACGTTCATCGAACTTTAAATCCAACTGATTGGGGTGTTACTTATCCAGGGATATATAATTCTCGCATTGATTTTATTTATGTCAATCAATTTTTATCTTCCAATATAATCAACTCTACCACTGGAGATACTGCCCATTTCCTGACCGGATCAGACCATTTTACTGTTGACGTTTTCATAAATCTTAACTGAGTATAAAATTATTCAACAGTCTTCTCTGTTAAAATAATTTATTTATCAGATTAGATCTATTTCAAGATTTATAAGTCGTAAGTATTTTCCCTAGAAACGCCCCTCTGAATAAGATCTACATGTACTTAATTATAAATAGATTTAGAAAAATTATAATAATTGAGTCAATAGAAAAAAAAATTATTTTTTTATTTTCCGAGTTATTATCGTAAGGGAAATTATTGATATCATTAAAATTATATAAAAATCATAACCAGATATTGCTCCACCATCTCTAGCGTTATATATTTCAAAATAATCACTCCAGTCATATTGAGCTGAATTATCTGAGTTGGAAATCTTAATTCTCCAATCAGTCCCTATCTCAATAGCTGCATCAATATCCCATAATTTAATCCCTAAATTTGATACGTCATAAATGTAATACATCAATACTGCTCCTTTGTATATTTCAATGTCTACATTTAATAAATTTCCTGTTGATGTCCAAGTAATAGATTTTATAGTTCCAGCTTGCCATGAAGAAGAACTAGTTGGACTAGTAATTGTCATAGTACCGCTCCTTACATTTATCGAAAAGTAACCACTATAGCCATAAACATTTGGGTCATCAAAATCTGAGATTTTTATTCTATAATCTGTACCATCATAATTCTCAGCAATAGATACATAAAAGTCATATGTGCCATCGTTGATAGTATACCCTAGCACTGATGTTATTTCTTCAACAAATAAAGCACCTTTATATAACTCAATTTTTACATTGTCAATATCACCTGTTGAGGTCCATTGTATCGTGTAAATATTTAATTCCAGCCAATTGGATGAAGATGTAGGATTTGTAACAGTAATTTCTACATTTCCAGGATAAGTCCATATTAATTGAGGTGCATCCTCAGGAGCCCAAGAATAAAAACCTTCTCTCGTTGTTATATAAAAATAGTCATTCACGTAATTTTCAACTTTTATATAAACACAAATAGATAGGTTATTTCTACCAGCAATAAAATTTGTAACATTAATAGTATAGATATCAGATTGAGTGATTATTATAGAGGTAATTTCAGCTCCCTTTGATGGCTTATTGATCCATGTCATCGAATATTCATCCCATTCCTCTTCAATTAGATAGATTGAGACATTCATAGTTTGAGAAACGCTCCAAAAATCTAATGAAATTTCGGCTTTGGTATAAGTACTTGGTTTATCGCTAAAGTTAAAGAAGAAATATGCTTCTACAATGTCTCCTCCAAAATAAAAACCCCCCAACGCATAATCTTGTCCACCAAAGTTAGATAAAGCTTCATCAGTATTAACGTAGGTATCTTTTTCAGCTATGGTTGAGATTGTTTGGTCTTTAATTATCGCTCGTGTCGGAGTTATATTTATCAAAACAGTTGAAAAAAAGATTAACGAGATTAAACTAATAATTTTCTTATCCTTCATGCATTTCCACCCTCTCTTTATATTTTTAAAATTATAATTTGTAATTTGATTTTGAAATTTGTTGTCTAATTATGGTTATATCACATTTTAATAAAAATCTTACTTTTTGTCCAAATTCTTTAATATGGTTAATTATTTTTATTTGTTCCTATGGGTAAGATCCACAATAAAAGAAACTCTTCAGTTTCTCCTCTCCCGAAATTTAATTAAGGAACTAAACGATGATAATATTATGTAATATCACACGACAGCCCGAGGGGAAGAAGTATTAAAAAGATTTTATACCCTCGTCAATGATTACTTTGATTTAAAATAGCTTTTATTCTAGATCGCAAAATAACCGAATAATTGTTAAAAATTATTTCCACGGAAAATTCTGTCGATTTCAATTTCAGACCGATTTACATCTGATAATATTTTTATAGAAAAACTCTCAACCGTAGTATGGAAACCTTCTTGTCGATACCAAAAAGTCCATTATATGATTTTAATTAGTGCGTGTGGTATTATAAGTTAAACTCATCTGTATTTATTTTTAATGAATTTAAAACTAAGATGAAGTTTATTTCTATTACCAATTTAATAATTGTTACTACTGAAAACGATTTTCTAATTCTAACTTATCAATAGTTCGTTCTTCTAAATAATCCTGAATCTCTTCTAATGAAATATTATCATAGTTGGTATTTTGTATCCAATTGATTATTTTGAGAATTTGTGATTTATTTTCTACTGAAGGTATGATTAATACTTTCATGTTTTCTAGTATTCCATCAATTATATCTATGAATTCTTTATTTTCTTGGTAAAAATTCCAGTTCATTGACCGTTCATCTTCTATTGAAGAAGAATCAGTTATAAAATCATTTGTTATTAATAAGGCTAGTATTCTTTGTTTAATTGCTTTTAAATTTTCTAAAATATCTAAATTTATCATATATCTCCACTCTATTCATAATATCTCATACTTTAAATATCAAATTATTAAAAAACTTTTTAGACGCTGCAGAGTTTAGTGTAAATATTTTATCTATTATCTAATGTGTTATTTCTCTTCGATATATGATGTCCCATCCAAATGTTTTCTAACCTCAAATTTCTGAGTTGGTTCTGTTTCGAGATATTTCTTGATATAAGTACAAAGAATCAATTGTTTAGTCCTGAAAAGTGGTGAGAAAAAGTCCTTGATGATACTAATATTTTCAGTATCCAATAATTCATTAGGTTCGTCAATTAAAAAGAATAAGCTGTTATTTGAGAGGTTGGCTAAAATACAAATGAGAGCTAAAAAGAACTTGCTCTTTTCCCCATTGCTAAGTATGTTGAGGGGTGCGATTTTTCCATTTTGAAACTGTATTTTATGGAAACTATCTTCATCTAGAAAACCATAAAATTTATTTGATTCCTTAAATATTTTAGGAGCCAATCTCTTTAATTCCTCATTTAAAAATTTAATAAACACATTTTTATAAATTAGAGCAGAATGTTCTTTGATAAAATTAATCCTATCTTCAAGATTTTCTATTTCTTCAGTATTTTTTTTCAATTTCTCTGAAACTTTCTTTACCCAACTTATTATTTTCATTACATTTTCAACTTGGGTAACAAATACATTAAAATCAGTCTCAAGATATTTTTGAATATCATATTCGCCATAATAAATTATATTTGGATGATAATCTTTCTGTGGTGTCTTCACTATCTTAATTTCACCATATATAAATCCATAATATCTTTTTGAGAGAGAATTGTGAAAGTGTTTTTCATAAATTTGCAAAAAATCATCAATATCACCTTGGTGGGCTTCGATTAGGTGATCAATGCGACTAAATAAAGGACTTTTCAAGAGATTTATTGTATTATAAAGAATACGATACATTGAGGTTTCGATAGAGGAAGATGATAAATGGTGAATTTGAGATGAAGAGTTATAACAACTTTTCATAGTATCTTTTATCAATAAATCAAGCCTAATTAAAATTGTTGAATTGTTTGAGATTAAATTCTGGATATAAAAGATAATTATCAATACAATATGATTAATATAATCTATATTTGGATTTATCTTATCTCTCTTATTGAACGTTTCGATGTTTTTTATAAGTGAATTTAAATTCGGTTCCTGTCCTCCTAATAATAGAAATTTTAATGATTCGATTATATAAGTATAATGATGGATTAAAAGTTCATAAATTAATGAAATTTCATTAAAACAGTGATTATCTAGTTCTAGATCAAAATTCTCAACTAATAAAGGATGATATTTCTCTTGTTTTACAATTCTTTTAAATTGGTTATAATTGTCTCTATAGATTTCTTCATAGATCTTTTCATCGATATTGGAAGAAAACTTAAGAATTTTCAAAAACTGAGAAGGTAACACATGTAATTCTCTTCTTCTGTATAAGTTAGCTTCTAAGTCATTATCACATTTTTCACAATCATAATCCATCCATTGATGATGATAATCGCAATAGTATGCTCCACATTTCTGACAAGTTGTTCCATGGTGAGTCTCAACAGGATAGTAAGTCTTAAAAAAATTATCTTTACTAATATAACCTTGTTCCAGTAACTCGTTAAAATGATATCTGTCACCATCTTCACTTTCACATATATCATTGCATTTAATACATTCTCCAGAAGTAATTTTATAGTATTTATTTTCATTAATATCAGTATAGAGCTCCATATCATCCAAGTTTTTTTTCAATGAGGAGATTAACTTCGCTTGATTACACAGTAATTTTATTCGTTTTCTTTTTAGATCCTTGATTAAATTGTATAAATAATTCATTCGGAATTTATTCCTATAGTAATTTTTTATTTTACGCTTTCTTTTATTTATCTCATCCCAATCCCAGAAAAAGTGGTATTCATTAAAAAATGAGGAAAAAATTTCGTTCTTTTCAAAAAATAGTCCACGTTTTTCAAATTCACTGAATATAAACTCAGTATAAAGTTCTTGATTTTCAGAATAAATTTGAGCCTCTTCAAGACACTCTTCTTTGTCAAGATGTAATAATTTTATTTCGGATGAATTGATCACCAAAGATGGAATATTTGGATCTTTTTTAAAGGATATAAGAGGTATTTCTTCATCCCCATCAAATATTTTTAATTCTTGAGTTAAATCTCTAGAAATACTCCTGACGATTATTATTTCCTTTTCCCTTATTTTTAAAGTCAATTTAACTTCACAAACCTCTTCCCCGGCTCGTATAAGCCAAGTGTTTAGTAAAAAAATATAAGCGGGACTCCTAGATTCTGAAGGATCAGGATTATAATATAAAGAATGTTGGGGATGCAATCGTAATAAAGCAAATAATACGGCTTCGATCAATGACGTTTTTCCACTGCCATTTTTGCCATATAATATATTAATTCCTGATTCAAAATCAATCTTTTCTCTTTTATAAGACTTAAAATTTACTAATTCAACAGATTTTATTAACGTTCTATCGTCTGAAATATCAAATTTAGATCTAATTAACTCAACATAATCCAAATATTTAATTTCTCTCTCATTTTGGACATTCTTAATTAAATCATCATATTTTTCAATTATATTTAATCTTTGAACAATATTGAATTGTTTAAAAATCTCATTAAGCTCTGAATGACTGATATACTTTTCAAAATTTTTTATTTGTTCAAAAATTTTATTTAATAAATCTTTTGAAATTTTATTTGAATTTCCAATCTTTACATAATCTATATATCTATAGTAATCGTTAAATTGTTCAAATCGAATCATAAAAATTTTAAAGAAATTAACAGGAAAATAACCTCCTTTTTTCCAATTGTATACATTCTGTCTAGAAAACTCATTTTGTAAACTTACAGTTTCAATAAATTTTGGAATGGAAAATCCTTTTTTTTTTAGTAATCCGTCAGGACCAAAGATTTTTTCCATAAAACCTTCTTTAAAGTAGATTAAACAAGGCTTATCAAACATCTCTTTAATTTTTTTTTTTTCAAAAATACCATCTAAATCTATATTCAATAGAAGATTAATTATTGATTCTAAACCCGAAATATAGAAGTAATTAGTATTCCCACCACCAATTATTATAGTTATATGCAGTTGACAATCTGCTAGTAATTCTATAACTAATTCTATGAATTCCTCTTGTTTTGCTTTCGCTAAAAATTTAGGAAATCTATGTCTTAAAGTACAATGAGATGTATACCGCTTTATTTTTTTCTTTTCTTCCTTTTTATCCTTTTTTTCGTTCCTTACAGAAGATATATTATTCTTAAATAGGATTTTAAGAATTTCTTTAGAGATTACTAATTTATCATCAGAATTTTTCAATGCTTCTATTTGAATTAAATCTAAATCATAAAATTCTTTTAAAATTTCAATAATATTCCCAATAACTTTTTCGATTGACATTAGTAAAAATAGATGAATACAATTTAAAAAGCTTATGTAAAATGGATGTGTATATTTTTTTATAATTGATCCATGAGAACGTCAAATAGTTATGTAATAAACATTGTTTTAAATATAATCTTAACTATTGATCTTTATGTTAGAAAGTATTTTTCGAAAATTGCCATTTTTAATTCAATTTCCCCTTTGCATTGATTTAAATAATGTGGCTCGACATCGTTATAATCGAACAAAAAATCCAAGATTTGGGGATATAAAATTATTGTTAAATCATTTGAATGGATTGGGTTTCTCTGAACATAGGACATTTCCCATTTGCGACCCAAATCTTCTCAATGAAATAGATAAACAAAATGAATTTAGGGGATTGCTAGAAGAAGGAATAATTATAGAATCTAGTAAGGTAGCTGACGAGTTTATATTGAATTTTGCTCTTAAGCAAGAATTTTGTTGGATTATTTCGATGGACAACTTCATAAATTATTATGATCAGATACTTGATAAAAATCCTTATAAATGGATAAACGACCGAAAGATTGAATTTATGATTTTAAAGGGAATTGGAATTACATTAAGTCCAAATATTAGTTCAGAAAAAATATGTGAGTTAATAGCTAATGAAATCTCGAAGAAAAGAATATGAAATAATTAAATTAGAAGAGGAGTTATTCGATCTTCTAACAATTGCTCCTAGTTTTAGTGGAACTTTGAAAAAACAAATATATAATAGAATTGATGTTTGCTTGAATAATATTGAATCTCTTGAGAATGATTAGTGATTAAGTACTATTGGATTAATTTACTTTTTTTTTAATCTGATTGCGAAAAATTTCCCATCCTTGAACGAAATTGACACTTCTGACACCCAAATTTGTTCTTTGATATTAGTAGTAGCTTTACAATTACTCGTGATAAATGAGTTAAGTACCAGCCGTTTAACGAATTTTTAAGATTTACACTCTAACTTGTTCATAATTATTTAAAAATTGATTTAAGTTCCGCGGAGTTTCATCCACAGTATAATTAACAGGATCTATATGGATTTCATAAGTTGAATTTGATGGTGTCAAATTGACATAGTTAGATATATCTTGAATTGATTCAAAAGGAGTCACCAAGACAGTTTCAGCATCGGGAATTATGAAAAATCTCGCTAGGTATATTGTAGCTAAATTTTTTATGTATAATTCAACGTTTTGTTACTTCTAAATAACCTGATTTGAGATCATCTGATAAGGAGCATAAATTTTTATCTAATGTTACGGAAAAAAATTTTTCTGCGTTTTCAATGATTTTTTTTAAAAGAATTTCATACGAATCCGGTAAGTCCGAAAATTCATTTTCTGTGCTTATAAAAATAAGAGTTGGTTGATAACCACCACGTAATCTATAAATGTTTAGGATAATTAAACTACCTCCTTCAGATTGAGTTCCACTTCTTGAAGTACTAGTATAACTTGAAATATCGATACCGAGTTTCTTTAAGAATTCAGGTTCTTTCCTACCAATGGATTTAAAAAATTGAAATTGAGGATGAATGTAAAGATTTTTTTTTGGGAGTTCTTCAAATTTAGAAGAGATAATAATTTCAAAATAATTTTTAAGTTCATTGATAACTGTTTCTATTCGATCTCTTAACTCCACTTCTCTTTTCTTTTCTTCAATATCTTTCATAACAAATGGGATTGTTAAAGCGGTTACTACACTGGTTAATATTATAAAATTTCTTAATAATTCAACTATAAGTTTATAAAATTCTATGTTAGTTGTAATAAACAGGATTGTAAATAAAACTAATAAAATAATTTCTAGCACAATTATAACAGTTAGAAAAAGAACTTTCTTATATTTCAGAATATTATTAAGTTTAACATGCTTATCTTTATTTTCTTTTAAGATATATAACTTAACATACGCTCATGGGTTAATAATTTGTAATGGACATTTTTTGAAGAATTTTATCTCAATCTCTTGAATTTGAGCGAATTAATGAATTCTAAAAGCTCTAAATTTTTAACAACGCAATGTTGATCTTGCCAATCTTCAGATTTTGTTAAGGCTTATAATGTACGAGCTCAATAATTTTATTAGAAATCTGAAATGATAAGTCATAACAGAAATTTTATGTATTGGAGGAAGGATGTCTCTCCAAGAGTAGGATAAGGCCACTAAATATTGGGAAAAAGATCCTTATTTTTCATTTTTCAAATTAGAGAGCTTATTTTTTAATTCTTCAACGGTGTTATCAATAACTCCGATTGTTGCATCAATTAAATCCTTCATTTTCAAAGCTACATCTTTCAAGTCCTGGTCATTTTCATAACCCTCTTTTATTACGATATCTTTGATTTTTTTTGCTATATTTTGTTTATTATAGAGAAATGGCTTTACACCAGATTTGTCTATTTTATTTTCAATAATTTCTGTAAATAATTCTCTAACATCTAATTTCCATTCTTTTGTTCTGTCTATGTATAACTGTACCGCGATATACAATGATTCGCTATTCCAAGAGTGTACGTTATAAAAGAAAAATGGAACTAGATTTCCTATATTAAATTCACGAAAATCTTCTAACCATTGTTTCTTAAATACGTAGCAATCGGTCTTTGTTGGGTGCGTCATCCACTCACCTGGTAAATCAATAAGTAATTCCTTGATTTCCTCTTCAATTATTTTAATATGCTGTGGCTTATTCGCAATAATAGCCTCAATTGCTTCTCTATGTTTTTCATAAATTATTTTACATAAATCTACAATTTTTCCTTTATTCAATATATTTTCCTCTAAATTATATAAAAAATGCTGTATTAAATTCAAAATTTCTTCATTTAAATTATCTTTATTTGCGTTAATTGTTTGAACTAATAATTCTTTAACAGATTCATAACTTACTGATATAAACTCTTTGGAATCGGCATCTTCACCAAAAGGAGTAAGATAAACATACATAAAATCATATTTTGGATATTTTATCTTTGAATATTTCACATAATTCTTAGTTTGCTCTTCGCCTTCTGTGGATTTTACTTTATTTTCAATTAAGCATCCAAATTTCATTAGATTTATATCGTCAATTCTTATTGTTATATCCGCTCTTGTACCATGAAAATTTTCTTCTGTTCTAACAATACTATTACTTAGATTTAACTTATCAATGTCAATGACGGTAAAAATATTTGAAATTTTCGCGCATCTCATCAAGAAATATTTTAGAAAATAAGATCCGAGACCATGATTTTCCCTCGGGTTAAGTAACCAAGCCAAAAATGATGAGAAGACGGTTTCAGAAGTCTCAACTTTTAACACATTCATTACATTAAATACATTGAGATTAGCTACTAAAGTAGCTAAATCAGGGTCCAATACAAATTTTTCCAAAAGATCTTGGATTTCTTTACCCTTAATTAATTAGTTCACTTGTAATTGGTTAATTAATATAATTATAATTACAACCAATTTAAACTGAACTCAAATTCTTTGTTTCTAAGCAATTTCACAAAAGGTTTTAGCACATATTTATTTATTAGGTAATTCAAAATGAGAAATTAAAATTTGCTTTTAACCTATTCAAATGTAAGGTATAATAATTGTTCTATTCTTTCACAACTACATATATTCCATATAGTATCAAAGCCGTAAGCCCTAAGAGTCCTAAACCTACAACTATGTTATCTCCAAATAATTCTATTTCATATTCCTCTTTCTTTTGTACTAAGTAATCAACAATTTTATCCAAACCAATATTATGATTTTTAGGATCCAATTCAAAATATTCACATCCAGATAAGAAGCCTTCTGGTATTATTCCCTTTTCAACTAAAGGGATAAGATTAGTAAAACCGCGAGCTTTTATCCAATATCCAATTTCTTGATTGACGTAATCTGATTCTTTTCCTTTATTAGTATATAGAACTAAAAAGTAATCACTTTTCTCTAAATTTTCAATTATTTTACTTGATAAGGATCTTCCAACTTGACAATCATTTTCAGCAATATAGGTCAATATACCTTTTATTTTTAAATATACTTCTAATGCTGTAACTAATTTATAATCTCTTGTGCTATGAGAGATAAATATCTTTAACATAAATTTCACTACTTTTGTGATTCTTTCTTGTCTTTAGATAAAAGGTAAATTAGTGCAGCGGCACCTAATCCTACAATTGCTCCAAAAGCAAAACTTCCTATAGCAGTAAGTGAAGTGCTCTTCTCTTCATAACCGCAATTAGAACATTTTATATATTTTGAGTTAATTTTAAAATCATCCAACTCACTTCTACAACTTGGGCAGATAGGCTTAATTTCAGGTAAATTTTCAAGTCCCCTCTTCATAAGTTCCTCTCTCGCCTTTTCAAGTTGAGCATGCTCAATATCAGACAAGCGAACCATATTTTTACGCATTTTTTTCACATCATATTAATTTTACTATCTAATGTATTATTGTAAGCATCAATCGTATTTAAGTATTATCAATAGTAAATTCCTGTATAACAACCGATTTTTTTTATTTAAAAAGCTAAAAATTAAGGGGAAGTATATGAAAAACTATAATTAATTTAATTAGAGAGGAGAGATATGATATGATGACTTAAAAAAGGTTAAGTTGAAAAAGGAGATAGGTGCGCATTCGTGAAATAACCGAATTATATTTTTTTTAAGATTTTAATGTAAATTTTAAAACTATAAAACAAAAAATTAGTAAATCTGCACCCTCTATTTATTTATATATTGTGATTTTGGTTCCGGTTTAATAAAATGATTTATAAGAGTGACTCTTTTATTTATATAGTGAATATTATATAAATAAAATAAAATAAAAACGAGTAAATAATTTATAATGATAAAAAAAAGACACGATGTAGAAATTAAAGTTCCATTTGTTAAGTATCATTGGTATAAAGAGATTAATAAAGAAGAAACTAATATTGAATTCATTCAAAAACAAATTGATTCATTTAAAATGCTTGTGGATAATCAGAATAAAATTAATGTAAGTGATTTTAAAGACGAGATTAAAGCATTCATTTCTATTATTCCCACTCAAGGACATTTAATTAAGTTAAGTGATGAATATCAAAAAAAAAATTTCGAAATAACTAACTACATGAAAAAGCAGTATAGTCATAGTGTTAAGATTATTCCTTTATGAAAATCTTGCTGATAAAAATACAATAAGGATTTGAAAGAATAAATAATGAAAAAAGGTAAAGATTCACTTAATAATAGTATTTTAATTTTATACACATTAATGTAAAAATAGAAAGGGACTATTGAGGAATTAAGATGGAAAAAACAGATAAAAATGATTTGACATATGTAGTAATAGGTGCATTGTTTTCAGGCCTTTTCACTTGGCTTTTTAATTTTCTTACAGATTCACTTAATCCATTAATCGTCTTATACTCAATTCTATCAGCATTGGGAACATTAATATTATTTCGAGTATTTGAGAAATTGTTAATAAAATCTTATGATTATATGCTTTACTGGTTTAAAAACAAAAAGTATTTTAAACAAGTTGACCTAACAGCCAAGGTAATAAAAGCAGATTTAGTAAAGAAAGAAATATATATCATATCTGTAAGATCTCTCGGACAATATTTTGACCCAAAAATCTCATTCTATAAACCTTCACGCTCAACTATATCTGTGTTTAATTCTAATTCATTGAAGGACTCAACCTGGGATGTAATTAATTCGATGATAAACAAGAACTATCTAATCTTTATTGAAAGTCTTAGATTGCTCCTATTAAAAGAAAAAATGAAATGCATTAAATGTGAAGGAGAAATCGATTTCCAAGATAAAGTAGATTATATCGATATAAAATGTAAAAATTGCTCTTTAAAATACAAAATAAGGGATGAGGGATTGTGGTATGTATATAATGAAGGAGGTCATTCTGGAATTCGACGTTATATTGGTATTAAAGACCCAAATAGAAGAAGACTTCGTGTTTAAAACTATTCTTTCACTGTCTATAAAATCCTATCGAAATTTTTGGCAAATTTTGGTAGTAAATCAACTTTTTTCATTCTTGTTCCTTTCCAAATTTTAACCTATATAAAAACTCCAAGAAAGGAGATTCTATAAATATTGTGAAAGATTAAACTAAAATAACAATCAAGTGGTTAGAGTTTAATGTATTTCGCTTATGCTGATGAATCAGGTAATAAGGATATTAACAATAAACAAAATAAACTCTATGTTTTAACAGCTCTAATTATTCATGAACAATATTGGAATTGGATTCATCAGGAAATTAAAAATTTAAAACGTAAAATCTGGGATCTTGTGAGAAATAAAGGACTTCAGAAAGATCCACCAGGAGATTTTGAACTTCACATGAAAGAAATTTCGCGTAAGGAAGGATATTATAAGTCTATTGGAGATGATGACGATAAATTAAGAAGTATCTGGCGGGAAATATATTCCTTTTTATCAAAATTGTTTATAAAAATTGTATCAATAGTGGTACATAAGGAACATTTTATGAAGGGAAATTACGTAGGAGTAGCAAATTGGGCATTTAAACTATTAATTGAACGTTTAAACCGCTATGTAATGGATAATCATCCAAAAAAAGACCAGCATATAATGATAGTAATGGATTCGGTTGATCCCGAATTTGATGAACAAAAACGTCACGAAATAGAATCTTTCATAAAATATGGTACGGGACAAGGTTGGGATGAATTTCCCGAGCAAGTTATAGAAACACCTTTTATTGTTGATTCAATAATTCATAATGGTGTTCAATTAGCAGACATCGTAGCATACTTGGTGAGAAGATATGCTATGAAGTATTTTGGTTTAAGCCCAGGTGCATTTTTTAATGACTATTGTGATGATTTGATGACTTTAATTGAAGACAAGTTTTATAGGCATGATGGTTATACACTTAAAGGATATGGCATGATGATTTTTCCTCGAAATATACCTCTCGATGACCAATTCTGGAAAGTTTTTTATGGATATAAATAAATAGAATTTTCACGATTAAGAATGATTTGAAGATATCAAGCTAGAAGAAAGTGAGTTCGTGAAACGGTTATTTCACGAATTCAAGTTCCTTTGTACTCTTTTTCATTATAATATTATTATTTGGTTTAAAATTATCAGGATTTAAATTAATAGAATTCGCTATTCGGTTGAAACAGAGCTCTAATTTCTATTTTAAATTTGATAACCGTTTCACGAATTGAAATATCAAATCATTAATAAAAAAGAATTCCTTTAAAGTTTATTTATCTGATTCTTTATATCATTTTCAATTGATCTATATTTTTCCGCTAATTTCTCTTTATTCTTTTCAAGATATATTAAGTATTTTATATTTTTAAAAGAATATAATTCTCTAAAATAAGTTCCAGTCCATTCGTAAAATAATTGAGGATTACCGTTATCCGATGTAATCCAGATTGATTTTAGTTCTTGTTCTTTAATTTCATTTATTTTTTCTTGATCTAATCCAATCGAAGGATAAAATACTGATTGATATTTTGTAAATCTATTTTTAGGATTATCTAAATATATCTGGTTTTTATACTCTTCATTTAAACTTTCTATTAAAGTTAGTACTTTATCATCAACCAACTCAATAATGCCAGATTTTTGGTTTGTTATTTTTTGATATTGAAAAATATTATGATTCTTTTTCCGAAATAACACTGAATTTAAATTTAGTAAGATACTTTCACTTTTTTCTTCTAAGGTCCTTTGATGATAATAATATTGAAGGAGTTTATCATATAATGAAAAATCAGTTAACTCATAAATTAATTCAGATTTTTCTTCATCTAAAATTATTTCATCAAATGTTAAGTCATTCTTAAATAAAGGAAATAGACTATTTTCGATTAATAAACTAGTAACGTTTTTTAGGAAGAAATTATAATAGGATATATTTTTATGCGTATAAACTCGATCATATAAAGAGAATCTAGCAATTAGAAAATTTTCAATGGATCTTGAAGCTTTTTTGTTAACTACAAGTTTTTCATTTTTATATATTTCATAATTACTTACCAAATAATCAAAATCAATACTACCAAATTTTACACCTGTGAAATATGTATCTCTTAATAAATAATCCAGTCGATCTGCATCTAATTCCCAATTTATTACTCTATTTAAAATTGGGTTATCAGCTATATCATTACCCTGTATTAAATTGCAAATCAAATCGATATCATAACGATCGTCAACACTCTCTATGATATTTTTTAAGTATGAATTTTTTATCTGATACACTCCTAAATCTTCATGATTTAATTTTAAGAAAGAAGGTAATCTATTCCAAACATCTTCTTTTTCAGAAAATTCGAGTGCATGGGAAAGTGGCAAATGTCCAATATCATGTAAAAGAGCTGCCATCTTTAAATTATCTATATAGTAATTGCTCATGAATTTATTGTCAAATTTTTGTAATATATTCCCTATTTTATCAGTTATATGAAATACTCCTAAAGAATGAGAAAATCTATTATGAGTAGCTGTAGGGTATACAAATTCAGCTAAACTTAATTGTCTTATATACCTTAACCTTTGTAATAATGGTGTATCTAAAATTTGAGATTCTATGTCATTAAGTTCAATTAATCCATAAATGGGGTCAAATATTCGCTTCACATCAATCAAATTAATGTTTAGTTATTAAACCAAGTTCTTTTAATTCTTGGAGTACTGAATCAAATTTGAATCTATCAAAAAGTTCATGCTTCTCTCTAGCAATTTTAGCTTTTACATTTTCAATGTTCCATATTCTAAAATACATATCTTCATGAATAAATAAGAGACTTGAATAATATTCCCAAATTTGAGTGTTCTCACCCCATTTTTCCAAAAGACTCTTAAGTTTAGTAAGAGCGAACTCATCATTACTACTAAAATGATATTCTGAATTTTCATGAATTTTCATACTTATAAATTCTGAGGATTCAAAATAAATATCAGCTAATTCTCGAGAATAAGGACCATACTTATAGAAGTTATATTTTAGCTTAAAATCAAAACCTAATTTAATTAAAAAATAAAAAACTTTCTGAATGAGTAATCTTTTATCAAAATCTAGTTCTAATCTATCATTTAAATCGGATAATCCTAATTTATTTTGAACTTGAATGAATTTAAAAATAGTTTTTTTTACCATTTTTAACCTCCATGAAATTTTGATATCTATAAAATAATATATCAGAGTTTTATAAAAATATTAAGGTATTTACTTCTTATGAGACTAATACTATACTGATTTTTCGAATGACAAATAATTATCGGTTATTTCACGAATCCATTCAGAACCTAATTTAACATTTATTTTATCATGAATTTCAATAATCCAAGATTTAATTTACAAAAAACTCCGGTTATATTTTTCAATAGATAGACAATTTGAGTGTACTTTTCAGCACGTAACCGTTTCACGAAAAATTGAGAAATTAGCTAATTGATATTATTGAATACTAGTTTTTCTTTTTCTTTATATTTTAAAATTTTTCTATTATTGGAAGATAACCAATATGAATATTTAATTTTGGTTTCTCTAATAGTTCCCTTCAACTTCGAACTTTTTTATTAAGAAAAATTTGATTGTTATACAGAAATTTACAGACGATAATATATAAATACGATCGATACTTACGATATAACATTAAATTTAAAATTTTTAATCACGTGAATTAAAATGCGTAAAAATATGGTTCGTTTATCTGACATTGAGCACGCTCAACTTGAAAAAGCAAGAGAAGAGTTAATGAAAAGAGGGCTTGATAACTTGCCTGAAATTAAACCTATTTGCCCAAAATGCAGAAGGGAGTTGAGCGATTTTAAAATAAATGATAAAAATATAAAATGTTCTAATTGTGGTTATGAAGAAAATAGCACAGCTCTTACTGCTATAGGGAATTTTGCTCTTGGTGCAATTGTGGGATTAGGTGCTGCTGCACTGATTTATCTTTTATCTAAAAATAATGAAAAATGAAAAAAGTGAAGATTATGTTAAAAATATTTATTTCGCATAGTACTAAAGACCATCAATTAGTAGTAGCTTTAGAAAAGTATTTAAAATCAAAGGGAATTTTGGCTTACATTGCTGAAAGAGATTATCAAATTGGAAAGCCATTATCCAATAAAATAATTGAAAATATTGAGACTAGTGATTACCTTTTAGTTCTTTATACTTCTAGAGGAAAAGAATCTGGTTTTGTTAATCAAGAAATAGGATATTGGATAAAAGCTCGAGGTTTTACTAATTTTATTCCTTTAGTCGAAAAGGGAATAAAGACAGAAGGTTTTATTTCTGGACTTGAATATATTGAATTCGATCCTGAAAATCAAAATGTAAGCTTAAGTAATACAATTCATTATATTGAACAAAGTAGGAAAGGAAAAGAAATTGAATTATTTGGATATAATATGCTTTTAAGTTTAGGACTCATTGGGTTAACAGCTTTAATATTATATGGAATATATAAATTGATGAAAGAATAAATTATTTTTACAAAAATTGCTTATTTTTTTTTTGGGGGTTTATTTTTTTGGCATGACTGATGTAGTTCATTTTTCTTTAACCTCCAAATAATTTGATTCTGACATATTCAAAAACAGTCATTTCTTTCTCTTTAGCTAAGTTTTCCAAGAACTCTTTTTTAGATTTCGTAACTGCCATGTTAATATTTTCAGTTCTTCTTCTATGTTCTGGTTTCGTATGCTTTGTCATTTTTACACTTTAACTAATTTTTATTTTAAATTTATTTTTTTAAATAAACTAATTTCTATGGATTTATAAATCATTCCATTAAAAAAAAACTTTAAATATTGATTTATTAATTTAAAACTTTAAGATTTCTAAGATTCAGTTATAGAATTTAATAAAAAAAGCAATAGTAAACAGAAAATATATATATCTTCTTAATTTATATATTTATAAGGTTAGGAACGATTTCTTTACCTGAAAAACTCCGAAAAAAATTAGAAGTATGGTAGATCGTAATATGGAAAATATTTATCATACCACTGTCTAAGTTCTGAGATATTTTCTTTATTTAGCTAATAATATTAATGTCTGAACTCAACAGAGCGTAAAAAAATAAAATCTTTAAAATCTACTTCATTTTTTTCTTTTCTATGTATCTATTGATACTTGATTAGTATAGTTAATGATTTAGTTAAATTGAATTAATCCAAAAAATTTATATTTCTCAGGCATAAATGACCTCATTAAGAATATTTTGCTTTAATTCTTCTTTTAGGCTAGGTTTTGAAACAATGGCCACTTTTGCATTAAAAATTTCTTCTAAGTAACGAGAAAGAGCTATAAAATGAATTAAATCAGCTTCTTTATCGAATTCTACTAAAAAATCAATATCACTGGCAGCAGTTTGATTATTGCTTACATATGAGCCAAAAAGCCCAATTAATTCTACCATATAATCACTTTTGAGCTTTTTCTTTATTTTTTTAAGTTTCTCGAGAATCTCTTCTTTAGTTTTTACCATTGTATTAATTTTTTTATGTTAAAATGTAATTAAGAGTACTTATATTTCTAATAAATTCTTACTCTTTAAAGAATTACTATCAATTTTAACTAATAAATAACTATTTAATTTTTATTTCGATTATTTCACGTAATTCTACTAATATTGAATTAAACTTAATAGCTGAAAGAATCCATATTATTATGGAACAATAAAAGAAATCAATTTTTAATCCAGATGAATGTAATAACAAAATGACTTCTACAGATTTATTCAATTGGTTGTTGGAGAATGGTGGACCAGTCATCCGTTATAAAACCGCTACTGAATTTGCAACAGATCAAGTGAAAATCGATGTTGAGAAACTTCGAAGTGATCTGCTCAAATCGGAAATCGTTCAAAAATGGCTTCAGTTAAACCCCGTATCAAAGTTACCAGGCATCTATGCTCTACATCATAGTAGATCATCCATATATGAAAATCTGATGAATAAGCTTATTCAATTAGGGTTAAACTCAACCTTCAAGGCTTACGATAAGTTCGCTCAAG